>CANDKY010000198.1 GCA_947385425.1 uncultured Lachnospiraceae bacterium | reverse complement strand
TCCAGACATAGATCACGGCCAGTGTCGTTAACTTAAGCTTCCCGTGGTGCCGCAAACCATATATCTCATCCGGACACGCCATTGCTATCAGCAATTGATCACGGCCGCACCTGCCCGTTCCCCTCAATGGTATATTTATAGGAAGTCAGTTCTTTCAGCCCCATCGGCCCCCTCGCATGAAGTTTCTGCGTACTGATACCGATTTCCGCCCCGAATCCAAATTCAAACCCGTCCGTAAACCGCGTTGACGCATTGACGTAAACACAGGCGGCATCCACTTCTTCCAAAAAACGCTTCGCATTTTCCGCATTTTCCGTTATAATTGCCTCCGAATGCTTCGTATTGTATTTGTTGATATGCGCAATCGCCTCGTCCAGATCCGCCACTACCTTCATTGATAAAATATAATCCAGATACTCCTTCCCGTAATCCTCGTCCGACGCTTCCGCCGCATCCTCCAAAAGATCGCACACCTGCCTGTCGCCGCGCATCTCTACCCCCGCTTCCCTTAAAGCCCCTGCCAGCCTGGGAAGGAACTGCTCCTTTACCGCTTCATGCAGCACCAGGGACTCACAGGCATTGCATACGCCAATACGTTGTGTCTTTGCGTTTATAATAATCGGCAGCGCTTTGTCCAAATCTGCATATTTATCCACATAGATATGGCAGTTTCCCGTCCCCGTCTCAATTACCGGAATCGTGCTGTTTTCCACCACACTCCGGATCAGCCCTGCCCCGCCCCGCGGAATCAGTACGTCTACATACCTGTTCAGTTTCATAAACTGCGAAGCCACTTCCCTGTCCGTACTTTCTATCAGTTGGATGGCATCGGCACTGACCCCGCAGGCCCCCAGCGCCTCCCGGATGGAAGCCGCCACTGCTATATTCGAACAGATCGCATCACTGCCCCCTTTTAAAATAACCGCATTTCCGGCCTTAAAGCACAAGCCGAAGGCATCCGCCGTCACATTCGGGCGGGATTCATAGATAATCCCAATCACCCCCAGAGGCACCCTCTTCTTACAAATCCTCAAACCATTGGGTCGCTCAAAAGCTTCCATCACTTCCCCGACCGGATCCGCCAGCCCGGCAATCTGGCGCAGCCCTTCCGCCATCGCCTCAATCCTCCCCGCCGTCAGCCGCAGCCTGTCTACCAGCCCGGCGTGCATCCCGTTTTCTTCCGCCTTGCAAATATCCTTTCCGTTCTCTTCCAGAATCCTGCCGGTATCCTTTACCAACTGGCCTGCCACCGCCTGCAATACCCGGTTCTTTTCCTCCGCGGAAAGCTTCTGCAGCTCATATTTCACGGCAGCCGCCTGCCGCCCCATCATTTCCAAATCTGTCCTGCCCATTTGCCTGTCTCCTTCCGGATCATTTCTTTAAATACTACCATAAACCCCGGAATTTTACCAGAGTGTGTTTTAAAAATACAACAATCTTGCTCCGTATAGGAAATATATTCACATAGATTTGTGATTTTTATTTATACTCATACTTGTTGTATGCTATTATCTAATCATAAGGGGATACAACGAAATGCAGTAGGAGGTGTTATCTTGATAGACATTCATGACAAAATAAAATACCTGCGGGAAGAAAAGCATTTCAAGCAGCGGCAGGTTGCTGATTTCCTGGGAATCTCACAACAGGCTTATTCCTATTATGAACTGGATAAAAGAGAACTTCCCGCCCGCCACGTTGTCAGCCTTGCCAAACTCTACCAGGTCAGTACCGATTATCTTCTCGGCGCGGATCCGGCCCCATCCGGAGCCTATGATGTAAACGCCACATTTATCCAGGACGTTTCGTTAAAAGAAATTATGATCAGCCTGGGAGAGCTAAATAAAGACAGCCGCCAGGAACTTATAAAATATCTGTCTTATCTCAACAGCGCACAAGGGAAAGGCGCCCTCTAAGAAAACGAATCGGGAAGAGCCGTCCTCCCTACTCCTGCGCCGGCCACCCGTCAGCCCTTAGAGCCTGTCTAAAATCTGCTTTTCGCCAGATGCGCACCGCAGTTTGTGAGAGGTTTGCCCCGAATGAAGGAGACGTGGTGGGGCATCGCCTCCCGAATGAGGGGCAAAGTTCTCGCAAAATGAGGTGTACAGATGGTGGAAATGAGATTTTAAACAGGCTCTTAGGTTGGCGAAGCGCAAATTTTGTGGGCTTTTTACCCCAGGGTAAAAAGCCCACAAAATATTGCTTAAGCACTTATTAACAATTTCCACCTGTATGGTTTGCGCCCTGTCCCCTCCCTGCTGCCCTTGGCCGCACGGAAAATTAAAATCCAACTGCAAAAATCAGGCGCATAGTGGGCGTTTCCCTAAGGGGATATCAGAATGGCAGATTCCTTAGAGCTATTTAACTAATTTGGGAGAATTACGTAGTAACTTGATACCGTAGAAAAAGGCAAGCAAGATATCAGGTTATTTCTTTAAAGATCCTTAACACTCCTCATATAATTTTACCAGATTATTCAACTCCTCTTTCATATCCTCCACCAGCTTTTGCGGGGCCAATACCTGAATATAGCTACCCTGGGACATTAATTCCATTATTGTTCCCCTGCTGTACCAATGTCATTAACTTAAGCTTTTCGGGGTGCTGCAGACCATATATCTCAATC
>CANDKY010000197.1 GCA_947385425.1 uncultured Lachnospiraceae bacterium | reverse complement strand
ATATCATGGGACATTCCAACATTACCATGACGCTGAACTATTACGCACACGCAACTTTCGCTTACGCAAAGGCTGAAATGGAAAGGCTGATTGCAGCATAGCCGCAGACGGATTTACTACTTCTTTTACTACCACCCAGAGGGAAAACCTAAGAGGTTATGAGGGTATATAAGAACTTCTCCCCATATCTAAAATGCCGGGAAAGCCCGAAAATACGGGCTATACCGACATATAAGAACTTCTAAAGAGATAATCTAAATTCACCATAAATTTTATGAAATAAATGCCAGGGAAAGGAAGCTTTTCCTGGCATCCTCCCATTTAGGGGCTGTGAAGTTCCTTACGGCAAAAAACGATTATGAATTTTGCATATTTTTTCTTTTGTTTTTGCGGTTCTTATATTATAATAGAAAAGGTATTGGCAATTATCCGAAATACAATAAAGGGAGAAAAGGAAATGGAAAGAAAAGTTGGAACTGTATCGAGAGGAATACGATGCCCGATTATCAGAAAAGGCGACAATCTTGTAAAAATTGTTACGGATAGTGTATTGGAAGCGGCAGAAAGCGAAGGGTTTGCGATCCGTGACAGGGATGTCATTGCAGTAACGGAATCTGTCGTGGCAAGGTCACAGGGAAATTACGCGACAGTGGAGGCCATTGCGGAGGATGTAAGGACGAAACTGGGCGGGGGGACAATAGGTGTGATTTTTCCTATATTATCCAGAAACCGTTTTGCCATTTGTTTAAGGGGAATTGCTATGGGAGCCAAAAAGGTGGTATTGATGCTCAGCTATCCGAGTGATGAAGTGGGAAATGAACTGGTTTCCCTGGATCAGTTGGATGAAGCGGGGATTAATCCGTACAGCGATGTGCTTACATTGGAAAGATACCGCGAACTTTTTGGGGAAAACAAGCATCCCTTTACAGGGGTTGATTATGTAGATTATTATGGGGAATTGATAAAGGAAGCGGGGGCAGAGGTGGAGATTATCTTTGCCAACGACTGCCGCAGCATTCTCCCGTATACGAAAAAGGTGTTAAACTGTGATATCCATACGAGGGTGCGTACCAAGAGGCTCTTAAAAGAAGCAGGCGCCGAAGCAGTGATTGGAATGGATGATATCCTGAACAGCCCTGTAAACGGAAGCGGATGCAATGAAAGGTATGGGCTGCTTGGTTCGAATAAGTCCACAGAGGATACGATTAAGCTGTTCCCGAGGGAGTGTACCGATCTGGTTATGGATATCCAGAAGGAAGTATTAAACAGGACAGGGAAACATGTGGAAGTTATGGTATACGGCGACGGCGCTTTCAAAGATCCGGTAGGAAAGATATGGGAACTGGCGGATCCGTGCGTATCTCCGGCCAGCACGCCCGGGTTGGAAGGGACGCCCAATGAAGTGAAACTGAAATATCTTGCGGATAACGATTTCAAAGATCTGTCCGGCGAGGCGTTAAAAGAAGCGATTTCTAACCGGATCAGGGAGAAGAAAGACAATCTGGTCGGGGATATGGCATCACAGGGCACTACGCCGAGGAAGCTGACAGACTTGATTGGTTCCTTATGCGATTTGACAAGCGGTTCCGGGGATAAAGGAACACCGGTAATTCTGATTCAGGGATATTTTGATAATTATGTAAGCTGAATGGCGGGCTTACAGTTAACGATCCCGTTCGGTAAATACAGAAATAAATATAGAGTAAATAAAAAGGATTCCCGCAAGGAAATCCTTTTTATTTACTCTATAAAAGCTTTATCATCATACATTTCGACTAAAAAACAGATAAAAGGGTACAACAAAATCGGCGCGACAGGATTCGAACCTGCGACCTCGGCGTCCCGAACAAAGTGCCCGCCCTTAAAAATCCCCTGTACGTCCATTTTCCCCCTGGGATACGTCCATATACCCATGGATACGTCCATTTTCACCCTGTCCATGCCTGTATCCTGCACTTTTCCAAACTTTTGTTGGAACTTTGTTGGCCCTCGCAAAAAATTATTGCATATCTTAGACTTCATGCGCTGGCTGTTGCCTTTGTCAATGTTTACTTATTTTAAATACTGTAGCATAGAACCGGCACGAAATCAACACAAAAATAAGGGGGATATCCTTTATATCAGATACCCCCTTACAGCTTATCCAAATGATTTATCAGCTATTTTCCCCTGCTTGTTTTTCCATTTCTTACTGACATGATTGTAAATATTTGCTGTCACTGTAATATCACTATGTCCTAACCAGTTCTGAACCCTGCCCAGTTCCCAGCCGTCCTCAAACAGGATGGCACAACAACTGTGCCTTAAACCATGCACTGTCAAATCTTCCGGCACGCATCCGCACCTTATCACTGCTTTCTTGAATGTTTTTGTTATGTAGTCCGGGCTGTATGTCCTCCCGTCATCCCATTTAAACACATATCCATCCTTGGAATAGATACCCAGTTCTTTCTGATGCTCCATGACATCCAGAAGGTCACCTTTTACACTTTCCAACAGTGGAAGATAACGGTGTGAACTTTTTGTCTTTACATTGTCACGACCAATATCTCCCTGTTCTACCCTCACGATTGTATGGTTGATTATGATTTCCTCTTTTTCAAAATCTATCGCACTCCACTTTAGCCCCAACAGCTCGGAACGTCTGAACCCGTAGCA
>CANDKY010000196.1 GCA_947385425.1 uncultured Lachnospiraceae bacterium | reverse complement strand
GAAAATCCTGATTGTCTCAGGCGAACGGCGCGGGGAATCTGTAGGGCGGTCAAGATACAATGAGATGGAGATACACCGCACCAATGCGGAGAAGCGCTCCCACAGGATTGTGCATCAGTGGAGGGCGGTGATTGATTACTCCGAGAAAGATGTCTGGGAAGTGTTGAAACGCCATAAGGTAAACCCGCATCCCTGTTACCGTATCGGATGGAATCGGTGCAGCTGCGCCATGTGCATCTTTTCTACGCCGTCACTGTTTGCCGGGATCAGGGAGATATACCCAGAGGAATATGCGTCATTAAGGCAGGATGAAGAGATACTCGGATTTACCCTTGATAATAAAAAGTGCCTGGATGATTTTGTAGGGGATGCAGGATCATGTGTATATTGGGAAGATAAAGCGGCAGTCCGTTCCATACAGACTGGCGTTTTTTCAGTTGGGGATATTTATGTGAAGGAATGGAAATACCCGGCAGGGGCATTCCATGGCGCAGAGGGTGGGCCGTGCTGAGTATGGTACTGTCAGGCAGGATATATTACGACCAATGCCTTCACTGCTATTCTGCCGTATATGAAGGGAATACAGCAATATATTCTATCAATAGCGCCTGAGACATCAGCGTTATCAGACCATGAATGGATGACAGAAAGGAGGGCTACATTGGGGAAACTCAAATTATTTGAAAATATTTTAAAGGCTGCTTCGGCGTTAATCGCTTCCGCCATGTCCATCATCAAATTTATTGGCATCATCGGAAAGATAAAACCGGCGGCTTTGTAGGCTTGCCACAAACCAAAAAGACAGCATACGGCAGGGCGTCCCATGTTGGGGAGCCTTGTTTTGTATGTTCCAAAATATGAGGAGGTGATCAGAACCATGCGGACAAAGCTGATGAAAATGGAATATTTCGACCTAAAGGCGGAGACACGCCTGGAAACCTATGCGGATACGGTAGTGATTGAGAAAGAAGGAAATGCTTCCTTTATCACGGCAGTCCGGTTCGGAGGGTATCCTGAGAGCGTCAAGGGCATGAGTGACGCCATATATGGGGGCGGTTCCGTGACGGTGGAAATCGACGGTAAACCTGTTATCTTATGCAGCCGTATGAAACAGTACCGCAAGGAATTATCCCATGACGGTATTTACGCAGAAGCTACCCTGATAATCCGTGACGGGGAAGTGAATGCCGACAATGGAGGGGAAGAAAACAAAAATGCAGATAAGCCGGACATGCCCCGTAAATGTTACCTGTTCTGCGAGCAGGGCGACAGGGACCGGCTGTTTGAGGAATTGGACAAGAAAACCGGCGTCCCGCTGATATCGGAATTCAAGGAGTATGTGTTATCAGAATTACAGGACAGGGAGATATTAAAACCCCTGCAGGTGATTTCCTGCCGAGAAAAGTTTGACGTATGGCTGCTTTCTGTAACGAAGGGTGAGGAGAATGTTATCTCTGTAATGAATGACGGGCTGAAATCCGGCGCTATCGCAATACCTGGCTCTAACGGCGATAAATTTCCTGCTGTCCGTTCCGTGACACAGTATCTGGATGCATTTGGGGTTATGATTGCGGAGCGCATCAAGAACCAGTTCCGGCCGCTGTTTGACCCGGCTGTGGAAGCCTTGTCGCCGGAGATACTGGCAGTGAATGAGAACATTAAAAAGAATGCAGGGTACAGCCTGTATGACGCCCAGCTTGCAGTATGTGAGGCGCACAAACGCTGTTTAGAGCGGGGCAAGGCTACCCTGTGCATCGCGGAATGCGGGGCGGGAAAGACAAAGATCGGGCTGGCCGCGCTTCATTCCTACCAGCAGAGGAAAACTTTCGGAGGACGGCCGGAGAAACATTTCAATATTGTCCTGTGCCCTTCCCATATGACAAAGAAGTGGGTACGGGAAATAGAGGAATCCCTGCCGGATACGTTCGCCGTAGTTATAAACAGCATTACGGAACTACAGAACGCCTACGACGCATATGAAAGGGACAGTAAAACCTGTTACGTGATTATGTCAAAGGAGAAAGCCCGTGACGGCTATATGAAACGTCCCGCCGTCAGATGGAATGAGCGGAGGAAGGCATTTCTCTGCCCTGACTGCGGCCGGACAATAGAGATGGAGCTGACTGACGATGGTTCAAAATACAGGGTTCCGGCAGATGCGTTATTCTTTAAGCGGGAAAATAAGCAGAACCACAAGTGCGAGCATTGCGGCTCCCTGTTATGGACAGCACTCCGCCCAGAACAGCAGACAGAATGGGTGAAAGTCTCAAACTTCGGTTTCGTCCACCGCAGGCAGGCTGCCCAGTACCTGAAAGGATTGAAGAAGAAGCCGACATTGTATGGTGCGGTGCAGGCGGTTGCGGATGATCCGGATGGATGCTTTCCCAATACGGGCGCATACAGGCGGTTCCCCCTGTCAACTTATATCAAGCGCCATATGCACGGAAAAATAGACGGGCTGATTGTTGACGAACTACACAATTACAACAATAATTCCGGTCAGGGCGATGCTATGGGGGAATTATTTCAGGCGGCAAAGAAAGTAGTTGGAATGACGGCAACGCTTATCAATGGCTACAGCTCCGGCATCTTCCATCTGCTGTACCGTATTTCCCCAGACCTGATGTTGAAGGACGGCAAGTGTTACGATAAGCCCACCGAGTTCAATTCGGAATACGGCGTGACCGAGAGCATCTACGAAGTGGCGGCCCCGGACTA
>CANDKY010000195.1 GCA_947385425.1 uncultured Lachnospiraceae bacterium | reverse complement strand
CATGTGCATCGCTGATAAAAATAATCGCTTTCTCTGCTCCTAACGCTGTACTACTACTCATGCTTCTTTCCTCCAATTCTCTTTGATAAATGATTGATAATTGCTAACATAGTTTCCTCAAATATCTTTGTTGCACCTATAAACCGTCAAAAGTGCGCAAAAAAAGGACATTTCGTTGTTATTTGAAATGTCCTTTGGGTGGTGCTACTGACACCACTAAATTATTTGTTGCACATCGAGTAAAAAATGTAATATGAAGTATTATTACATATTATTCAACAGAAATTTGTTGCACTTATGTTGCACTTTTGGATATTTTTAGTACCCATTCATGCCTTCCTACCCAATTATTTTCCTTTTAGAAATCCAATCAGCAATCGCTCAAAAGATGCTTTTTGCGCTCAATCATTTCCCCGATTCTCTCGATATATTGGGCAACATCCTTCACATTCTCGCTTCGCTCAATCCGTCCATCTGGATAAACTCGCTTTGATACGCTCCCGGCTCCGCAGGCGACTATGGTCTGTTTTTCCTCCATAATCAATATATTATAAATCCCATACTTCCCCTGCCGTGCATAACCCACATTTTCAAAATTCCCCGACATATTTTTCTGCCTGTACAGATAATACGGTGCCATACCCATATCTGCCGCCGCTCCTGCCGCGATATTCATAGTTGCCTCTGTATTGCGCAGTTCCTGTATCCCATTCTTCTCTATCCACTGGCTCAAAGCGGATGCACGCTTGATAGCCAGGGAATGCACCGTCAGGCTGTCCGGAGACAGTTTTTTTATCTCCTGCACCGTTCTATTCACATCCTCTTCCGTTTCCGCCGGCAGCCCCAGGATAATATCCATATTTATATTGTCAAACCCCTCTTCCCTTGCCAGCGCAAAAGCATCCCTCACCTGCCCCACCGTATGCCGCCTGCCGATCAGCCGAAGCGTTTCCTCTTTCATTGTCTGCGGGTTCACCGAAATACGCGTTACTCCATATTCTTTCAGCACACACAGCTTTTCCCGCGTAATACTGTCCGCGCGCCCTGCCTCCACCGTAAATTCCTGTATGCCCTCCATATCAAAATACTTATAAACCATCCGAAACAGCCGCTCCAACTGTTCCGGCCCCAGCGTTGTCGGCGTCCCTCCCCCAATATATACAGTATCCAATATCCGTCCTCTGTAAACATCCGCCACATAAGCCAATTCCTTCTCCAACGCATCCAAATACTCACCGGCACGTCCCTGCCACGCAGCAATCGGATAAGAGGTAAAAGAACAGTACAGGCAGGTCGTCGGGCAAAACGGGATGCCTATGTACAGGCTGTATCCGTCCCTGTAATGAAGAGAGGACAAAATATCTTTCTCCCGCCTGGCAATCTCAAGGCTTAAGACACCCTTTTCCTCACTGATAAAATAAGCCTGTTCCATATGACGCAATATTTCCTCTTCCGTCCTCCCTTCCTCCAGCATAGCCATTGGAATTTTCGTAGGACGGATACCTGTCAGCGTCCCCCAGGGCAATTCTTTGCCCAAATATTTGGAAAGCCCCATATAAACCAACCGCTTGAGCACATTTTTTATCTCCGCACGCGCAGCCCCTTTCGGATACTGCGTCCGGATACACTGCCCCATTTCCCTTACCGCCCCTGCTCCGGGCAAAGATGCCTCCCCCTCTTTTCCCAGCATGCTTTCCGGCCTTACAAGGCATCCATTTAACAACTCCATTGTAATCTCATTTTCCAAAAAACAAATGCAGATACTTATTTCCCCGCCTGCAGCCTGAATCCCGCTATCCCCGCCTGCAGCAGCCCCATTCCCCCCTATACCGCTGTACCCCTTACCCTTGCTATCCCCTTCCCTGTCCTCTTTTCCCTGTCCCATACAGAACACTTTCACTTCCTCCGACGGGAAAAAAGCTTTCACCAGGGAGTGAATGTCATACTCAAACCAGGGAATATTTATCCATACCGGAATCATTTTATCCTCTTGCTCCTTTCTTTCAAAAAAGGCATGGAAAATCCCCATACCCTTAGGAAATCCCCATGCCCCGAATGTGCGGCATCACCAGTAATGAAAATGAGGACAGGGAGACTTTTTCACAGTTCCTTACCATTCCTTTATCATTAACCTAATTGCTGGGTGCTGCAGACATTATCCCAATCCGGTTCCATTGGGCAGAAGAATGCCCTCCCCTGTCCCCCGGCATCCTTCCTCTAAACGGGGCTGTGCACCGAAAAGCGACAACACGCTCTAGACACCACATCTGTGTGTTACAGCCATGCGCAACTGCTGACGGCAATAAACGCCTCCGGATAAAATATAGGGTTTAAAGCACACCGGAACACCCGTCAGCAGGTCAAATCATAACTTTCCCCAATCATACGCTTAATATCCGCATCCGGCACTGTGCCGTCCAAAATAACCGAATTCCAATGCTCTTTATTCAAATGCCAGGCCGGCTTCACCGCTTCATAAGCATCACGCCAGAAATCCCGCCATTCCGGAATACATTTTACATTTACCCACACATGTCCGTCCTTATGGAAAATCCAGGCAAACACCTTCCGGCTCCCTGTATGGCGTATCACACACCAGTTTGGGTCGTGAAAGGGATAGTGCTCATAAACATCCTTAAAAGACAGGCAATAATGTATTACATCCTCCCTCTCTGTCACTTTCCGCACTCCTCCATTCCTGCCCCTCCCTTTATACCGCCGGAAAATACAGCCGATTTTGCATATACGTAACAGTTCAGACGCCCTTTCAATTTCCACAACAAGTGCACCAGTCAGATAA
>CANDKY010000194.1 GCA_947385425.1 uncultured Lachnospiraceae bacterium | reverse complement strand
CGCGTCCGGATGAGATATGTGGTTTGCGGCACCCCGGGAAGCTTAAGTTAATGACCTTGTTCCTTAAGGGGATACTTGCAAGATATAATGCAGCGGTACAGTTCCTAAAATCCGAAATCTATTCTTTTTCTTCTTTATTGATTGTCCAATTTCTGCCGATATTTATTTTTTCTTTCTCCATAAACGCTTCATATAAATTAACATTTAATTTATTGCAGATTGAGAGCAAAACTATAAATATATCCGCTGCCTCATTCTCAACAGTATCATATTTGCATATCCGCTCTTCATCAACAGACATCCCCCCTGTATTCTTCCTGATTGCTTTCGCCAATTCACCGGTTTCTTCAATAAGCATCAACATATTTTCCTGTACAGACTGGTCTGCAAATCCTCTTTCCTTAATTACTTCTTTAACATATAATTGAACATCTGTGAGGGAATTTCCCTTATGTAACTTATTGTACAATTCTGTCTGCATTATTTTTTCTACCTCCTATTATGCATTCTTTTATTCTCGAAACAGTATTTTGAGGATAAACCTTCACCCCTTTGACCAATAGGACAAATCCGGATAAAGCTCCGATGCTTCCTCCGTTCCCCGGGTCAGGTTATGGGCACGTATCAGTTTTCCCATTTCATAATAATAGAGCACCCCTGCCGTACTGTCCTCCGGAGATGTCCGCTTCAATTCCAAACGTCTGGTTTCCTCATAGATGCCGTTCACCACCCTATATTCCTCCACTATCTCCTGCTCCCACCCTAATCTCCCTCTGCACAGTACTCTTCCACGATCAAATTCCAGGACATTGAGTACTTCCGGAAAGGAAGGATAATAAACAAATCTGCTTTTGTCCGCTTCCCAAGTGATTGCACGGTACTCGCCAAAGGAGCCCCCACTCCCCCAACTGCTTGTTTCATGAATCAGCAAATCGCCCTTTCCGTCAAAGTTAACATCCTCCCGCTCTATGTAATAATTATGATATGTTTTTCCATACTCTGCATGCGGAATCACAAAATGCTGCAGATCAACTTCCTTTCCTTCCCACTGCCCCCGTAAAAGCAGGTGATGTTCTTCATCCTCTTTTCCATGCACTGCGAAGGTACAACATTCCAAACCCTCTATCTGCTCCAGCCGGATAAATGCAAGAAAGCTTTCCTCCTTTTCCAAAACCGCTTCTACAATCCTGCCGCCCTCTTCCCCAAACAGCCCGGCAAACGGTTTCATGGAAACAGCGTTTTTCCCTTCACAGCCATGCTCCGGCAGGAAATTCACGCTGATAAATTGGCCAGCCCCTTCTTCTTTCCGTGCCCAATGCTCTGTTAAATCTTCCGCTAGTACACTGGTATCTACATAATAATCCTCTATTCTAAACTTGATACTGCATTGCGGAAAAGTGCGAAGGACCCCGATAGCTTCCCTTATCTCTTTGCTCCCCTCATCAGAACTGATATCTATCCTTACCTCCGAATTCTCCTTCATACCATTCTCCACTATGAGGTTTTCTGTCCTCGCCTTCCCATCAGATACGAGAAAGCATTCTGCCCCGGTTTCCGATTGGGACATAAAAAGCCCGCTGATTGTATGCCCATCCCCATCCAGGCTGCCGCGAAAAGGCATACTCTTTGACCCAAGCCGAAACCAGTCGTCAAGTTCCAGGTCATTCACAAGGCGGTAATCGGCTTTCGCCGCCACAATCCCCGGCTCTATCTGACTCCCAAATGCCACAAGTTCTGCCAGTTCGTACATCTGCTCACTCTTCCCAATCAAATACACGCCTCCCTGTTTACTGAAACCATTTTCCAGCCATTCCACCTTTTCCTCTTCCACTCTTTCATACTCCGCAAGCCTCTGAATGTATCCTGCGATCTCTTCTTCATAATCGTCCATTTGCTTTTTCTGCTTTATATTTTCCGCCAATAGTTTATCCTTTTCTATTGCACACCGATGCCATCCGTACCCACAAATGAAAGCTGCCAGAAAGCTTCCTGCTGCTACCGCCCTAAACGCCATCTTAGCGCATATTTTCTTTGTCCTCATCCCGTTTTTCCTTTGAATCATTCACGCCAAATGAAATTTCTTTTCTGATTCTGGCGTCAACACAATCGCTCTGCTTCATTTGCTGCGCCTTCGTACTCGATATACCAAACCTAAGAATTGGTATTGATGTATAAGGACACCCTGTATCTATCTTGACATTCATATTCTCTATTTTTGTAAGTTCCATGCTTTTTATTGCCATATTCATATCAGCCCTTATCTCATTACGCTGATTCATTTCGAGCAGGATATATTTATTCTTCATAGTAAATATCCCCCTCTAATTCCATATGGGAATTTTCCATAAAGTAGAAAAATAATTTAACACTATCCGTAATCACCCGGCAGAAATGCCGGGCTTTTCTTTTTTATTATCCCCATTTGCAGTCATCCGCACAGGGAACCTGTGCCGGTCACTGAACTAAAAGAATCCTTTTAGGAAATGGAGGCATGAATGATGAACTGTACTGCAACAAGGAAACTGAGGTTAAAGGATATCCATAATGACAGTTACAACACTGACGAGATTCTTGAACTGCTCAAGGATTTTGAGGGCACAGATAATTATGCCGGGGCATTATCCTTTGTATGCCTGCTTCTGGGCACGGCGCCGGAAAAAATCTGGACGATGTTTGAATATGTAGAGTGACTGGTTCAGGCGGAAAACAATGCTGGCCATATACTCTCCCCGGCAGGAATGCCGGGCTTTTTTCCGCTTTCCCATTTTCAATGCACACCTTTCTGCACAGTTCCTGTGCCGGCCGCTCTCCCG
>CANDKY010000193.1 GCA_947385425.1 uncultured Lachnospiraceae bacterium | reverse complement strand
GAAGTATTCTTTTATCTAACGAGTGATACCCGAAATGTTGCCAAATCGTTGCCAGCACCTAAACAAATTTGCTTGCAAGCCGTATAAATACTAGGTTCTTAAAGCCCATTTCATCACTCGAACTCAATCGTCCCCGGCGGCTTCCCCGTGCAATCATATAGCACCCTGTTCACCCCTTTCACCTCGTTCACAATCCGGCTCGTCACCGTGCCCAATACCTCCCAGGGCATCTGTACCGCTTCTGCCGTCATAAAATCCGAGGTACTCACTGCTCTTAGTGCCACAGCATAATCATACGTCCGCTCATCTCCCATAACTCCCACGGAACGCATATTCGTAACCGCCGCAAAATACTGCCCCAACTCCTTATCCATTCCCGCTTTCGCAATTTCCTCCCTGTATATCGCATCCGCTTCTTGGACAATCCGTACTTTTTCCGCCGTTACTTCTCCGACGATCCTTACTCCAAGTCCCGGCCCCGGGAACGGCTGCCTATATACCAGTTTTTCCGGTATTCCCAGTTCCAGCCCCGCTCTCCTGACCTCATCCTTAAACAACAGCCTTAAAGGCTCAATAATCTCTTTAAAATCAACACAATCCGGCAGTCCCCCCACATTATGATGAGACTTAATCACCGCGCTCTTACCAAGCCCGCTCTCAATCACATCGGGATAAATCGTTCCTTGTACCAGATAATCTACAGTGCCTATTTTCTTCGCCTCTTCTTCAAACACACGGATAAATTCTTCCCCTATTATTTTCCTCTTCTGCTCCGGCTCCTCAACCCCGGCTAACTTCTTATAAAATCGCTCCTGTGCGTTTACCCGCACAAAATTCAAATCATAAGAGCCTTTTGATCCAAATATTTCCTCTACCTCATCCCCTTCATCCTTACGGAGCAATCCATGATCCACAAATACGCAAGTCAACTGTTTTCCAATCGCTTTCGCCATTAATACTGCGGCCACTGAAGAATCCACGCCCCCCGATAAGGCACACAACGCCCTGCCTTTTCCAACTTTCTCCCTGATCGAAGCAATACTCGCCTCCACAAAGGAGTCCATCCTCCAGTCCCCCTTACACCCGCAAATATCAATCACAAAATTACGAAGCATTTTCATGCCCTCCTGCGTATGCATCACTTCCGGGTGAAACTGCACCGCATATAATCCCCTGCCGGTATCTTCCATACCTGCTATGGGACAAACCGGTGTATGGGCCGTCACGGTAAACCCTTCCGGCGCTTTTTCTATATAATCCGTATGGCTCATCCAGCAAATGGTCTTCCGGGCTACTCCTTGAAACAATCCGCTCTCCGCGTCCACTTCTACCTCTGTCCTGCCGTATTCACTGACCGGTGCCGTCGCAACTTTTCCTCCCAGAAGATGCGCCATCATCTGAGAACCATAACAGATACCCAGCACAGGGATTTCCAGATCAAACACTCCTTTTCCACACAATGGCGAACCCTCCGCATATACGCTGTTAGGCCCTCCCGTAAAAATGATCCCTTTCGGATTCATTTCCCTGAGCTTGTCCAATCCGATATTATAAGAATGTACTTCACAATATACGTTGCATTCCCTGATCCTCCGCGCTATCAACTGATTGTACTGACCTCCAAAATCCATAACAACAATCATTTCTTTTTCCATTCTTCTCCTCGTTCCTTCACTATATACTAACAACCAAAACCACAATCATCATTATATAGACCGCCGGTATTCTTGTCAAAACCTTCCTAAATTATCATACTGAAAATATAAGCAGAGGCACACAGCCTCTGCCATATATGTTCCCAGCGCAGTTCCTGAACGATCTTTCCCATCTGCCTTTATGCTCTCGCTTGATGCAAATACTTTTCTCTTGTGGCCAGCCCGCCTCTGATATGCCGTTCGGATTTATTTACATCGAGTACCTTTCTCGCTTCCTTTGCAAGTGCTGGATTAATCTGCATCAATCGATCTGTAACATCTTTATGCACTGTAGATTTGCTAATCCCAAACTGCTTCGCCGTCTGCCGAACGGTAGCATTGTTATCAATAATATAATTAGCAATATTGATTGCTCTTTCCTCAATATAATCCTTCAAAAGAAAACCCCTCAGAACACTTTTTTACATTGTATGAAGTGTCCGGAAGGGTTATGACTGTTTGTTTATTCAGATATTCTGCGGCTGTTCAGAGGTTTCTGCCCTTACCGGCCATAGAGCAAAACCTGCCGCCAGTCCAAACACCAAATTCCCGCTGGCACCGAACCTTTCCGCCATATGCTCCGGCCCTCTAAGGCAAATCCCCATATCCGCCATATGCAGCAGCCAATCAATACACTCCACGGATTCCCAGGTCACTATCCAGCGTATTCATATTATACAGCAGCAATACATCCGTCACTCCGGGCTGTTCCTTAATAAATTCCGACACCCCTTGTTTATAATATCTCGTGTCGAATACATAAATCTTCTTATAATGACGGACGAGGAAAGGAACCATGGAATTCGCATAGCTGTCTTTAATCAATACAAGCTCTCTGCCCGAATCCGCATTTTCATTTGTAATTTCAATCAGCGAATGCAGATTATCCAAAAATAACGAATACTTGTCCTTTTCTTCCGCATACTCCAGGTTATACAGGCTCTCCGTTGTCTCGCCCGTATCCATATATTCCACCGTCAATTTGTCGGCTGGATTCGTGTAAATGGTAATGGGATCCCCCTCCCGTCCATAATCGCCGGCCTTGGAATATACCGTTCCCCGAAAATCTTCCGCAGCGGTCTGCGCCGTCATCTCTTCCAACGAAACCGCATCCATCCCTTTTTCTCTGCAATAAGCCGTATATCCCGCATAAGCCCCAAGGGTCGTCCAGTGGTGATCCGTCTTATAATACAGTTCCCCCTTTGCCTTATATGCCAGCAGATCCTTGCTGCAATCCACCGGCTTAATTCCGGAAATGCCATATATAATCTCAGCTGTTTCCATCTGATCCCTTACCGGAGCATACTCCGGCAGCTTTTCCTCATATATGCAAACCGCAGTGGGAACCAGCATCAGACGGACATCCACTTCCTGCCCTTCCAGTTCTTTCGCAAAACTGCCTAATATTTTCCCGATTCTTTCCGTATTTTCCGGTTTTTCATATTCTTCGATCAGATAACCGTCCTTTGCGATATAAATGCCGTTGATCTCCCTTTTCCCCGCGCTCATTTCCGCCTTTGTTTTTACTCCCATAAAAAAGTCCCGGAATGGAAAATGATCCGCAAGATAA
>CANDKY010000192.1 GCA_947385425.1 uncultured Lachnospiraceae bacterium | reverse complement strand
TGAGCGAAAGCGCGTCCGGATGAGATATGTGGTCTGCGGCGCTCCGGGAAGCTTAGGTTAATGACATTGATCTGCAAACTGCAGCCCAAATAATTTTTGTGCAGGACTGTCAAACACGCTCTAACTACAACTGCCCAAACAGTTCCTTCACCGACGGATATATCCTGGCAAATTTCCGGTACTTCTCTTCATACTTCGCCGCCAGCTCCGGTTCCGGTTCAATGGTATCAATGATCTTCACCAGCTTCTCTGCCGCTTCCGCCACGGACGGAAACTCCCCGCAGCCCACAGCCGCTAACATCGCGCCGCCGTATCCCGGCCCTTCTTCGCTTTCGATGCGGTCAATCTTTATATTCAGCACATTCGCAATGATTCTCCGCCAGAGCGGGCTTTTCGCCCCTCCTCCGCAGATTTTGGAACGTTCAATCCGGATCCCCAAGGAACGCGCCACCTCAAAAGAATCCCGGATAGCGAAAGCCACGCCCTCCAGCACCGCCTGTGTCATATCCGCCCGGGTGCTGTCCATGGTCAGCCCGATAAAAGTCCCTCTCGCATAAGGATCGTTTAACGGAGAACGCTCCCCCATCAGGTATGGCAGGAAATAAACATTATTTTCCCCAAGTTCTTTGATCTCCTCCTGCTCCTTCCCATAATCCGATGTTCCGATGATATCCTCCATCCACCACTTATTGCAGGAAGCCGCGCTCAGCATACATCCCATCAGATGGTAATGCCCGTCCGCATGGGCAAAGGCATGCAGCGCATTATTCTTATCCACGCCAAACCGGTCGCTGGAAATAAATATTGTCCCGGAAGTCCCGAGGGAAATATTACACATCCCATCCCCCACCGTCCCGGTCCCCACGGCTGCCGCCGCATTGTCCCCGGCCCCCGCAATGACTTTCACAGTCTCCGGAAGCCCAACCTGCGCCGCCACCTCCGGCTTCAGCGTCCCGACCACCTCCGCACTCTCATAGATCGCTGCCAACTGCTCCCTTACAACGCCGCAGATCCCCATCATTTCCTCCGACCAGCATTTATGCTCCACATCGAAAAGCAGCATGCCGGAAGCATCGGACACGTCCGTACAGAACGTGCCGGACAGCTTATAGGCAATATAATCCTTCGGCAGCATTATTTTCTTAATCCTTGCAAAATTCTCCGGCTCATTCTCCTTCACCCATAATATTTTCGGCGCCGTAAACCCGGTAAAGGCGATATTCGCCGTATATTCCGACAGCTTATCCTTACCGATCACCCGGTTCAGGTAATCCGTCTCTTTCGTCGTCCTCCCGTCATTCCAGAGGATCGCCGGGCGGATCACCTCATCCTTCCCATCCAATAACACCAGGCCATGCATCTGCCCGCCGAAACTGATGCCGGCCACCTGCTCCTTACCGCAGCCTGCCGTCAATTCCTTCAGCCCATCCACTACCGCGTCCCACCAGTCCTCCGGCTTCTGTTCCGACCAGCCCGGATGCGGGAAATAAAGCGGATATTCCTTCGAAACCACATTTCTAATACTGCCGTCCGCCGCCATCAGCAGCAGTTTCACGGCAGAAGTGCCTAAATCTACGCCTATATACAACATACTTCCATTCCTTTCCCGTTTTCTTCCGCTCTTTGCATTTTATTTCCGGCATTCCGCCTTTTCCTTCCAACTCCCATCCGCCCGCTCCGGCCATGGAATACCTGGAAGAATGCCCGCATTTTGGGCATTCTTCCACGTGAAACGGGTTTGCCCATGCATCCTGCATGGCAAACCCTAGAAGCTCTTAGGCGGCGTCCTTTGACGTCTTAGAGCTTCTTTTCACGTTATGCAAAGGGATTTTCTGTAGGATATCTTACGCCCTTCGGCTGGTTATATCCGATTTCCTCTACCGGAACACCGATATATTTGAAAATCTCATACAAAGCTTTCCCGAAATGCCCGAATGCAACCGCACCATGGTGAGGGTAGTTCCCTTCAATCAATACATGGCGGTAGAAACGCCCCATCTCCGGAATAGCGAAAACACCGATACCGCCAAAGGATTTCGTTGCCACCGGAAGCACTTCGCCCTGGGCAATGTAGCCGCGCAGCCTGCAGTCAGACGTAGACTGCAATCGATAGAATGTGATGTCACCCGGCACAATATCCCCTTCCAAAGTTCCCTGTGTAACCTCTTCCGGCAGGTTCCTTGCCATAATCATCTGGTATTTCATAGAACATGCCGCCAGTTTCCTGGAACAGGTATTGCCGCAGTGGAAGCCCATGAACGTATCATTATGTGTATAATCAAATTTCCCTTTGATGCTTTCCTCATACATATCCGCAGGCACGGAATTATTGATATCAAGCAGCGTTACCGCATCCTGGCTTACGCAGGCGCCGATAAACTCGCTGAGCGCGCCGTAAATATCCACTTCGCAGGATACCGGGATGCCCCTTCCTGTCAGGCGGCTGTTCACATAGCATGGAACAAACCCAAACTGTGTCTGGAACGCCGGCCAGCATTTCCCTGCAATGGCAACGTATTTCCTGTACCCCTTATGTTCCTCAATCCAGTCAAGGAGGGTCAGCTCATACTGCGCCAGTTTAGGCAGAATCTCCGGTTTCCTGTTTCCTTCGCCCAATTCGGCTTCCATATCCTTTACTACCTCAGGGATACGCGCGTCATTGTCATGCTTATGGAATGCCTCAAACAGATCCAGTTCCGAATTTTCTTCGATTTCCACACCCAGGTTGTAAAGCTGCTTGATCGGCGCATTGCATGCAAGGAAATTCAGCGGCCTTGGCCCGAATGAAATAATTTTCAAATCGGACAGCCCTACAATGCCTCTCGCTACCGGAAGGAATTCATGGATCATATCGGCGCATTGTTCCGCAGTCCCTACCGGGTATTCAGGGATATAAGCCCTGATATTACGCAGTTTTAAATTATAGCTTGCATTCAGCATACCACAGTACGCATCGCCTCTGCCCCCTACCAGGTTGTCGCCGCTTTCCTCGGCAGCCGCCACAAACATCGCAGGCCCGTCAAAATGCTTCGCCAGCAGTGTTTCGGAAATCTCCGGCCCGAAATTGCCCAGATATACCACAATCGCGTTGCACCCTGCCTGCTTTACATCCTCCAGGGCCTGTACCATATGTATCTCGCTTTCTACGATACAGATCGGGCATTCGTAAATGTCCTCTTTCCCGTACTTCTCCTCATACGCCTTTACCAGCGCTTTCCTCCTGTCCACGGATAAACTCTCCGGGAAACAGTCACGGCTTACCGCCACAATACCTGCTTTTACTTTTGGCAAATTTTCAAACATTCCCTTATCCTCCTGATTCCAGTTCCGTCTCTACACTCCCGTGCCCCTACAGAGGAGCAATTTTCATCTGCATAATGCGCATCTGAAAATTCTCCCGGGCACTCCCGT
>CANDKY010000191.1 GCA_947385425.1 uncultured Lachnospiraceae bacterium | reverse complement strand
TGCCACTGCCACTGCCACTGCCACTGCCACTGCCACTGCCACTGCCACTGCCACTGCCCATCATACCTCCAGGCCTCCGGCCTGTAAAGTAATATTTTCAAAATTATTTCTTAAAATTTTATTTATGGCTGCAGCCCACAGTCCCCATCCGGCTCCATCCGAAAGCAAAGCCATTCTGCCTACACCATACCGTTCAGCTCCTGGTAAAGCGATTTTGCATAACTGTCTGTCATACCGCAGATAGAATCCGTCACCAAAAGCAGCCTGAGGTACAGCTTCTCCACCTCGTCCCTTCCCTCCGAATAAATCCGGTATATGGCCTTATAATTATCCGAAATCAGGGCTATCACTTTGCGCTGCATTTCATTCAGCTTCCGATCCGTATCATAATAAATCACCGCATCCACTAATTTATCCAGCAGGAAATCCAGCATAGTTTCCGCCGCTATCTCCAGCCTTAATATCGGTTTGGAAACAAATGCGTAGCGATAGGCAATATCCCCAAGGGCGTCAGCCATCCATTTCCCGGAAGTGCCGTCCAACAGCGTTTTCGTATAGCTGCCCTCCATAATCTCCCGGTAGTTCATGGCAAACCCGTCTGTGGCACAGGAAATCAGCCGCCCCTGTATCCTTACAATCCAATTCTGCACCGCATGGTTCTCCGGCTGCGCTATATTCCTCTCTATCGCCTTCCGGTAACGCTCGCCCAAAGCCTCCGACATACCGCGGTACTCCCCCGGATACACGGTGCCTGTCCCATCCGCTTCCAGCCTGTCTCCGTAATCCCTCAATTCCTGTACCAACTGGCCAAACGTGATACACCCCTTCTTAAAAGCATCCTCGATATCCGCCGTCAGATAAGCGATATCGTCCGCTGCTTCCAGGACAAAAGCCAAAGGATGCCGCGCCCCATGCGTCCCCAGGCTCTCCTGCAAATCGGAAAAGATATCCCGCTCCGCAAAATAATATCCCATCTTTTTATGCTTAATATCCCCGCTGCTCTCTTCTATTTCCAGAGAGGACACCGGATACTTGATAATCGTCCCCAACAGCCCCTTGGTCAGATTCATCCCATGCTCATCCACAAGATAATGCAGCTTCGTCACCAGCCTCAAAGCCTGTGTATTGCCTTCAAAATGCAGCAAATCCGCCTTCATCTGCGGCAACAGCAGCTTCTCCAACGACTGCCCCTTATAAAAAACCCTGCCCAGATTCTTTAAGAACCATTCCCGTATCACCGTCTCCCCGAAATGGCCAAAAGGCGGATTCCCGATATCATGGAGCAGCCCTGCACACTGCAGGATATCACAGACATCCGCCTGATAAGATTCCAAAAAGCCCTCATCCCGGATATCCTGAATAATTTTCCTGCTGATATTCTGCCCCAATGACTTTGCCAGGGAGGACACTTCCAGAGAATGTGTCAGCCTCGTCCTTATAAAGTCACTGCGATCCAATGGAAACACCTGCGTCTTATCCTGCAGCCTCCGAAAGGAAGCGCTTCCTATAATCCGGTGATAATCCTTCTCAAACTCCGTCCGCAGATCACCGGAACTCCCGCGCGTCCTGTAACTCCTGATCCTGTCTCCGCATAAAAGCTGCCGCCATTCCATACCGCACCTCTTCTTTACTCCAACCACCTGCCCGCAAACTCCAATTTCCCCCAAAATACTACATATAAAACTTTACTACTTTTCCGCCGGAAAAACAAGGCGCAACTCTGCATCTGTTCAGTTTTATTTGACATTCAATCCATCTGTAGTATACTATGTAAGTAATAGGATATTAACGATAGCTACGCACAAAAAGGATGGGAACAACCTATGAAAAATAATTATAACAGACTATTTGCATGCCTTCTTACCGGCTGCATTGCTTTCAGCGCCTGCGGCGCCCCCGATTCCCGGGAAACCCCGGCAGCCAATACAGAAGCGCAGGACGATACCCCCGAAACACAGCAGGAAGATGCCTCCGGGACACAACAGGAAGATACCGCACAAAACACAGACCCGGAACAAATCCCGGCCCCACAGACGGACAGCGCCAGCGATACACCCGCCGGTTCCTCTACCTTCAACACTACCTTTCCCTCCGCAAGCATCGATTCCCTCCTCCCTGCCCCCTTCACGGAAACAGAAACGGAGGAGCCCGCCGGCATAGAGGACAATGAGGTACATAACATTGTAGGCATTATTACCGACGCCACACACTATTCCGTCTCCATTCAGACACCTGACGGAAACTTCTACTACATGACCATCCCGGAAACCGGAGTTACCGGCAATCTGGATTATATCACTATCGGGCAGCTTGCAACCCTGAGCTATACCGGCTCCCTGGATGAAAACCATGCATCCCTCGTCGGCATTTCCAACAGCCAGATGGTTACCGGAATTTACCTGGAAGAATACGCTTTTGCCATTAAAATCATAAACGCTGCCAGGGCCATGGACTTAAAAGCCCTCTCCGACCTGACAAACTTCCCTGTTTTCCTTGAGACAGGCACCTTCAGCAGCTCCATTGACACTTCCGGTGAATTTGAAGCCATTGACACCGAAAAAATTTTTACGGAAGCCCTTGTCACCCGCCTGGCAAATTACAACCTGTTTGATCTGAAATACACCGACGCAGGCTTTGTCATGGGCAACGGCACACCCAGCCTCACCTTTGACGTGGACGACGACGGCATACTCGGCATTATCGGTATTAACTGCAACCCCGCACCGGATTCAACGGACGGCAAATGAAACTCCCCGCAGCAGAGCTGCGGGGTATCAGCCCGAGACTCGCTTCGCTCGTCATTAGTTTGTTGCGCAGCAGAGCTGCGGGGAATTAGACCCGGAGAGATTAAAAAACTGCCGCAGGTTAGAAACTGTGAAAAAATAAACCAATAACGCCGAATATTCTATGGAGCACCTATGAATCAATGTCATTAACTTAAGCTTCCCGTGGCGCTGCAGACCATATATCTCATCCGGACGCGCTTTCGCTCAGCGGCAGACGCAACGGTACTAAGGCGCCAAAACACGGCGCCTAAGTGCCGGCGTCTTCAGCAGCGAAAGGGAATCAGGACGCATTATAACAGCATATATTCCTAATACCACTAAATTTGAAAATGCTTTAAGAACCAGAAGGGAGTAAATTTATGAGATGTACAAGTTGTAAAACCGGAACTATGCAGGAAGGAAAGACGTCCTATTTTGCACAGCTCAAAGAATGTTATGTCATTATCGAAAATGTCCCGTGCCTAAAATGTTCACAATGTGGTGACATTGTGTTTAGGGGGTCTGTAATGGAAAAAATAGACACTATTTTAGACAGCCTTGAAAAAATTGTAAGTAAGATTTCTATTATTGATTATTCTAAAGTTGCATAATCCAGTAAAAAATGAAAGCAAAACGCCCCACCAAATACGGCGGGGAATGGACGACAAAAACCATTTCGGACTACATCAGGAACCCCATAACACATTCACGGCAGTAGTTGATGATCAGGTCATGAAAGTCATGCTAAATTTATCTATAAATCGGTACAAAAAAGCGCCAGAACACAAGCTTTTCCTGCGTTCTGGCACCCGTTGCCATACACTTTTCCCCATATCCCGAGTACGACGTTCATTTGTCCGCCATAGAATACCCGGCGTTTTCCGGTTACACCTCACTCTCCAATGTCATTAACTTAAGCTTCCCGGAGCGCCGCAGACCACATATCTCATCCG
>CANDKY010000190.1 GCA_947385425.1 uncultured Lachnospiraceae bacterium | reverse complement strand
AATGATGCAAATAGCGAGTGCTTGGTATATGAGGAATTAAAAAACGGGGTACTGGCAGTTTTGTGGCGGTGTAAAAATAATTGGAATATGAATTTTATAAAATAAGTATAAAATGTAAAATATATACAAAAGTGAGTAAATGGAAGAAAATAAGAGAAAAAATGAGATAATACAAGATATATTTTTGTGTTGCTTCTTGGTTGCGGTTGCAAACATCAGCATATGAATTTAATATATGGATTAGCATTTAGCACTCGATACAAATGAGTGCTAACAAACTAAAGCAGTATACTATAAAATTGACATAAGGAGGCTTTTAAAATGAAATTAGTACCTTTAGGTGACAGAGTAGTATTGAAACAGTTGGTTGCAGAGGAGACAACGAAATCAGGGATCGTCCTTCCCGGGCAGAACAAAGAGAAACCTCAGCAGGCAGAAGTAATCGCTGTAGGCCCCGGCGGAGTAGTGGACGGTAAGGAAGTGAAGATGGAAGTGAAAGTCGGCGACAATGTTATCTTCTCTAAATATTCAGGAACCGATGTAAAGGTGGAGGAAGAGGAATATATTATCGTAAAGCAGAGTGACATTTTGGCAGTTATTGAAGCGTGAAATTAAGTCCTGATGCATTGCGGATCCATTTCACGCGGAAGGATGCCTTGAAGGGCAGGCATTCTTCCAGGTTTTCCTGACAGGGCGTTTGTCCTGGCCGGGGAAAGTAAAAGAACAGTATTTTAAGAAAAGTAAAAACAGGAGGTTGTTTATCATGGCAAAGGAATTGAAATACGGGGCAGAGGCACGTGCGGCATTGGAGGTCGGCGTAAATAAACTGGCGGATACGGTAAGGGTGACATTGGGGCCGAAAGGAAGGAATGTAGTCCTGGATAAATCTTATGGCGCGCCTCTTATCACGAACGATGGTGTTACGATTGCAAAGGAAATCGAACTGGAAGACGCTTTTGAGAATATGGGCGCACAGCTTGTAAAAGAAGTGGCGACTAAGACAAACGATGTGGCAGGTGACGGTACTACAACGGCTACTGTCCTGGCACAGGCGATGGTTCATGAGGGGATTAAGAATATCGCGGCAGGGGCTAACCCGATTATCCTCAGAAAAGGTATGAAGAAAGCGACGGACTGTGCAGTGGATGCTATTGCACGGATGAGCTCGAAGGTAAGCGGCAAAGAGCAGTTTGCAAGGGTTGCGGCGGTTTCTTCAGGGGATGAAGAAGTAGGGCAGATGGTAGCGGATGCTATGGAGAAGGTTTCCGGCGACGGCGTTATTACGATTGAAGAGTCCAAGACTATGCTGACAGAGCTTGATTTGGTAGAAGGTATGCAGTTTGACAGAGGGTACATTTCCGCTTATATGGCAACAGATATGGATAAGATGGAAGCAAACCTGGATAATCCCTGCATCCTTATTACAGATAAGAAGATTTCCAACATCCAGGAAATCCTGCCTCTGTTAGAGCAGGTGGTACAGTCCGGCGCTAAACTGCTTATTATTGCGGAAGATGTGGAAGGCGAAGCCCTTACAACATTAATCGTAAACAAACTGCGCGGTACGTTCAATGTAGTTGCCGTAAAAGCTCCCGGCTACGGCGACAGAAGGAAAGCAATGTTAGAGGATATCGCGATCCTGACAGGCGGCCAGGTAATCAGCGAAGAGCTCGGCCTTGACCTGAAAGAAGTGACAATGGATCAGTTAGGCCATGCAAAATCCGTGAAAGTACAGAAGGAAAACACGGTTATCGTGGACGGCGAAGGTGACAAAGAGGCAATCCAGGCAAGGATCGCACAGATTAAGAAACAGGTGGAAGAGACTACTTCCGATTTTGATAAAGAGAAACTGCAGGAACGCCTTGCAAAGCTGGCAGGCGGTGTAGCCGTTATCCGTGTAGGCGCTGCTACCGAAACGGAAATGAAAGAAGCAAAACTGCGCATGGAAGATGCGCTTAACGCTACAAGGGCAGCGGCAGAGGAAGGTATTATTGCAGGCGGCGGTTCCGCATATATCCACGCGGCAAAAGATGTGGCGAAACTGGCCGACACATTGGAAGGCGACGAGAAGACTGGCGCGAATATCGTACTCAAAGCCCTGGAATCCCCGCTGTACCATATCGCCGCAAACGCTGGCCTGGAAGGTTCCGTTATCATCAATAAGGTAAAGGAATCCGAGGTTGGTACAGGCTTTGACGCATTGGGCGAGAAATATGTGGATATGGTAGCAGAAGGGATTCTGGATCCTGCAAAGGTTACAAGGAGTGCGCTCCAGAATGCAACGAGCGTGGCATCCACCCTGCTTACCACAGAGTCCGTAGTGGCAAACATCAAAGAAGACGCCCCGGCAATGCCTGCAGGCGGCGGTATGGGCGGCATGATGTAATTTACCGGAAATCACGCGGAAAACAGTATAAAAAGAACGGTATGGCTACCGTAAAGTGCCAGCCAGGGAGCGGAATGTATTGAATTCTGCTCCTTGGCTGGCACTTTACGGAAAATACCCCCTTAGGGCAATGCCCACTATGCGCTCTTCCTTTGGCAAAGCATATATGATCTCCCGCAAATTGTGACGCACATCTGCCGCAATGTCAGTAACTTAAGCTTTTCGGGGTGCTGCAGACCATATATCTCAATCCGGACCATCGAAAGACGCCGGCACTTAGGCGACGTGTTTTGGCGCTACACCACATGTAATGTAGTGTTAGTACCGTTGCGTCTGCCGCTGAGCGAAAGCGCGTCCGGATGAGATATGTGGTCTGCGGCGCTCCGGGAAGCTTAAGTTACTGACATTGCATCTGCCGGAAAGCATTTTTCAAACACGCTCCAGGTACCAGCTATAACCCGTAAAAAGCAGAATCTGTTTTTCACCGTTAAAAACGGGGGAGAGGGTTTCGCGGAACCATTTGCGGATTTTTTCTTCTTTTGCACCGTTTTCCCTGATTTTGGCGTTTACATTTGACTGGATCATCATAAAATCAAGGAATGTGTCCATATCAAAGGTGTATCGCATTTCATACTGTACCTGGCGGAGCATGGAAAAGCCGAAAGGTGCAACATTTTCCCCTGTCCAGACGGTTTCGTCCCGGTATGGTTTCGGGAATCCTTTTAAATATGCATTGTGCCACCAATCGGTATAGGCTGTGTTATGTTCCATTTGATCCGAGATGCAGAAATCATAGATAACGACATACCCTTACCTGCACATAATTTTCTGCAGGTTTTGCAGGAACGGCTCCCGGTCAACCCACTGGATTACCCCGGCTGCCGTGGCGATGTCATATTTCCCGTGCGGGGCGGGGATTTCTTCCGCTTTGCTTACAATAAATTCATACCCGGGCTCATTTCCGTATAGCTCCCGGGCGGTTTCCACCATATTCGGGGAAATATCCGCCCCGGTTACTCGGCGACAAATCTGTTTTAACGCCCTGGAAGACAAACCGGCGCCGCAGCCAATATCCAGGCCGTTGGAAAAGGTTATGTCTGTAACGTCCTTCCTGAACCGTTCCATGACCTGCTTGTGCAGGAAAGGCCGGTTTTTGTAACCCTGCGCAATCCTTTTATCATCAAAATCCTTATTTTCCATATGCTTTGTTCCTTTCTGTATTTGTCCTTTTATATTTCGGACAGGAGACGGAATTACTAAAGCCTGTTTAAATAAGCTGCAAGAAAGCAGGCAGGGCCTTTCCGGATGCGGAATCGGCGCCGGCCTGTAAACGACATTGCCTGTAAACGATAACCGGGCGGAAGGTGTAAAGGCTGAAAATGTTATGATCGGATTGACTTCATAAAAAATTAATAATATAATCCCGTCTTTAACACTTAAAGAAATGTAAAATGACGTAACCCCTTGATT
>CANDKY010000189.1 GCA_947385425.1 uncultured Lachnospiraceae bacterium | reverse complement strand
TTAGGCGACGTGTTTTGGCGCTACACCACATGTAATGTAGTGTTAGTGCCGTTGCTTCTGCCGCTGAGCGAAAGCGCGTCCGGATGAGATATGTGATCTGCAGCGCTCCGGGAAGCTTAAGTTAATGACATTGGTTCAGAAATAATTTGTGAATAATTCCTAATGGCTTTTCACATGCTGGTGCGTATACAGATGCTCCTGGCAATATTCATAATTCCCTTCGCACTTGGAACAAAACCGGAATTCCAGATCATCCCCGTCCTGCTCCGTCCTGCCGCAGATCGCACATTTATGCTTGGTCGCCCCCGTATTCCTGCGCACATCCCTTCTGAATTCCTGCCTGCGCCTCATCTGCTTCGGCGATACACGGACGCGGTTCCTCCCCCACAGCCAGAACACCAGGAAATTGAACAGGGATGCCGCCATGGCAAACCTGCTGTATACATCCCCCTGCAGGAAATCCGCCGCCAAAAGAACCCCATATATAATCCCCAGCACCTTCACTTTCACCGGGATGAAAAACATCACAAGCACCATCACATCCGGGAAAGTAGCCGCAAAAGCGAGGAAGATTGACATATTAATATAATAAGTGGAAAAATACATGGACAGATAGTCAAAAAAGTTCTTCTGCCCTAACAGAGCAATCGTATTTCCCTGGGCCAGATAACAATATCCCATTAAAAGGAAGCTTCCAATCACGGTAAACAGCATCCCGGAAAGCAAATACACGTTATAACGGTAAGTCCCCCACGTATTTTCCAGTGACGTCCCCAGCGAATAATAGAAATAAAGCATGATCAGCACTAGAAACAGATTGGATGAATCCGGCGGCACAACAATCCATGTAAAAATCCTCCATATCTGCCCATGCAGGATTGCATAGGGGTTCAGCGTCAGAAACAGGAGAAATGCTGGATTCACCATTTTTATCAGGTATCCTACCCCATAACACATAATCAGCATAAGCGATATATTCTTTATCGCATACTTTCCAAACTTTCTTTCAAAATTGCTCATTCTTATCCATTTCCTCCATTCCCGGGTCCTGTACATTTCCTGACAGCCCCTTACCCTAACACCAGTGTTTGAAAAATCATTCTCGCCATCTGCACGCGGTGTAACCGCTTCACTGCTTTGCGCCCTTCCTTTGGCAAAGCATATATGCTTTTAATCTCCCACAAATTGTGCCGCATCCCGGACTACCGGAAGGCACCGCTGTCTGCATTCTGTCATGTGAAGAAAAACATGTGAATATATTCTAACATCCCGGCATTTAAAAGTAAATAAATTACCCGCCATTTCCGTACCATCTCATAAATTTTTTATATTTGGGGGTAATTCTTTACAAATAATTTATGCCCATTCATTGCATTTTGAAAATCTGTGTCGTATAATGTCTAAGAATGTCCGGGTGCCATACAGTCACATATATAAATAGGAAGAATATGGTATACGGAAAACCAAAATCCGACAGGATTCAGAAGGAGATTCAAAAAGAAAGGGCGATAATATGAGCGAATTTCACTACACATTAGGGATCGATATCGGTTCCACCACTGTAAAAATTGCGATTTTAGACGATGCCCATAAAATATTATTTTCGGATTATGAAAGGCACTTTGCCAATATCCGTGAAACTCTTGCCGGTCTTTTAAAAAAGGCCAGTGACAAACTGGGCAATATCGAACTTCATCCCGTTATCACCGGCTCCGGGGGGCTTACTCTGGCCAACCACCTGAAAGTCCCCTTTGTACAGGAAGTGATTGCCGTGTCAACCACCCTGCAGGAACTGGCGCCGAAAACCGACGTAGCCATCGAACTGGGCGGCGAGGACGCAAAAATCATCTATTTTGAAAACGGAAACGTGGAACAGCGCATGAACGGCATATGCGCCGGCGGCACAGGTTCCTTCATCGACCAGATGGCTTCCCTGCTGCAGACAGATGCATCCGGGCTGAACGAATATGCGAAGAACTACCGCTCCCTCTACACTATTGCGGCACGCTGCGGCGTATTCGCCAAGTCCGACATCCAGCCGCTAATCAATGAGGGCGCCACAAAGGAAGATCTGGCCGCGTCCATTTTCCAGGCTGTGGTCAACCAGACCATCTCGGGCCTGGCCTGCGGCAAACCGATCCGGGGCCATGTCGCTTTCCTGGGAGGCCCGCTGCACTTTTTATCGGAACTGAAGGCAGCTTTTATCCGCACTTTAAAGCTGGATAAGGAACATATTATAGAAACGGAGAACCCGCACCTTTTCGCCGCCATCGGCTCCGCATTGAACGCGAAGGAAGACACACATTATTCTATGGAAGAAATGGTCGGGAAACTTTCCTCCGACATAAAAATGGAATTTGAAGTGGAACGTATGGAACCGCTGTTTGCCGACGAAAAGGCATATGCCGCATTCCGGAAACGGCATTCCTCCCACCATGTGGCAACCGCGGACTTATCTTCCTACCATGGCAAATGCTTCCTCGGCATCGATGGCGGCAGCACCACGACCAAGGTAGCACTTGTGGCGGAGGACGGTTCCCTGCTGTATTCCTTTTACAGCAGCAACAACGGCAGCACTTTAAAGACAGCCATCCGCTCCATCAAAGAAATCTACACCCTGCTGCCCGGCGATGCGGTGATCGTCCGCTCCTGTTCCACCGGATACGGGGAGGCCCTGCTAAAGGCCGCATTTCTGCTTGACGACGGCGAAGTGGAGACGGTAGCCCATTACAATGCCGCCGCATTTTTCAATCCCGAGGTTGACTGCATCCTCGACATCGGCGGCCAGGATATGAAATGTATCAAAATCAAAAACCATACGGTTGACAGCGTACAGCTCAATGAAGCTTGTTCCTCCGGCTGCGGTTCCTTTATCGAAACCTTTGCAAAATCCCTGAATTACAGCGTGGAGGATTTTGCCAGGGCTGCTTTGTTTGCGGAAAATCCCATAGACCTGGGCACCCGCTGCACCGTATTTATGAATTCCAAGGTAAAACAGGCGCAGAAGGAAGGCGCCGGCGTATCGGATATTTCCGCCGGACTTGCCTACTCCGTCATCAAAAATGCGCTGTTTAAAGTCATCAAAGTGGCGGATGCCGCAGAGCTCGGGAAAAATATCGTTGTACAGGGAGGCACCTTTTACAACGATGCCGTGCTGCGCAGCTTTGAAAAAATAGCGGGCTGTGAAGCCATCCGCCCGGATATCGCCGGGATTATGGGGGCTTTCGGCGCCGCTTTAATCGCCAGGGAGCGGTATAGCGAAGGGTACGCCACCACCATGCTTTCCATAGAGCAGATAAAGGCACTGCAGTTCGAAACCAGCATGGCAAAATGCAAGGGATGCACCAACAACTGCCGCCTGACAATCAACCGTTTCAGCGGCGGCAGGCAGTTTATCTCCGGCAACCGCTGTGAACGCGGCCTGGGCAAGTCCAAAAACGAAAACGGCATTCCGAACCTCTTTGCCTGGAAATTAAAGAGGATTTTCGGTTATGAACCGCTGGCTGCCGATGAGGCCGGACGGGGCAGGGTCGGCATCCCCCGCGTGCTCAATATGTACGAGAACTATCCGTTCTGGTTCACCTTTTTTACAAAACTCGGGTATCAGGTGGTGCTTTCCCCCCTGTCCAACCATAACATTTATTCGCTGGGCATCGAATCCATCCCCAGCGAATCCGAGTGTTACCCGGCCAAACTGGCGCATGGGCATGTAAGTTGGCTGATCCATCAGGGTGTGGACTTCATTTTCTATCCTGCCCTGTTCTACGAGCGCAACGAATTTGAGGAAGCCAACAATCATTACAACTGCCCGATCGTCACCTCCTATTCGGAAAACATTAAAAACAATGTGGAGGAAATCGGCCGGGGCGAAGCCGTCCTGCGCAATCCCTTTATGTCCTTCCGCGACCTTAAAACGGTGACAGAGGCGCTGCTCAAAGAATTTACCGAACTGCCCGCACAGGAAATCATCGCCGCTGCCGGCGCCGCCTGGAAAGAACTGGCGCAGGCAAGGCAGGATATACGCGAAATGGGTGAAAAAACACTGCGTTACCTGGAAGAAAACAAGAAAAGGGGCATTGTACTGGCCGGGCGCCCCTACCACATTGACCCGGAGATTAACCATGGCATCCCGGAATTAATCACCTCCTACGGTATTGCCGTGCTTACCGAAGATTCCGTTTCCCACCTGG
>CANDKY010000188.1 GCA_947385425.1 uncultured Lachnospiraceae bacterium | reverse complement strand
GCTTAAATGCTTCCCTTGCGTTTGACAGCATTTTTTTCTTAAGTTAATGACATTGAGTGTGAATTGTAACTGAATTATCTGTAGAAGAAGCATTATTGCAAAGGCGGTAACGTTTTTTCAGGAAATTAGTAGTTGACAGAGGGAAGAGGAGGGACTATTGTATTAGATAAGTAATACAAGGGAGGAGTAAGTAAAGAAATGTTGGAAATCAGGAATTTAACAAAGACGTACGGAAAGTATAAGGCGGCGGATAATGTAAGTTTTGCTGTAGGAAACGGGGAGATAGGAATCCTTCTGGGGCCTAACGGGGCAGGGAAATCTACGGTTATTAAAAGTATTGCAGGGCTTCTGCGGTATCAGGGGAGTGTGTATATCAAAGGGATGGATGCCCGCAGTATAGAGGCGAAAAAGGGATTTGCCTATGTGCCGGAGCTTCCGGCGATGTATGAAGCCCTGACGGTAAGGGAACATCTGGATTTTATTGTCCATGCCTATCATCTGCAGATTACGGAAGATGAAACAAGGAAACTGCTGGAGCGTTTTGAATTGTCAGACAAGCAGGATAAACTTGGAAATGAGCTTTCCAAAGGGATGATGCAGAAAGTCAGCATTTGCTGCGCACTTATCATACACCCGGATGTCATATTGCTGGATGAGCCGATGGTAGGGCTGGATCCGGCAGCGATAAAGGAACTCAAGCAGGTGATTCTGGAACTGAAGGCGGAAGGCGTGACCGTACTGATCAGCACACATATGCTGGAGATGGTAAAGGAATTGTGGGACATTATGTTTGTGATGGACAAAGGGCATATAGTGGCTTCTTACCGGAAGAGCGACGTAAAAGAGGAAGATTTGGAGGAACTGTTCTTCCACGCTACCGAGACGTAAGGTTAAAGGGATAGGGAAGGGACGGTTATTGGACTGAGGGGATGGCGCTGAAATTGGAACTTTAATATAGAAGGGAGCAAGGCGGATGAAGGCGGAAAGTGGTGATTATGCGGCATTTTTTTTCCTGTACAGGAAAACATTGAAGAACCGGGTGAAGAAGGCGCTCCATAAACCGGTGACTTATATTTATCTTGTATTGGCAATCTTGTATTTTGTAATGATTTTCGGTTCTTTTAACATCAGTATTAATACTTTATGCGAAGGGCTGGGTATTGAAAGGGCATCCGTACTGACGGTGGTACTGACAGCTTTTGCCTTTATGCTGCTTCCGGCTAATTTGATTTCGTACAGCAAAAGAAAGGGGCTGGTTTTCCGGCAGCCGGATATCCATTTTATATTTCCTGCCCCGGTGAACCCCAAAGGGGTATTGTTGTATGCGCATGTACGGACGGTTTTGATGGAATTGGTGTTAAATATAATTCTGACCATAGGCGGCGTGTTATGGTTCCGTATGCCGGTATGGAAGATGGCGGTATATTTTCTGTTTTCCTGTGTGGCGGAAAATATATTGGAGGCGTCCATGATGGTGCTTTGCTATGGGAATGAAAGGCTGGGACCAAAGCAGATGTTCTTTTTCCAGATATTGATGTATGTATTGGTCAGTTTTTTTGTCCTGATCGGCGTGGCTGTGTATGTAAGGGAAGGGGCAGGATTCAGCGCGGTGATAGGTTATCTGCATAGTCCGGCTATTCAGATGGTTCCGGTAGTCGGATGGTATATTGCCGTCCTGCATTTGTTTTTTATGGGGCCGACTGCAGTGAATGTTGCAGGCTCCGTTTTGTACTTTGCAGCAATAGTCCTGTTATTTGCCATGGCAGTGCGTATGAAATGTACGGGGGAGTATTATGAGGATGCCATAAAATTTGCGGAGGACTATGAAGAGGCGAGGCAGAAGGGAAAGAAAGGTGAAGTGGCATTTGCCGGCTGGAAGAAGAAATATGGGAAAGCGACGGTGGCTTATAAGGGAAGCTATGCGAAGGCTCTGTTTTACCGGCAGCTTCTGGAGTACAGAAAGGAACGATTCTTTATTTTCGGGTTTTATACATTGCTCTGCCTTGGCCTAGGAATCGGGCTGGCTATATTGGGATACAGGGGTGACCTGGGGGAAATGGCGCCGTTAATTATCCTTGGCGTGATGGCGTATATTACTTTTATTTTCGCGGCTTATTCAGGGAAATGGGGGAAGGAGCTGGCGAAACCTTATACTTACCTTATTCCGGACAATTCGTTCCGGAAGTTATGGTATGCAACTTTGATGGACCATATCAGGGCTTTGGTGGATGGCTGCCTGCTTACCCTCCCGGCCGGTATAGTGCTTGGCCTTCCGTTTCTGCAGATTGTGTTGGTAATAGCGGTGTATGTGTGTCTGCAGGCATGCAAATTGTACGCTGAGGTTATGGTGGAGGCATTTCTCGGCAATCTCCTGGGAGCTGTAGGAAAACAGTTTGCAAGACTGTTTTTTGAGGGGATTGTGATTGTGTTTGGCATTATAGGCGCCGCTGTGGGAACGGTTTTGGTTTCGCCGGAAGCAGGGCTGGCTGTTTTGATTGTTGTTATGGCGGCTTTGACAGTTGCCATGATGGCGATTGCGGCGCTTAATTTTGAGCGTATGGAAAGTGTAGGGTAGGGATAATGATATTTTTCAAGCGGAAAGCAATCAAATTACCGTTCCAAATGGTACAAAGAACGGATGCGGCTGTATAGTCATTACAGATATATGATGCAATTTTCTTGTAGCCTGGATGGGAAACATGTATAATAAGGAGTACTTATAAGGTGGGGAATTGTAGAAACGGGAGATTTGCATGCCATGGCGAGAACGGTAGGAATAGGGATTCAGAGTTTTGAGAAGCTGATAGCGGAAAACAGCTTTTATATTGATAAAACAGATTTTATCAGGCAGTGGTGGGAAAACAGGGACGAGGTGACGTTGATTACCCGTCCGCGCAGATTTGGCAAGACTCTGAATTTGAACATGTTAGAGAGGTTTCTTTCTGTAGAATATGCGGGGAAAGGGGAGATCTTTGAGGGGCTGTCCATATGGAAGGACGGGAATTACCGGAGTCTCCAGGGGACCTGCCCTGTAATTTTCTTAAGCTTTGCCGGGATAAAGGCGTCTTCTTTTGCTGAGGCAAGAAAGAATTTATTTTATTTGATTGAAAAGTTATATAACCGATATGAATTTTTGCTGAAAGAAGACAGGTTGAATGAAAAGGAAAAGGATTTTATAAAAAATATTTCCGTTAATATGGATAATTATTCCGCTATTTCATCTCTGAGTACACTGTCTGAGTTTTTATATCGCTATTATGGGAGAAAGGTGATTATCCTGCTGGACGAATATGACACACCTCTCCAGGAAGCCTGGGTATATGGTTATTGGAAGGAAATGGCGGAATTCATAGGGGGCCTGTTTAATTCTACGTTTAAGACAAATCCATATTTGGATCGGGCAGTTATGACAGGGATTACAAGAGTCAGCAAGGAGTCTATTTTCTCTGACCTGAATCATTTGATGGTTGTAACATCGACATCCGAGATGTATGCGGATTGCTTTGGATTTACGGAGGAAGAGGTATTTGCCGCATTGGATGAATATAGCATGCAGGATAAACGTACCTGTGTCAAAAGGTGGTATGACGGTTTTACTTTTGGAAAATGCAGGGATATTTACAATCCATGGTCTGTCATAAATTATTTGAAAACAGGGAAGCTCTCTGCTTATTGGGTTAATACCAGCAGCAATGGCCTGGCAGATAAGCTGATCCGGGAGGGGAGTGCAGAAATCAAAATATCTATGGAGAGCCTGCTCAGAGGGGAACATTTGCATAAAGAAATGGATGAACAGGTTATTTTTGAACAATTGGATAATGATGAAAATGCTGTGTGGAGCCTGTTTCTGGCAAGCGGATACCTGAAAGTGGAAAGCTACACGCTGAATGAGGATACGGGAGCAGATTTGTATGAACTGGCGCTGACGAACAGGGAAGTGCAGATTATGTTCCAAAAGATGATTAGAAAATGGTTTGCCCGCTCCGGGACAGTCTACAATGGTTTTATCAGGGCGTTGCTGCAGAATGACATAAAGTCCATGAATGTTTACATGAACCGTGTAGCCATGGCCGCATTCAGCTATTTCGACAGCGGTAGAAACCCCTCTACAGAGACACAGCCGGAGCGGTTTTATCATGGCTTTGTGCTGGGTTTGGCTGTGGAACTGGCAGATCGCTATATTATTACTTCCAACCGGGAGAGCGGATTCGGAAGATATGACGTGATGATGGAGCCTAAGAACGAAAAGGACAATGCCGTGATAATGGAATTCAAGGTCAGGGATTCCGGCGAGGAGAAATCACTGGAGGATACTGCGGATGCCGCGCTGAGACAGATTGAAGAACAGCGGTACGGGGCTGCTTTGGAGAACCGGGGGATTCCTGACGGCCGAATCCGAAAATATGGATTTGCCTTTCAAGGGAAAGAAGTTTTAATAAAAACTGGTACATTGGCACAGACCTGGCAGGAGAGCAGTCTGTAATGAAAATTGCCTTGCGGAAATTTTGGAAATAATTTATTATAAGTATTATATA
>CANDKY010000187.1 GCA_947385425.1 uncultured Lachnospiraceae bacterium | reverse complement strand
ACCGCCTCCACGAAACGATTTTCCGGGAACACCGGCATTTCCAGCCTGGCGGCGGAATCCGCCATGCGCGATGCATTCAAATCAGGCCGGAACGTAACGGTACGCCCGTCTTCCGTAGTATAAGCCTTTAACCCTTCAAAAATCGTCTGGGCATACTGGAGCACACCCGCACATTCATTCAACGTTACTGCAGCGTCCTCCGTCAACGCGCCGTTATCCCACGCCCCGTCTTTGAAATTGGAAACGTACCTTTTATCCGTTTCGATGTAACCAAAGCCCAGATTCTCCCAATCAATACTCTTCTTCTCCATTTACGTCACTCCCTCTTTTGCAGCTTTCTTATTTTTTCCTACTTATTATTATACTTTTTTATTTAAAAGTCAACCGCTATTCGAATTGCAGCGGTCACACACTCTCAATCACAACCCCATGCGCTATCCCCGGCACGGACTGGCCCTCATTGAAACTTGTCTTGCTGAGCAATGCCCCTGTAGGCACAAACAGCACCCTTTTCCATTCCCCCTCTTCCACCTTCTTCAATATATAAGCCGACAAAGTCACCGCACTGCAGCCGCAGCCGCTCCCCCCGGCATGGGTATCCTGCTTTTCCGCATCGTATATTTCAATCCCGCAGTCCATATGCTGTCCGGAAATATCCACTTCCCGTTCATTCAGAAGGTCAATCAAAGCATGCTGCCCCACTGTCCCCAAATCTCCTGTTATAATCTTATCATAATCCGACGGCTGCCTCCCGAAATCCTTTAAATTCTGATAAATCGTATCACAGGCGGCAGGCGCCATACACGCACCCATATTCATGGAATCTTTCAGCCCGTAATCCATGATTTTCCCCGTAGTCAGCCCCGTAATCCGCGCCCGGGCCTTTTCCCCCGGCACATTGCCAAGGACAAAGGCGCCGCTTCCTGTCACCGTCCAGGAAGCGGATAACGGACGCTGGTTCCCATAACCTAACGGGAAGCGGAATTCCTTCTCTGCGCTTGCAAAATGACTGGAGGTCACACAGACTACATGCTCCGCATAACCGGCATTCACCGCCATCGCCCCCAGGCTCAGCGACAGGCCGCAGGTAGAACATGCCCCGTACAGCCCGATCAAAGGTATCTCATAACCTGCCAGCCCAAAACTGCTGGCAATCGACTGCCCCAGCAAATCCCCGGCAAACAGATAGCGTATCTCTTCCTTCTTCAACCCTGCCTTGCCCAATGCAAGATACACGGCATCCTTCTGCAGGCTGCTCTCCGCCTCTTCCCATGTACTGCAGCCAAACATATCATCCTGGCCTACCATATCAAACAGCTCTGCCAAAGGCCCCTGCCCTTCCTTCGTCCCTACTACGCTGGCGCTTTCCCTGATATAAACAGGGTTTTTTATCTCCACGCTCTGCTTGCCTAATGTATATATTTCATGTTTTTCCTGACTCATACTATATCACTTGCTCCTTTCAAAACATTTAAATCCGAATTTTACACATAATATAGTATGGCCGCTAACCTTCACAGCTATTCCATTTCTCCCATTCTTCATGAAAAGGGCTGCGCAAAATCTAAGGAATTACCCTCTGATAATCCCATGCGCCAACAGAAACTCCTTCCAAATCCCATAATACTTCGCTTTCAAATGCACCTCATCTGTCGTATATTCCGCATTCAGATTTCCGTTTTCATCGCAGACAACCTCATTTACATCGATATAAAAAACATCCCTGTTATCCGCCAGCCCGGAAATCGCCTCATTTTTTTCATTAATATTCGAATTATTGAAAATCGGATCGCTTTCATTTTTTGTTCCCGTCACACGCATAATTCCTTCCACAAAAATAACCGCATCCGGCTGCAATTCCCTTATCCTTGCCACTACCGCCCGATACGCTTCCAAAAAGCCCTCCGTTGTCCCTGTCCCCAGTTCATTGATCCCGAGCATCAGATACACCTTGCCATATTGCTTCTTCTGCAAAGCCTCCTCCACAGTTATCTTTTTTCCCGTCTCTTCATCTGTTGCCACCTTTTCCGTAAACACATCATAAATAGTCAGCGAAATTTTTGCAAAGAAATCCGCCCGCATCTCTATTCCGCCATACTCATATAACCCGACCGTCCGGGAATCGCCGATGAAAACCGCATCATTAAAATATTCCTCCGGCACTCCCTGAAACCCATACCCCTCTGCGCCTTCCGCCAACTCCCCTGTCATACCTGCCCCTGCATTTCCCGGCTGGCTTCCTCCTGTACCGGAATCCGATGTATTTGCGCCATCCGTACCAAAACCCAAGATATTACCGCCGCCTGTACCGGAACCCGATGCATTTGCGCCATTTGTACCAAAGCCCGTGATACTCCCGCCATCCGCACCGGAGCCCGAGATATTACCGCCGCCCGTACCAAAACCCGAAATATTACCGCCGCCCGTATCGGAACCGTCCCCGCGGCCCGCCGCAAAGCCGGAATCCGGCCCGATGAAATCCTCAATATCCTGCCCCCTGCCGTCTGCCTCTGCCCCCTTTCCCTCTTTGCCAAAGGGAATCAAATCCCCGGACAGATTAATGCCTATTACCTCCCAGGGTGCCACCCCCTCATCTATCCCTTCCATTACCAGAGCCAGAAAAGGCTGTTTTGCCACATGAAACTCATATCCCCGGTACATTGTAAATTTCCCGATAATGCCGACCAGAGAAAAGAACAACCCGCTCACTGCCAATACACAAAAAACCGGGCATTTCTTTATCCACGTCCACCCCATAACCGCATGACCTCCATCAGAACTTCAAATATGCAAAAGGATTATTACCCATACTGACCAGACAATAAACCGACAGCCAGAACAAAACAGCCAGCAATACCACAGCCGCCGGGTTTTTCCGGTGCTTTTCCAGGAAACGGAACACCGCCGGTACGCACCATACCGCACCGCCTGCCAGATACACCCCATACATTCCCAGGCTCTTTACCACATCTTTAGGGTTCACGGCTATACCTCCCCCTGCAAAAGGAAACATCCGCCCCAGATAGATGCCGAGCTGCCCCAAATCCGTGACCGCAAAGAAAACCCATGTAACCGGAATAAGCAAAAGCACATAGCACCTCCCCAGAAAGGGGAACTTGCGGAATACCTTCCCGAACCACAGCTTCTCCGCCGTAATAAGCAGGAACAGCACCATACCCCACAAAATAAAATTCAGGCTCCCGCCATGCCAGAAACCCGTAAGCAACCACACTGCCAGCAGGTTCCGCACCGTCCTGCCGTCGCCCTCCCGGCTGCCTCCGAGAGGGATATACACATAATCCCTGAAAAAACTCCCTAACGTCATATGCCACCGCCGCCAGAACTCCCCGATGCTTTTCGAAGCATATGGGTGGTCAAAGTTCCGGATAAACGGCATCCCCAGCATCACGCAAATCCCCGATGCCATAAGGGAATACCCCCAAAAGTCAAAATATAGCTGCATGGAATATCCCGCTGCCCCCAGCCATGCCAGCGGCGTGGAAATGCTTTCATAGCCTATCACGCTGATATCTTTCCACAGAATCGCCAGCCTGTCTGCCAGAAGCACCTTTGTTACAAGGCCGGTTACGAAATACCATAACCCCTCTTCCACTTTCTCCCAGGAATATTCACGCCCGTTCTTCCTCCATTTTCCTTCCTTATACCGCATAATCGGGCCTGACACCACCTGCGGGAACATAACAAAGTAAACCGCCGCCTGCCAAAACGTAGGCAGTTCCTCTATCTCCCCTGTGTAAATATCCGCCTGGAAGGAAATCATCTTAAACAGGTAAAAACTAAGCCCCAAAGGCAGGATACTGGTCCCGAGAAACGCCCCGGATACCTTAAACGCTGCCAACAGCCCTATATCCACTGTAAGAGCCGCCAGAAACCATGTGATACACTTTTTCCTGGATCTGCGCCTTTTCCGCTTCCGGTAATGCCATACCCTGGATGCCAATATGTAATTCAGCCACACTGCCGCCAAAAGCAGCAACACAAAATACGGCTCCCCTACCGCATAAAACAATATACTCCCAAACAGAAGCACTGCCCCCCTCAATTTCCCGGGCACAAGATAATAAACGGCGAGAAATGCCGGCAAAAAACGGAACAGAAATCCTATCTCCGTAAAAGCTGTCATATATACCAAATCCTATTCTTATGTAAGGAACTGTTCAGAAATAACTTATGATATTGCTTGTCTTTTTCTCCGATAGCGCCGTTCAAAAATCAGTTACATAGCCCACTATGCGCCTGATTTTTGAACGACACCCTCGAAGAAAAATCCTGCGCACTATTCACAAGTTATTTCTGAACAGCTCCTAATTTTCAAACTTCCCCCGACCCCTATCCGCCCGCTTCGGCGGATCCTCTGATTATGCTATAATCCATATACTGACGCGATACGGCGCCACAAACCCAACTATGAAAATATTATACCAGATTCCGGGGTATTTACAAGTTGCAGTTCATATGCAATGTCATTAACTTAAGCTTTTCAAATTTATACAGGTACCCTTGACAAATCTCCTTGAGTGTGTATAATAATAACCGGAAGCTACAAGTACCTGTATAAAACAAGGAGGACACAATATGGACGATATTTATACAGCTATTTATGAGAAGCTGTCCACATTGCAATGGCTCATGAAACG
>CANDKY010000186.1 GCA_947385425.1 uncultured Lachnospiraceae bacterium | reverse complement strand
TACTTATTTGAAGTGGGTTATACTAGGACATGGCATGGAGATGACGGATGAAGATACAGGATTATTTAAAGCAGAGAAAAGTAATATGCGACGGGGCTTTTGGCACTTATTTTGCGGAGCGGTATATGGCCGGAGCTTTGCCGGAGGGGTATAATGCCGTCCGTCCGGAGTGGGTGAGGCAGATACATAAGGAATATCTGGAGGCCGGGGCGGTGCTGCTGCGCACAAATACTTTTGCGGCGAACAGGGCTTCCCTGGGCTGTGATGCGGACGGGCTGCGGGAAAACCTGCGGGCGGCATGGGAAAATGTGCGGCAGGCGGCGGAGGAGTGCGGGAGAGTGCCCGGGGAGGATTGTTTCCTGGCAGGCGATATCGGGCCGATACCGGGCAGCATCGGGAGGCCCGAGGAGGAAGTGTATGAGGAATACCGACTGATTGGCAGGACTCTGGCGGAGGCCGGGGCGGATATTCTTATTTTTGAAACGTTCCATGATATGTCGGATATTCTGCCGGTGATCAGGGATTTGAAGAAAGAGCGGGAATTGTTTGTTGTTGTACAGTTTTGTGTGAACCAGCATGGCTACAGCAATGCCGGGATCAGCGCCCGCAGGCTGCTGGCGGATGCGGCACGTTCAGGGGCGGTGGATGCGGCAGGGTTTAACTGCGGTGTCGGGCCGGGGCATCTGTACCGTATTCTGAGCGGTATGGATTTGCCGGGGCATATATTCCTGACGGCTTTGCCCAATGCGGGGTATCCGAAATATATTGAAAAGAGAAGGGTTTTCAGTAATGATGAGGGATATTTCGCCGATAAGATGGCGGAAATCGGGAATTTAAATGTTGCTTTCCTTGGAGGGTGCTGCGGGACGACACCGGCTTTTATCCGGAAAATGTGCGGCGCAGTGGATATGTCGGCCGTGAAGAAAGGTTCTGCGCCGGAGGAAATCCATGTCCGTGAAAGGGCGGGCCGGGAAAAGGGTTTCTGGCAGGGAAGGGCAGGCCGGGAAAGAGGTTTCTGGCAGGGAAGGCCGGAGTGCGGGAAATTAATCGCTGTGGAACTGTCCCCTCCGCCGGGGGCGGATGACGGGAAAATAATGGAAGCGGCATTCTCTTTAAAAAAGAAGAAAATAGATGTAGTGACGTTCCCGGATTCCCCTTCCGGCAGGACGCGGGCGGATTCCATACTGACGGCAATGAAGGTGCGGTATGAAACCGGGTTGTGTGTAATGCCTCATATTTGCTGCCGGGATAAAAATGCGATAGCCATACGTTCCCAGCTATTGGGGGCTTATGTCAATGGGATCCGGAATGTGCTGGTGGTTACGGGCGACCCGGTGCCTACACTGATGCGGCAGGATGTCCGGAGTGTGTTTAATTTCGATTCCGTAGGGCTGATGAAGATGATCCGGGAATTGAACCGGGAGCAGTTTGCGGAGGAACCGATGGTATTCGGCGGGGCGCTGAACCCGGGAAGGGCGAACCTGGAAGTGGAAATCGGCAGGGTGGAAAAGAAGATGGCGCAGGGGGCTTCCTTTTTCCTGTCCCAGCCTGTCTTTACGGAAAAAACGGCCAGGAGGCTGGAAGAGGTGAAGGAGAGGACAGGGGCGAGAATCCTGTGCGGGGTTATGCCTCTTGTGAGCCTGAGGAATGCTCTTTTTATCAAGAATGAGATGGCAGGCATAGAGGTGGAGGAAGAGACGGTTGCCTGCTTTAAGCCGGATATGACCCGTGAGGAAGGGGAAATGGCAGGTGTGGATATTGCAGGGAAGGTTATGGAAATGACGGCGGGGTTTGCGGACGGATATTATTTTTCCATACCTTTTAACCGGGTTTACCTGCTGGATAAGATTTTGCAGGGCTGAGGGGACAGGACGGGCGGACATATGCTGTACGGGATGCACAGCCTTGGTGTCCCGTCGGGTTTCTTTGCATCGCTTTGAATGGTGGTTTTACTCTCTTCTGTTTAGTAAAACCTCATTCAAATAAGTTGCAAAATCAGATGGGGCAGGGCTGCGCACAGGGCGGGAGAGTGAATTATAGAACAGAATACCGTTTATAAAAAAAAGTTAAAAAAAGGCTTTACAAATCAGGGTTTTTTTGGTAGAATGAAAAAGGTGAGAGACAGAGGTAAGGTAAACGCAGGAAGGGTTCTTTAAATGAAAAGCATTATGATCCGGTTACGTTCTATTGAAGACGTAAAGAGTTTTGTGAATATCATGGCGCAGTTTAAAGGATACTTTGATTTGGTTTCCGGCAGATATGTAGTTGATGCAAAGTCTGTAATGGGGATTTTCAGTATGGATTTATCCAAGGATTTGGAATTGCGTATCTTAGAGACCGATGAGCAGGAAAAGGAAATGATAGCTGCGATAGAGTCTTTCATAGTTAAAGATTAAATATTTGAATAGTTTTAATGATTTGCAGATATGGTTCATCGGTAGAACGCTGGCTTCCCAAGCCGGAGAGACGGGTTCGACTCCCGCTATCTGCTTTTTGTTATGCCATGGTTTTGCATGAGAAGCAAAATCTACTGCAGAGTGAAGGATAGGAGCTGTCCGGCAGTCTTTTTTACCATAGAGGAAATTGTGCCGTTCAGGTGCATGCATTCTTTTTATCTTATAGGGAAGTCCGTTAGCAGACGGGCATGAAATTGGAAGGCATCAGAGATGCTTTTTTGTTTTATAGAAAATTGTGATTATTTTGTAAAGAGTGACCGGCTGTTTTTAACAAAAGGCATATGTTAATTGGATACGGAAGAAAAGGGGAAACCAATGAGCAGATATGGTAAAATACGGGCAGATATCCTGTCTGGAAAAGCAGATAAAAATATATCGGAACAGGACATGAAATTTTTCCTTTCAAAAATTGGGGCATTGCATAAAAGGACGAATGGTTCCCATATGCAGTACAGTATAGACGATATTCCGGAACTGATCAATATTCAGCCTGAAAACGGGAAGATAAAGCCATATCAGGTAAAAGAAATAAGAAAGATCGTCAATAAATACAAGCTTGGCGAAGGAGGAAATGTGGATGGCATATAATAAGATGTTTTATTGGAGCAAAGACGATAATGCATACATCACAAATGTCCCTGCTCTGCCCGGCTGTATGGCGGATGGAAAAACGGTTGAGGAGTCTTTGAAAAATGCAGATATTATGATTGCGGAATGGATAGATTTTGCAAAAGAAATCGGGAGGGAAATCCCGGAGGAAGACTTTCCTGCCATTGAGTCGACAAATCCGACATCTATTGCCGTGGCATCTTATATTCTGGATAAATTGGACGCTGTTGATACGTGGATGCTGCAGAAACTGGTTTATTACTGCCAAGCATGGTGCCTGGGGATTTATAGGATCCCATTTATGAAGGAGGTTTTTAAGGACTATGCCAATGGTCCTGTGAATAAGAAACTTTTTGATACGCATAAATCCAGGCGGATTGTCCGGAAAAGCAATTATCCTTTGTCACATGATTTTTCCGAATCGGAAAAACGGCATATGGACAATGTGATTGCTGTTTATGGAGATGAAGATGGGGATACATTGAGGGAGTATACTCATTTGGAAAGACCGTGGAGGGAGACAAGGGGGGAACTGAAGGATGGTGAAAGCGATAATAAGACGATACCGGATCTCCTTATGATGGAATATTATCATAATTAAGGATGCAGATATCGGGTGTATGGCGGCACTCGATTTTTGTTTTACGTTCTGAAAGATTGCATAAAGATGCTTTGCCGTATAGGGGAATGGAAACGGGGCAGGGGATAAAATTAATAATTATAATGGGATTCGCTGTGTAAAAGGGCAGCGGGAGCAGGGGAAAGATATGAAAAAAAAATGGCATGATAAACTGACAACAACCCAGACAATAGCCGTAGGTTTTCTTATCATTATTATGATAGGCACTGCGGTGCTGATGCTGCCGGTATCTTCCAGGAGCGGGGAGTTTACCAATCCGCTGACGGCGCTGTTTACGGCAACCAGCGCGACTTGTGTTACCGGGCTGGCGGTGGTGGACACTTATCAGTATTGGTCGGTGTTTGGCCGATGTTTTATCCTGGTGCTGATACAGATAGGGGGATTGGGTTTTATGACCATCGGCGTCTTCCTGGCAGTGTTGATGCGCAAGAACATCGGGCTGAAGGAGCGCGGGCTTTTGCAGGAGAGCATGAATACAATGCAGATCGGCGGAGTGGTGCGGCTGGTGAAGAAGATTGTGATAGCGACTTTTGCTTTTGAAGGGGCGGGGGCGGTGCTGCTTTCTGTACGGTTTATTCCGGAGATGGGATGGCTGGAAGGGATTTGCAACGGGATCTTCCATTCCATATCCGCATTCTGCAATGCCGGTTTTGATCTGATGGGAAAGAAGGAGGCTTATTCTTCCCTGGTAGGATATTCGGGTGATATCATAGTGAATGTGACGGTGATGCTGTTGATTCTCCTGGGCGGAGCCGGTTTTGTGGTGTGGGATGACTTGCAGAAAAAGAAATTCAGGGTAAGGGAATATCTGCTGCATACGAAGATTGTGCTTGTGATGACTTTTCTGCTGGTTTTCGGAGGGGCTTTTGCCCTGTATCTGCTGGAACGCAATAACCTGATGGCTGGCATGGGGGCGAAGGAAACGGTGTTGGCTTCCCTGTTTGCCTCGGTGACGGCAAGGACGGCCGGGTTTAATACGATTGATATTGCGGGGATGTCTTCCAGCAGCAAGCTGGTAACGGTGGTGCTGATGTTTATCGGCGGCAATCCGGGTTCTACGGCAGGGGGTATTAAAACAACTACTTTTGCGGTGATGCTGATATTTGTATGGGCAAACCTGCGCAACAGCCATGGCAGCAATGTGTTCCAGAGGCGGCTGGAGGAAGAGGAAATAAGGAAGGCGAGCATTGTGGTGACGATTAAC
>CANDKY010000185.1 GCA_947385425.1 uncultured Lachnospiraceae bacterium | reverse complement strand
GTAAAGGCCGCAAAAAATTCAGCATCTTTTTTAGAGGGCCGTCTGAACTGTTACGCATATACCTCTCCAAACAGTATAATAAAACACTCTCCCCCTGTCCAGCAGGAAAAAAATATGCTATAATATTCCCGCAAAAAAGAATTACTCTTCACAGGGTAACGGCTCCGCATCCGGGCTTTGAACCAATGTCATTAACTTAAGCTTCCCGGAGCGCCGCAGAATGCTTCCATGCCCGGCACCAAAAGCATCAGGAAAGGAAAATTTATGGATACCACACAGAAAAAAACACAGACCACACGCATGACCGAAGGGACCATATGGAAACAAATCCTCGCATTTGCCTTTCCCATATTCCTCGGCAACCTGTTCCAGCAATTATACAACACCGCCGACTCCCTTATCGTCGGCAATTTCCTTGGAAGCAATGCCCTTGCCGCTGTCAGCTCCTCAGGAAACCTGATTTTCCTCATGGTCGGCTTCTTTAACGGCATTGCCATGGGCGCCGGGGTCGTCATTGCCCGGTACTATGGAGCGAAGGAAAACCGGGAAGTACAAAGGGCCGTCCATACCACCATCGCTTTCGGTATCGCAGCCGGCATGCTGCTGACCGTGGCAGGGACCATCCTTACCTCCCGGATTCTGGTGTGGATGGGGACCCCTGCCGACGTACTCCCTGAATCCGCGGTTTATTTCCGCATTTATTTCATGGGTTCCCTCTCCTTTGTCATGTACAATATATTTGTAGGCATCCTGCAGTCCGTGGGCGACAGCAGGCATCCTCTGGTTTACCTCATAGTTTCCAGCGTGATCAATATCCTGCTGGATCTCCTTTTCGTGGGCGTCATGGGATTCGGCGTAGGCGCCGCCGCGCTGGCAACGATCCTTTCCCAGTTCCTCAGCGCCCTCCTATGCCTGTACCAACTGCTGTACAAAAGCCCGGAAGAATACAGGGTATCCCTCCGTGCCATCCGCTTTGATCCGCCCATGCTGCGCCAGATTATTTCAAACGGCCTGCCTGCCGGTTTTCAGAACTCCATCATCGCCTTTGCCAATGTTATCGTCCAGTCCAACATAAATAAATTCGGCAAAATGGCAGTGGCCGGCTGCGGCGTATACTCCAAAATAGAAGGCTTCGGTTTTCTTCCCATTACCTGTTTCGCCCTCGCAATGACCACTTTTATCAGCCAGAACCTTGGTGCAAAGCAATATGAACGCGCCAAAAAAGGCGCCCGCTTCGGCATTCTCTGCTCCATTTGCATGGCGGAACTGGTAGGTATCCTCATTTACCTCACCATCCCGGCCCTTGTCCGCGCTTTTAACCGGACTCCGGAAGTCATTACATATGGTACGGCACAGGCAAGGACTGTAACGCTTTTCTATTTCCTGCTGGCTTTCTCGCACTGTATCGCAGGTATCCTGCGGGGGGCCGGAAAAGCCTCCGTCCCCATGATCACCATGCTCTGTTTCTGGTGTATCCTGCGTGTTTCCTACATTACGGTTATTGTACGCATTATCCCGTCCATCCGTATGATCTTCTGGGCCTATCCGCTGACCTGGACATTAAGCTCCATCGTCTTCCTGATTTACTTCTTAAAAGCCGACTGGGTACATGGTTTTGAGAAAAAATAAAACCGCTTCCGCCGGCTATGCCCTGCAGGTCACTGCAAAAACGGATTGTATTTCTTCTCTTCCCCGATACTGGTAGCATCCCCGTGCCCCGGATACACCTTCGTCCCATCGGGCAGCACAAACAGCCGCTCCTTCACGGAGCGGATAAGTGCGCTCATGCTCCCGGTCGGAAAATCCGTCCTTCCAACGGAACCCTGGAACAGCGTATCCCCGCTGACCAGTATCCCATCCTCCTCAAAATAGTAGCAGCAGCTTCCCACTGTATGCCCCGGCGTGGCGATCAGCCGGCAAGTCATCCCTGCGATCGTTATCTCCTCGCCATCTTTCAAATACCGGTTCGGCTTTACCGTATAAGCCCTCCCTGCACTTTCGGAAACATTATTCCCCGAGTCTTCGCATACCGCCTGCTCTTCCTCACAGGCATAAATTTTTGCCCCCGACAGTTCCCTGAGCTTCCGGCTTCCCCATATATGGTCAAAATGCCCGTGCGTCAAAAGGATCCCTGCTATATGGAAACCGTTCTTTTCCAGCGTTTCATAAATATAATCCCCGCGATCCGCCGGGTCGAAGCAAATCACATCCTTACTTCCCTCCCGGTATACGAAATAGAAATTTGTCTGGCATATGCCCAAAACCATCCGTCCAATCTTTAAATCCCCCATATCGCTCTCCTTTCCCTGAAAATACACACTGCCCGGCGGGACGCATCCCCTACCCGGTCGTCCTTTCGATATCAACCACACTTGTGATAGACATAATCTTCTCAATAATCCGGTTCAATTCCTCCCTGCTGTGTACTTCGAAGGAAACCGCCATCGTCGCCATCCCCTGTTTGCTCACCCTCGTATTCAGCGACAGGATATCGATATTTTTCTCGGTCAGCGCTTTGGATATATCCGCCAGCAGGCCGCTCCGGTTATTCGCATATATCTTTATCTCGGAAAAATATTTTTCTTCCGTCACTTCCTCCGGGGACTTCTGCCACTGGGCGTCAATCAGCCGCATCCTTTCCACTTCCGACATATGGATGATATTCACACAGTCCGTGCGGTGGATGGAAACACCTCTGCCCCTGGTGACGAAACCTACGATTTCATCCCCCGGCACCGGGCTGCAGCACTTGGAATAGCGCACCGCCACATCATGGATTCCCTTTACCACAATCCCGCTCCTGCTCCTGGCGGCTTTCGGCTTCGCCGGCAGATTCCCTGCCACAGCCTCCAGGACTTCCTCATCCGTCAGCTTCTTCTTATGATCCCTGTCATACATCTCCTGCATCCGGTTAATGATCTGCCCTTCCTTCAGCCCGCCGTGGCCGATCGCCGCATAAACCGAATCCCAATCCCGGAAGCCGTATCTCTTCATAATGGCATTCATATATTCAGGCTTCATAATCTCCTGCATATTCACCGACCGGGATTTACAATAAGAATTGACCAGATCCTTCCCCTTTACAATATTCTCTTCTTTTAACTGGTTTTTAAACCACTGGTTAATTTTATTCTTGGCCTGCGTGCTCTTTACCACATTCAGCCAGTCACGGCTGGGGCCTTTGGAATTCTGCGAAGTAAGGATTTCAATACGGTCCCCGTTTTTTATCTCATAGTCAATCGTCACCAGTTTCCCGTTGACCCTCGCCCCGATCAGCTTATTCCCCACCGCGCTGTGTATGCAGTAAGCAAAATCAATGGGGGTGGAACCTGCCGGAAGGTTTTTCACATCTCCGGTAGGCGTGAAACAGTACACACTGTCGGAAAACAGATCCAAATCGTTCTTCAGCAGGTTCATAAACTCCCGGTTGTCCGACATATCCTGCTGCCATTCCAAAATCTGCCGCAGCCATGCCAGTTTCTCTTCTTCCTGCCCCTCTACCTTCCTGCCGTCCGAAGCCTCCTTGTATTTCCAATGGGCCGCAATACCATATTCCGCCGCCTTATGCATCTCATAAGTACGGATCTGTATTTCAAAAGGCTGCCCGTTTGTCCCTATCAGCGTCGTATGCAGTGACTGGTACATATTCGCTTTGGGCATCGCAATATAATCCTTGAACCGCCCCGGGATAGGCTTATACATCTCATGGATAACGCCCAGCGCCGCATAGCAGTCCTTGACCGAATCCACAATAATGCGCACGGCAAACAGATCATAAATCTGGTCAATGGTTTTATCCTGGTTTTTCATCTTTTTATAAATACTGAAGAAATGCTTTACACGGCCGTCAATCTGCGCCTGGATCCCCGCATGCCCGATGTGTTTGCTGACCTCATTGACAATATTCTGGATATACCTCTCCCGCTCGCTCTTACGGATAGCTATCTTATCCACCAGATCATAATAAACCTCCGGCTCCAGATATTTTAAGGAAAGATCATCCAACTCCACCTTAATCTTGGAAATGCCAAGCCGCTGCGCAATAGGGGAATAAATGTCCAGCGTTTCCCTTGCAATCCTCTGCTGCTTCTCCGGCGGCATATGCTTCAAGGTCCGCATATTGTGCAGCCTGTCGGCAAGTTTAATGATAATCACACGGATATCCTTTGCCATGGCTAAGAACATCTTGCGCAGATTCTCCGCCTGCAGTTCCAGCCTGTCTGGCGTCTTCCCTTCATAATCCCCGGGAAGCTGCAAAAGCTGCAGTTTCGTCACGCCGTCCACCAACAGAGCCACATCGGAACCAAATTCCGCCGTGATCTCCTCTTCTGTCAGGATCGTATCCTCCACCACATCATGCAGCAGCCCTGCAGTGATTGTTTCCTTATCCATCTCCAGATCCGCCAGTATAATCCCGACACACAGAGGATGGATAATATAAGGCTCCCCTGACTTGCGCCTTTGCTCCTTATGGGCGTCATATGCTATCTTATAGGCCTTCTCAATCAACGATATATCATCGGAAGGATGATATCTGCACACATGGGAAATAAGGTCCTGGTACAACTGTTCCGGACTCTGGAATTCCTGGATGGCCTCGATCCTCCCGTCATCAAAAACCACGCCTCTGCCTTCAATTGTCACTTTGCTCTTTTCTTCTGTCATATTCATCACCGGCTATCATTTTTATTGTTGAGCGACCCCCATACCCTCTCTCAGGAACTGTCCGAAAATATCTTTATACAGTGCACTGTAAACTATTTCCGGGCAGTCCCCTATTTCCCCTCATAACAAATGGCGGATTCCAGCCTGTAAGCCCCCAGCCTTTCCCTTCCCTTCAGCCCGGCAAGCTCAATCATAACCACAATGCCCGCGACCTCGCCGCCCAGGGATTCTATCAGGCGGATCATCGCTTCCGTAGTCCCCCCGGTAGCAACCAGATCATCCACAATCAATACCTTCTGTCCCGGACGGATGGAATCTTTATGCATCTCTATCACTGCCGTCCCGTATTCCAGCTCATATTCCTCGGAAACCGTCTCGCAGGGAAGCTTCCCCTTCTTACGGATCAGCACAAAAGGCTTTTTCAAATTATATGCAATCGGAGTGCCGAATATAAATCCCCTGGACTCCGGGCCTGCAACCACATCAAAGTCCAGATCTTTTACTTTCTCCTGCATCGTATCAATGGCAAGCTGCAGCCCCTCCGCATCCTGCAATACACTCGTCACATCACGGAAAATAATGCCTTTTTCCGGAAAATCCGGTATACTTCTCACATACTCTTCCAACTTTTTCATCTTCATACCCCCGCACACCGCAGGCCCTGCCTGCGATACTGCACCACTACTTATTAACCTGATGTTTTTTATTATATTATTAATTTTTTATGAAGTCAATCCGATCATAACATTTTCAGCCTTTACACCTTCCGCCCGGTTATCGTTTACAGGCAATGTCGTTTACAGGCCGGCGCCGATTCCGCATCCGGAAAGGCCCTGCCGGGTCTTTAACACTTGTAAATAAAAAAACATGTCGAAAACCGCATAACTTCG
>CANDKY010000184.1 GCA_947385425.1 uncultured Lachnospiraceae bacterium | reverse complement strand
CACAAACTGTGGCGCACATCTGGCGAAAAGCAGATTTTAAACAGGCTCTAAGGCATGAAATGGATTCTTGGAAAAGTTTACAATTTGATGCTTTTTTTGCAGACAGAATGTGGTAAGATAAAAGGCATATAGCCGGGCATATTTTGAAAAGGCGGGACAGAGGAAAAGGACAGGAAGGGGCGGGCGGATGCGGGATGAAGATTTTGGTGATAGAGGATGATGTTTCTATTTCAGAGCTTATCTGTATGAATTTAGAGGCGGCGGGGTATGAGGCTTTTCCCCTGTTTGACGGGCTGGAAGCGGAACGGAGTCTGGGGGATGCGGTATGCCATGACGCTGCGCTGGCGTTGGTGGATGTGATGCTGCCCGGAAAGGATGGGTTTGCGCTGATGGAGGATTTGAGGCGGGCGGGGATTCCGGTCATTTACCTGACCGCTAAGGATGATGTGGTTTCCAAGGTGCATGGGTTAAAGGCGGGGGCGGAGGACTACATGGTAAAGCCTTTTGAAATATTGGAGCTTCTGGTACGGATAGAGAAGGTATTGGAGAGAACCGGGCGGGGGCGGGAAAAGATTCAGGTGCGGGATGTGGTCATTGATTTGAAGGAACACAGTGTGACAAAAGCAGGGGCCAGGGTGTGCCTGAAGCCTTTGGAATACGAATTGCTCGTTATGCTTGCCGCTAACAGGAATATGGCTTTCAGCAGGGAGGAACTGCTGCGCAGGATATGGGGCGTGGATTATATGGGGGAAACGAGGACTGTGGATGTACATATCGGGCAGTTGAGGAAAAAGCTGGATTTTCACGAAGTCATCCGTACCATTTCAAAAACGGGCTACCGGCTGGAAGACTGGGGGGAGTGATTGGGAACAGGAAGAGCCGGAAGGCTGGGGAGCGGAAAAGGAATCGGATAAGAGCCTGTTTAAAATCCGTTTTTCGACAGATGTGCGCCGCAGTTTGTGAGAAGAAACAGGCTCTGAGATGCGGAGGAAAGGGATACAGGTATGAAACTTTGGAAAAAATTATCACTGCTCACGGTAACGGTGCTGCTGGCCAGTATGGGGGTTTCCGGGGCGGCGGTTATTTACCATTCAGCATTTTATAATCAGGAAAAAACGGCGGAGAGCTATGGGCAGCAGTTGAAGGCGGCGGCATATGCGGTAGGGAAGGAACTGGATTATGAACCGCTGGCCGGTTTCCGGGAGGTCACTGCCAATGCTTACTATAATTATGTGATCCGGAAGTATGATGCTTCGGCGTACATTCTGATAGAAGGGGAGAAGGTAGTCTGCAACATGACCCCTTTTGACCTGGCAGATGCCGGGGATGCGCGGTGGGGGAGTGCAGAGGGTTACAGTGCGGTACAGCGCTGCGGGAAACAGTATGTGCTGGTTGCGGGCAGGGCGGTGCCTGTGGAGGGGGATGAGGATTATAAGCTTGTTTTGGTGAAGGATATTTCGGCTATATATGAGGATATCCGCAGGCAGGCTTTTTTTTATTTGGCGGTTTATCTCGGGATGTCTGTTTTAGCTGTCGGGATAATTTTTTTTATGTCAAAGAAGGTTATGGCGCCTTTGCAGGAGTTGGAGCAGGCGGCACAGGATATCAGCGCCGGAAGGCTGGAGCGGCGCGCCAGGGTGCATACCCGTGATGAGATGGGCCGTATGGCTGAGGCTTTTAACCGTATGGCAGGGCAGATTGAAAAACAGGTAAGGGAACTGTCGGAGGAATCGGAGAGGCGCAGGCTGATGCTGGGAAGCCTGACACATGAGATGAAGACTCCGATGACGTCCATTATGGGGTATACTTCTTCTTTGCTGCAGGTGAATTTGAAAGAGGGGCAGAAGGAGAAGGCGCTGAGGCATATTTATGAGGAGTGCGGCAGGCTGGGGAGGGTGAGCAGTAAGCTGATGAGCCTGATTGGCATGTATGAGAATGACAGCATTGAAATGGAGGAAGTGTTGTTTAAGGAGCTGCTGGAACGTGTCTGTCTGCTGGAGGAAAGCCATCTGAGGGAGAAAAGGCTTACGCTGGAGTGTGACTGGGGCAGCGGGGCGGAATATCGTTTTATGGACAGGGATCTGATGCTTAGCCTGTTGTTGAATTTGGTGGATAATGCGGTGAAGGCGAGCTATGAGGGGGGGAGTATTTTCATAACGGCAGGAGAGGGACGGATAACGGTACGCGATCGGGGGTGCGGGATCCCGGCGGATGAGATTCCCAGGGTGACAGAGGCGTTTTATATGGTGGATAAGGCAAGAAGCAGGAAAGCGGGGGGGAGCGGGCTGGGTTTGGCGCTCTGTGACAGGATAGCCGGGCTGCATGGCGCAAGGCTGGAGATTGAAAGTGTGCTGGGAGAGGGGACGGCGGTTTCGGTGGTGTTTTAGGATGTGCCTGATTTGGGGCTGTGGCATATTTACATAATATTTACATGCTGCTGTATATTTTTTACAGAGGAAAGGGGTATGGTGTAAGTGTAAGGAAGATGCGGCGCCGGGAAAAGCCCGGCAGAAAGGGAAGAGAGATGAAGAGGAACGCAGCGGTTTTTATTATGGTATTGGGAATTTGCAGTGTGTGCCTGGCAGGATGTGCAGACAGTATGCATACGGAAGAAGAGCTGGTGGCGCCGAAAGGGGAAGAAGCGCAGGAGCAGCAGGCGCAGGAGGAAGCTGCACAAGCCGCACAGGGGGAGGCAGCAGGGCAGGCAGAAGGAGCGGGAGCCGGAGAGGGGCAGCAGGAAGACGCGGCATGGGGGAATGTAGCCAGCCAGGTGCAGGCGCCGGAACGTTACCGGAATGAACTGTCCGTGGACGGGGTGAATGTGAAAATAGATGCCTGCCTGGTGATACCTGATGTGCCGGGCATAAAAACGAAAACGGTTACGGGACGTGTTTTTACGCAGGAGGATTATGATACGGTAAACCGGGCCCTGCTTGGAGGAGGGAGCCTTTGGGAAAGGGACTATGGCGTCATGGAGGCGACAAATGGTTTCACCGTAGGGGAAATAGAGGAAAAGATTGCGGCGCTGGAAAGGGCGCGTGATGTGGACGGCGCGGATGGGAATGAGCCTTACGGGGATAAGGAAGAGACTTTGAACGAGCAGATAGGGCAGTGGGAGGAGCGGAAGGAAGCAGGGAAAGCGGCCGGGCTGGAGGAGCCGGTCATTGTGGAAGTTCCTGCCGTAGTCGGTTCTGAGGAAGCCGGTACATCCCCGGAGGATGGAGAAGGCGGTAATGGGCTTAGCGGTTATGTTACGAAGGATGGGGAGGATTATTACGTCCGTCTGGCTAATGATTTGACGCCGGAATGGCGTTTGGCAGAGTTTGCGGTGGAAGGGATGAGGAAAAAGGGGAGTTTTGCTTCTGTCCTGGAGTCTGAGCAGGGGAAATATGCGGAGAAAATAGCGGCCTTGGGGCTGGATACGGAAAGTATTCAGGCACAGGCGCAGGATTTGGTAACACAGATGGGAATCGGCGGGATTGCCCTGCAGGGCGGGGAGTATATGGCCAATTATAAATTGGGCGACGTGGGGAAAGAGGTTTATGACCAGTTTGTCTATGGCGTACATGCCGTCAGGGTGGAGGATGGCGTACCGGTTACATATACCTATGCGGATGGAGGGAATGTCAGCATAGGCGATGATTTCCCGGACGGTGCTGCCTGGATTTGGTGGCCTTATGAGGAAATGACGCTGATTTATGATGAGAAGGGGATAGTCTCTTTTCTTTGGAGGAATCCTTATGAAGTGAAGGCGCTGTCTTCGGACTATGTTTTCCTGATGCCTTTTTCTGATATACAAAATATCTTTGAGGAAATGATTGTGAAGAAAAAGAAGGATACTTTTAACGGTGAGGGGGAGCGTTTTGACATTACGGTAGACGAGGTACGGTTGGGGTATATGAGGGTCAGGGAAATGGATTCCGCGGAAGGCACGCTTGTTCCGGTGTGGGATTTTTTCGGGGCTGAGACGTGGAAGGATGCAGAAGGGAGGGAGTATTATTCCAGGGACAGTGATTATATAAGCCTGCTGACGATTAACGCTATGGACGGAACCGTCCTTGACCGGGAGGCAGGGTTCTGAAGAAGGGGGGAGTGAAAAAATGGATATCCTTAGGAACTATATGTAAATAACCTGCGGAAACTCAAGGAACATGAGCATTGACAAAATAAAGAAGTTGTGATACAGTACCATCAATAACATAAGAAAAGCGAAGACGGAAAAAATTAGTTTAGTTAGAAACATCCAGAGAGAATAGTACTTGGTGGAAGCTATTTATGTGGAAATTAGACGAAAACCATTCCAGAGCTGTAATGCTGAAATGAGTAAGTGTTACCGTATGCCTGCGTTAAAGGATAGGATTTGATGGAATCTGAAGTGAAAAGTTAAGGTGGAACCGTGCTAAGTGCACCCTTAAGACTATGTGATCATGGTCTTATGGGTGCTTTTCTTATGTTGTTGCCAAATAGTTAAAGCTGAAAAGAGAAAGGAGCAACAAATTATGAAGGTTCTACGAAAAAATGGAGAAATTGTAGAAGTAAACTTTGAAGAACAGGAGGGAAAAAAGGCGTTTTGGAATACAAGCGCACATGTACTTGCACAGGCTGTAAAACGTTTATATCCGGAAACGAAGTGTGCCATTGGTCCGGCAATTGAAAATGGATTTTATTACGATTTTCAGTTTGAATTTCCGCTTTCAGAGGAGCATCTAAAGACGATTGAAGCAGAAATGCGAAAGATCATAAAGGAATCTCTCTCCCTGCAGGTTTATGAGAAGTCAAAAGAGGAAGCTCTTAGTTTTATGGAGAATGCAAGTGAAAAATATAAGATTGAGCTGATTCGGGAACTGAATGATGCAGAGCCAATCAGCTTCTATAAGCAGGGAGAATATGAAGAGTTTTGTGTAGGCCCGCATATTTCTAATGTGTGTCAGATTAAAGCGCTTAAGCTGTTGTCGGTGGCTGGAGCCTATTGGAGAGGCAGCGAAAAAAATCAAATGCTTACAAGGATTTATGGTATATCTTTTCCAAAAGCGGCGCAATTAGATGAATATTTGCATATGGTCGAAGAAGCAAAAGCACGAGACCACAGAAAATTGGGCAAGGAACTTGGAATATTTACGATTTTTGATGAGGGACCAGGATTGCCAGTATTCCTGCCAAAGGGAATGATATTGAAGAACCTGTTGATTGATTATTGGAGAAAGATTCATCGCAGGGAAGGATATGTTGAAATTTCTACGCCTATTATGTTGGAAAGAAGGCTTTGGGAGACGTCTGGCCATTGGGATTTTTATAGAGATGCCATGTACTCCCTTAAGGTTGAAGATGATGATTATGCGATCAAACCAATGAGCTGCCCAGGCGGAATGCTGGTGTATAAACTGGAGCCGAGGTCATATAAGGAGCTTCCCATACGGATGGGAGAATTAGGGCTTGTGCATCGTAAGGAAAAGTCGGGAACATTACATGGTCTCATGAGAGTACGCTCATTTACGCAGGACGATGCGCACATTTTTATGAGAGAAGATCAGGTGATGGATGAGATACAGGGTGTCATGCGTCTTATTGATGAAGTTTACCGGAAGTTTGGTTTTTCGTATGAAATTGAATTGTCCACGAGACCAGAGCATTCCATAGGAAGTGATGAGGATTGGCAGCTTGCTACGGAAGCTTTGGAAAAAGCAGTGCAGGGAATGGGCAAGTCCTATGTAGTAAATGAAGGAGACGGTGCATTTTATGGACCGAAACTTGATTTTCATCTAAAAGATTCCATAGGCAGAACGTGGCAAT
>CANDKY010000183.1 GCA_947385425.1 uncultured Lachnospiraceae bacterium | reverse complement strand
CCCTAAGGGGGTATCAGAATGGTGGATTCCTTAGGGCTATGTAACTGATTTTGGGTTGGTGCAGTCGGAGAAAAAGACCAGCAAATGGCATAGGTTATTTACATACAGTTCCTAATATAAATAAGATATTTCTAACGGTTTTTCGGATGGTTTTGCTGCCAGGAGGTGACTCCGCCTGGCAGCAAATCCGCAAGACAACACCGTTGTCTGGAAAAGCCGTAACTTTAATTCCCCGCTGCTTGCAGCGGGGTAGTTTATTTAAAAATGTGTTTTCAATCATGTATCCAGGCACGGTATGCCCTTCAGATACGGGACAGCAGGATTGCCGCCAGCCCGTCGTGGTTATTGTCGGCGGCTGTGATCAGGTCGGCGGCGGCTTTGACTTCCTCTTTGGCATTCAGCATCGCGATGCCTGTTCCGGCGGCCTTGATCATGGATATGTCGTTCGCTTCGTCCCCGGCGGCAAGGGCGTTGGCAGTCGGGATGTGCAGGAAGCCGCAGAGGTTCTTTACGGCGGAACCTTTGCCGGAAGCGGCAGGGATGATTTCCAGGTAGTTGTCGTTGGAGTAAAGCAGGTTCAGTTCCCCTTCCACGAGCGGCAGCAGGGCCTGACGGAAACGTTCCAGCTTTTCTTTGTCATGGAGGCCGATGGCGATGCATTTGCAGGCGCCTCTGTCCAGGGCGGATACGACGTCTTCGCAGATAATGGCTGGTGTATGGATAACCCTGCGGTAATATTTGAGTTCCTCATCATCGGCAGGGCTGACAATATGGGTGTCTGTATAAGTGTGGCAGTGGACACCCTGTTCCCTGGCTGTTTTCATTACAAGCGCGGTCTGTTCCAGCGTGAGGGCGATGCGGGACACCATGCGGCCGTTATCGCAGTCGTATATTTCACCGCCGTTGGAACCGATCAGGAACATGCCTGGAAAGTCTAGCTGTAAAGTCCGCCGTACCTCCATGGCGCTGTCCAGGGCGCGGCCGGTGCAGATGGCAAAATGGTGCCCGGCCTTTGTCCATTGATCCAGGGCAGACATAGTATCCGGCGTTATTTTTTTCTCATGGTTTAACAGAGTACCGTCCAAATCGGTAAAAAATATTTTTTTATTGTTCGTATCGCTGTTCATGCAGTTCTCCTTATTTTTCCTGTTTAGGCACTTAAAATGTTTGAATGGGATTCAGTCCCTGTTATGCAGCTTTTCTTTCAGGCGGGTTAAGATGTCCTCCGGGATATACAGCTTCCCGTACCCGGTGCCCATTTCCAGGTTCGGTTTGGTGGAACCATGGAAGTCGGAACCGCCGCTGAGGCATAGCCCATATTTGGCGGCGAGCGTGCGTATCTGCCGTTCCTCGGCAGCGCTGTAGGTGCTGTATATGGCTTCGATGCCGATAAGGCCGGCTTCCTTTAAGCCCTGTACCAGCCTGTCTAGACGCGTATCGCTCATATGGTATAGGATGGGGTGGGCAAGGATGGGAAGGCCTCCCGCTTTTAAAATTAATTCCACAGCCTGTGCAGGCGTTACTTTTTCCCTTGGGACAAAATATTTGGTATGGTCGCCCAGATAGCGGTCAAAAGCTTCGGGCATGCTCTTTACATAGCCGTGTTCCAGAAGGTAGCGTGAATAATGTCCTCTGGTGATAACGGAACCGGGAAAGGCATCCAATAATTTTTCGTAAGAAATGTCAATGCCGGCCCCGTTTAAATTGGCGCACATTTTCCGGTTCCGGGCGATGCGGGAATCCACAAAGGACTGGATCTGTTTTCGGAAGAACGGGGCTTCATAGTCAATGTACAGCCCGACAATGTGGATATCTTTTCCCTCATATTCCGTAGAAAATTCAATACCCGGGATGACTTCCAGGGGAAGCGGTTCCCGGCCGGAGGAAAGCGGGGGAAGGGAACCCTCTGCAAGCTTCCGGTTGTACTCTTCGGCGGCTTCCAGCGCTTCTGAAATGCCGTCCGTTGTGTCATGGTCTGTGAGGGCGAAGGCGGACAGCCCTTTTTCGGCCGCTAACCAGACCAGTTCTGCCGGGGCCAGGCTCCCGTCGGATTTATTGGAATGTACATGTAAGTCTACATGGAAGGCTACATTATTCATGGCAGTGTTTTCCTCCGTCTTTGATGGTGGCAATAATCCATTTCCCGCTTCGGCCGTTTCCTTTGCGGGTAATAATTCCCTGTTTTTTCATATGCTCCATACGATACCGGACAGTATCATAACTAATCCCTGTTATTGCGGCAATTTTACGTTGTGAAACGGAAGGGTTTATCGTAATTGCTTCGATAATCCGCTCATCCGCTGTTTCTGATTGCGGGGTTGATTGCGGGGTTGATTGCGGGGTTGATTGCGGGGTTACTTTGCGGAGACTGCGAAAAGTAACCATAATATCCTCCTTTTTGACATGATATTCAGGGATGTCGTTTCCGGCGGAAATGCAACTATCTTTTATTTTTTGGATTCCGCGCCCCCAGGCTTCAATAAATCCCGCCCTGAAAAAAGTATTGGCGATTAGTGGATTGTAAGGTCTGGATTTATGCGGTCCCATCAAATCTTCAACGGTCCAGTCTTCAGGGAACACACAGTCGTTGGCAATCATAATTTTTTCATTGTAAATCCGGATTTGGATAGGAACCAATGTTGCATAATTTTTGTGGGAAATTGCATTTAAAACAGCTTCCCTGATGGCTTCTTTGGGATATGGGTAGGTTTCTATCCTTGTGATATTTTGGTAGGAGATAATTCCTTTCAAATATTTCGTATAAATTAAATCTACCACACGGTCTGCCTGTGAGAGCAATGAACCGTGAACTTCATCCTGATACAAAATATCGGATTCCGATTGAAAGTACGCGATTTTAACATAGGAACCAGGGATCCATTTCTCCGGATTATGATGAAACAGTAAAACAGAGGCTCTCGTAAGCGAGCCTTCATTGATTAAATTTAAATTATCAAGCAGTTGTCCATTGCTGATCCGGATATCCGGTTCATCCATTCTTTTGCTTTTTACAGCCTGTTCCCGAAAGATATCAAAACTATCATTTCTTAACTCTTGTATGGAGACATTTTGGATGGGGACACTATCCCAGGTAAGTCCTGTTTTTCGCAAAAGGAAATGGTTCAATGCCTGTTCTTTGAGTAATTGTTTTGTACTTCCGCTGCGGTAATGGTATTCGCCCTTGTAATTAACAGGATAGGTATTCGGATTGACACAGATCTCAATATAATCTTTACCGTTTTCAGTCAGTAAATTAACGTCTACAATAATTCCCAGAATATCCCTTACTTTATTAGGAATGTCTTCCAAAAATTTTTTACTGTCCTGAATACCGGTAACTGTTCCGTCATCTTTTTTACCGATATATATTTTTCCGCCCTGTGCATTGGCAAAACCGCATATCCATTTTATATATTCGTCCCGCCATAATTCTTTCCATTCAATATTCTGGCTTTCTGCCATGGAAACACCTCCCAATTAATTTGGGCAGAAATATTTACCCAATAGCTATCATAACAAAATATTCCATAAAATACTATACTTTTTTCGTTATGAATAAGGAACTGTCCGGAAATAACTTGCACAAGTTATTTCCGGACAGTTCCTTACTATGGCAGGTGAAGAAGCCGCCTGCCACAATTATTCAGATTATCCGGCCTGGGATTTGTCGTTCAGCCCGTCTTGTGAAATCTGTTCTGTTTCAGCCTGCAAATTTTTTTTCGCACTTCCATCCGCTGGTTTTGTCTGGGAATTTTGTTTCCTCCTTTTGGGATCCTTCTTTCTCTTTTTTTTCGGATGTGCCTGAATCAGGCGTTTTTTTGGCTCTGTTCTTATTCCTTTTATGGAATCCTTTGTTTCGATTAGCGGCTCTCCGGAATCTTTTGCTGACTCTGCTGTTAATTCCGCATAATCCTTTGTTGGCTCCGCTATTGCAGGGTCTTTTGCTGTTTTCGGTATTATCCCCGCAGAATCCGTTGCTGTTTCTGCTGCTATTCCGGCAGAAGTTATATCTTCTTTATTGCCTGCAGTTTCCGAAAGGGCCGCCGTTTCATCTGCCATGCCTGCAGGGGGTGTGTCGGTTAAATTTGTGTCCGCCTTTTGGGAAGCATCGGCAGTACCCTTTTTCCGGTTTTTTTCCGCCGGAGCCTGCATGGCCTTACCTGCCGCTTCCGGCTCTGGATTTCCTGCTGTGCGTGCGACAGCCCCGGCTCCGGCTTTTTCTGCGGCAGCTCCGGTTCCTGCCGTTTCGGCAACAACGCCGTTTTCGGCTTTTCCTGCGACAGTTCCATTTTCGGCCTTTCTTGCGACCGTTTCGGTTTCAGCTTTGCCTGCGACAGTTCCGTTTCCCGTCTTTCCTGCTTTTGCCCCGGTTTTTTCTTCCCCTGCCTTTTTCAGATTCTTCTGTGCCGTGGAGAGCATCAGTTTGATCCGGTTTAGCTGGTTTACTTCGCTGGCGCCGGGGTCGTAGTCGATGGCTACGATATTGGAGAGCGGATATATCCTGCGCAGCCCCTTGATAACCCCTTTGCCTACTACATGGTTGGGCAGGCAGCCAAAGGGCTGGGTACACACGATGTTGCTGACGCCGCTGTGGATAAGTTCCATCATTTCCCCGGTCAGGAACCAGCCTTCGCCTGTCTGGTTGCCGATGGAGACGATAGATTTTGCATAGTCCACCAAGGTATAGATGGATACCGGAGGGGTAAAATGCCTGCTCCGCGTAAAGGCTCCTGCGGCCGCGGAACGGAGATGCGTAATGGCTTCGATCCCCATTTTGGAAACCAGGGCGGCCTTTTTGCTTGTGCCCAGTTCTTCCGCTTTGTATATCTGGTTATAGAAGCAGTAAAGCATGAAGTCAAGCAGATCCGGAACTACGGCCTCGGCTCCTTCGTGTTCCAAAAGCTCCACCAGATGGTTATTGGCGGCAGGGGCAAATTTTACCAGAATTTCCCCGACAATCCCTACGCGCGGTTTTGGGGTGTCCGTAACAGGTATGGCATCGAATTCTTCGATGATCTGACGGCACATCTTCCGGAATGTAAAATAGTTCATATGTTTTGCGGATACGAAGTCCTGGCATTTTTTACGCCATTTATCGTGGACTGCTTCCACGGAGCCGGGTTCTTTTTCGTAAGGGCGCATACGGTAAACGCACCGCATGAAGATATCGCCGAATACCGCGCCGTAGGCAGCCCGCAGGAGCAGGCCGGCATTCAGGCGGAACCCGGGATTGCTTTCCAGGCCGGACATATTCAGGGAAATAACCGGTATCTGCGGCATTCCCGCTTTCTCTAAAGCACGGCGGATAAAACCGATATAGTTTGTGGCACGGCATCCCCCGCCGGTCTGAGACATGATGACCGCTACTTTATTCAAATCGTATTCACCGGAAAGCAACGCATCCATAATCTGTCCCACAACCATAAGGGAGGGATAGCAGGCGTCATTGTTTACAAATTTCAAGCCTGCGTCCACGGCCCGTTTGTTATCGTTGGGCAGGACTTTGAAATGATAGCCGCAGGCATTGAAAGCCGGTTCCAGAATCTCAAAGTGTATCGGTGACATCTGCGGGCAGAGGATCGTGTAATTTTTCCGCATTTCTTCCGTAAACGGCACTTTTTCAATGGAAGAGGGGCGGATGACACGGGCCTGCTGCCTTTCCTCGCGCACGCGGATGGCGGAGAGCAGGGAACGGATACGGATCCTTGCGGCGCCTAAGTTGCTCACTTCGTCTATCTTCAGGCAGGTATAAATTTTGTCCGAACCTGTGAGGATGTCGTTTACCTGGTCGGTGGTCACGGCATCCAGGCCGCACCCGAAGGAATTTAACTGGATCAGATCCAGATCGTCCCTTGTTTTGACAAAACTTGCCGCCGCATACAGGCGGGAATGGTACATCCACTGGTCGGATACGATCAGCGGGCGTTCCGGCTTTGCCAGGTGGGAAACGGAATCTTCGGTAAGCACGGCAATACCGTAGGAGGTGATTAA
>CANDKY010000182.1 GCA_947385425.1 uncultured Lachnospiraceae bacterium | reverse complement strand
CCTATTCCATACCTTTTTTCTACTCCATCCTCTTTCCCTATTCCATACCTTTTTTCTATTCCATCCCCTTTTTCTATTCCATACTCCTTTCCTATTCTATACCCTTTTTCTATTCCATCCCGTTTCCCTATTCCATCCTTTTTTCCTGTTCCTGCCGTTTTTCCTCTGCTGCCCTCTTCTCCTTCGCTGTCCTTTTCTCCCGTTCCATCCTTTTTTTCTGTACCCGCACCCTTCCCCCTTTGTTCCTTTCTAAAACTTTCTGCCCCGCTCCGCCTTTCTGCGTTTACGCTTCTTCCCCCATTTCCGATTTTCGCTTCCCTTATACCCTTTTCTTTCCTGCCGTCATAATACTGCGGTTTGATATCCCCTGCCACCGTTACCAGGCCGTCCGGAAAAAAGCCAAGCATTCTTTTTGCCTCTTCCACGCCTAAACATCCCGTCATAATCGGCCTTGGCGGCTTCCTGCACAGGCTCTTTTCCCACAATTCCCCATCCTCTAAGCCGCTTCTTACAATATTATAAGGCTCATGGGCGCCAATACCTGCAATAGAATCCTGCGTAACAAAACCCTTCTCCGAAAGCCCCGCATTGCCAAACAGGACGCTTCCTGCCGCGCCCTCTTTCCATTTCCCCGGTTCCTCCGTTTTCCCTGTACGCTGGATCCCGCGCATAATTTCCTTCAGCGGCTCAAAAATTTCGTCAACCCTTTTACACAGCGGGATACTCTCCCCTTCCACCCCCCAGGCCAAGACGCAATACTGCTTACGGAAACCTCCGCCTGCCAGGGACATCCCAAGAAGACGCTCCTGTTCACCGGCCACTGCCACTACCGGACAATGCCGCCCCTTATCCAGAAAACCAAAGAGCCAGCACTCCTGCCCTTCCGCCTGCCCATACCTCTTCGTGGTGGCAAGCATCGCCCGTGACAGGGAGGTAAGCATATCCTCGTACCCTTTTAACCCGGAATCACACCGCCGGACAAGGTAATCCCCCCCATCCCCCCTGATTTTCGCATTTGCATAAATCCAGCCATATACCGCCACTTTTCCATCCCTTTCTGCCTAAGGAACTGTAAAGCAATAACTTTATAATTCCTAAACCCGCATGGCACCGCCCGCCCCGTGCATACACAGCCGCAGCCGCGCCATGATCCTTCTTCCGATAATATATGCTGCCTTCCTGATATCCGCTCCGGTGTATGCCTGCGCTGCTTTTTATCATTCTCAGTAAATCCTATTGCCCCGCGCATACGGCATCACCAGTGATAAAAACGGAGCAAAAATACTATTCCTTGCGGCCTTTCAAACACGCTCCAGGCCACATCAATTGAAAAAAAACTCCCCAAGAGGTATCTTCTCCCCGTCCGCACTGATGCCGCAGGCATATTCCCCTTTCGCCTCTTCCTCAATATAATGCAAAATATCTTTTGAATACTGTTTCAGCCTGTTATTCTGTTCCAGGGTTGCCTTCTCCGCCTCCAGTTCCCCTTTGTGCTTTCTGGCATCCTCTATCTCATTTTCCAGTTCCCTCATAACAGCCCTGTCCTTCTTCATAATGCCGATAAGCTTCGTCCAGAACTGGCTGTCAATCCGCCCCTTTTCCTGATTTTTCTCCATAATATACACTTCGTAAGACGTAATCGCCGCATCCAGCCTGGCCATTTCCTCCTGTTCCCACTCTTTCCCAGATTCCGATATGGCATATCCGACCGTAAGCATCAAAGGTATCTCAAAGCCCTCCGGCTCAAAACCGGCGATAATTTCGTTGTCACCGCTCAGTTTCAAATCCCTTCCAAGCGTAGAATGGCAGCCCATGATCTTATGGTTTGACTCCAACAGCTTGTTTGTCTTTAAAAAAGAAATCAAACCGTCTATCTTCCGTCCGTCATCGTCATACTTAATCAGATCGGACTTCGTGACGTAAAATAGAATCGGCGTATCCATCGCATCCTCCCTAATACTTTTTGCCGTCTCCATAAGCGCTTTGATATTCGCCACTTCCACCGCTATATCCACTTCTTTTTCCTTCTTTTCCATCGTATCATCCAGGCTTCCGTCCTTTATGGAAATATAATCGTTGATCAGATCCCCCGAAATAATATAAATAAACAACGTGGCGTGTTCCAGCATAGCCAGGAACTCTTCCCATTTTTCCTCGTCCTCACCCCGCCTCCTCGTCCTGAGGGAACCCCGGTAATCCATCCAGCTAATCTGGCAGACACGCTCACTGTTCCTCCGGAACGCCATCTCATAAATATCATTCTCCGTATTCCCGACCGGCATTTTCCCCTTTACCATACCCCGGTACAGTTCCGCGAAATAACTGATATCATTTCCCGCCGCATCGCCGTTTGCAACCAAATCAAAAGAAACCTCCGTGCCCACGCCTCCGCCTATTGTCATCTTAAAAAAAGTATTGCACGCCGCCACGGTCTTTCCGCTTGAACTACCGCCTGTCACAAGAATATTAGCCCTTCTGTCCATCATCAAATCCTCCTGCATATCCTTATGCATCATATCCCTATGCATCATAGGCATATGCCCTGTCCCTTCTTTTTTCTTCCGGCCTTTTACCGCCTTCCGCTGCCACTTCCGCTTCCTGCCAATCCCTGCTGCCCCCTGTAATTTCTGTCTCTTCCGCCCTCCGCCCGCATTTGCCGCACTGTACACGTTCTGCCATTCTCCTGCTTCCGCCGCAACGCTCATTTCCCGCCTTTCTCCTGCTTCCGCCGCACTGTACATGTTCTGCCTTTCTCCTGCTTCCGCCCCAATGCGCATTCCCTGCCTTTCTCCTGCTTCCGCCGCAATACGCACTTCCTGCCATTCTCCCGCATCCGACGCAATGCTCACTTCCTGCTTTCTTTGCCCTCCGCCCGTTCCTGCCACCTCCTCAGTTTCTTATTTCCTGCCCTGTCCCTAACCTCCGCCGTATCTCCGCCGTCATCCTGTCGCAATTTTCAAGGAACATTTCCAGCATCACATATTCCTTAAGCTTTTCCTTCTTCATCTTCTCTATCTTCTCAATTTCCTGCACCAGATAACTGCGCATCTGCGGGCTGTTCTTCTTTTCCGGGGAAGCCGCCGCCAACTGCACCTTCCATTCCAACAGCGCCTCATTTTCCTTTTCCAGGTATTTCGGCTCCGCCCCGTCCTCATCCCTTGTCAGCATCTTCACCCTGGGCACAGGCTCCGCCGCAAGATAATTCGCCTTATATTCCTGCAGCATACCGGGAGTAATTTTGTCAAAACAGCGAAGCACCTCTTCCTCCGGAATCTGATACCCCTCCTTGTTGGATTTTAATACCGCCCGGAGGGAAACTTCCGGATTGTCCATCATTTTCTTTATTTTCTTACTTATATACTGTTTGTTTCCGCCTGTTATTTCCGCCAGCATCCCAACTGTAAACATAAAAGATTCATTTAACATCTCCCTACTCCATTTCCCCCTCATCCTCCGTCTCTCCAGCTTCTTCCACTCCGGCTTCCTCCCACAGCTTTTCTTCCGGTATTTCCCATTCCGCTTCCGCCTTCCTGCCGGCCTGCCTCTGCCATGCCAGAAGAAAATCAGCGAATTGGTTTGTCTCCTCCGTATCCAGCTCCAGCCTGTTTTTACAATACTTCCACAAACCGTCCAGGCTGATTTTAATCAACACCCCGGCGATTGCCAGTTTAATCAGGAAATAAACCACCCTGGCCGCCACAAAAATCACCGCCAGGCCAGCCAGCGCCTTCCCATTCTTCCCCTCCATTATACGTCCCAGATAAGCCTGCGCCAATTTCATGATATGCCCGGCATCACCGCCCTCCCGGATCATAGACGCCGAGGATACACATACCGGGATCACCTGCTCCGCAATCAGCCTCTGTTCCTCCTCCGTAAACTGCCCCTCCGCATCTGCCAAAACCATCTCCGATACAAAAAAATCTGCCAGGAAACAAAGATCACTCTTCATTTCCCCTGCCGGTTCCCCTCCAAACTCCGCATCCCGCCCGACACCGATATCCGCCAGCACCTTCCGCGTCTCATCATCATAGGCAATGCCGGCATATTTCATAAGAGAAACCGTCTCCGCAAACATCCTCTGCAGCTCATTTTCCTTTATTCCGTTCCGGGCGTCCTCCCATTCCTTCTCGTAATTTGCTTCCAGGGAAGCCTTCAGTATTTCCCCCGTCTCTTCATCCAGCATCCGGACCGCCCTGTAATAAAGAAGCATTTTCACATTGGCCAGATACCGGTACTGCTCTTCAGGTTCCATCTCCAGTTCCGCAATTACATTGTCCAGCATCTGCGCGCTCTGCCACGGTTCCGTTTCCGGGATATCCTGAAAATTCCCCGCAAACTTCTCAAAAGCCTCCCCGTTCCGCTCCCAGGCCCTTGCCCGTTCATAAAATAGAGTTTCCCGCTCCCGGATATTTTGTACGCTCCGGAAATTCCGGGCATCCGCTCCCTCTTCCTGATGGGATTCCGCATACTTCTCCCATGCAAAACGCCCCACCCATTCCTCCGGCCGCTTCTGCCTCCGGAGCAGCCATTCACTGATTATACCGCCGATATCCTGTTCCCTCATAAACCATTCGCCTTTCCTTTAGAGCCGTCCCGCGCCCGATTTTTGACTGACACTGCCGAAGAAAAATTCTGCGTAACTTGCACAAGTTATTTCCGGGCAGTTCCTTAGAGCCTGTTTAAAATCTCATTTTTACCATCTGTGCAGGTATAACCGTTCACCATTTTTCGAGAGGTTTGCCCCGAATGAGGGAAGCGATGCCCCACTATGCCTCCCTCATCCGGGGCAAACCTCTCTCAAACTGTAACGCACATCCGGAAAAAAGCAGATTTTAAACAGGCTCTTGACAATCAGTTACACAGCCCAGTGTAAAGCACTTGCCCGCCTGTCTCTGCCAGTACCTTTATTATACTATAAGCTATATAAAATTCAATATTTATTTGTACTTTATTTATATTTTATATCTACTCATCCCTTCCCCGCTTCTGTACCTCCCAGCGGTACTTATCCGGCATTATGCCAAACCGTGCCGCAAAAGCCTTCGTAAAACTAAAGAATATGCGGTATGCTTTTATTATCTATGCTTACAGTTGTACTTATGCGTAAAGTAGGGGTAATTAGATGAAACGGAGGAAAGGGAGGGTGGATCGTATAAAAGTGACAATGGAATCGGTAAAAAACTTTGCTTGGAACCAGATGGACGCTATGTGGCATGATGGTTCTGGATTGGCTACGGTGGAGAGTTTAACGGTTATTGGGTGGTGAATCCGTGGATGGACGAAAAGACGGAGAAAAGCGTAAATCCCTATGAGTATTATGGTAGACGGAGAACGGAACGCTTTATTGAAGAGGTCATCGAAAAGATAAAGGAATTGGGGGATTGTGATATATCCCGCAGAGAATGAAAGATGGAGGTTTGAATGTATGATAACCCCGCTGACCTGGCATTGGCGTTTCAAAATAACTATTTAATGGCATTTGATAACCAGCGGACGCTTTCTAAATTTCTTTTTCGGATTCTATGATAATGTAAAAAATAATAGACGGCGGAAATGGGTTCTTGTAAATAGAATATCCACGATAACATAGATATGTCTTTCCAAAAATGCTGCCTAATAATTCAAGTTTATCCAAACGTTCCTTTATCTCTTCCTGAAAGCGGTCAGCCCTTGCTATCCCAAACTGCGTTTCTATATAATCTGCAATTTCGGCTATATCATAAACAGCTTCCCACGTTACGATAACTTTATACTTCTGCATTTCTCCGCCTGTTCCTTAATTCCGTAATTTTAACAAAAGCTTCTGTTAAAGGCAATTCTCTTCCGGCTTCCATATCGTCAATGCCTCGGTCAAGCATTTTAAGCATTTTTTCGTAATTGATTGTTTCGTTCACTTTTTCATCTTGTAATGCATATGCCATAAACTCACCTGCTTTCTTCTTGCCATTGATACTTCTTAATTTAAGATACCATAGTCCCATCTATGAATCAAGTTTTTCTCATTTCTATTCTGCCAAAGCCGGTGTTTTTTAAGATCGGAAGAGCGTCGTGTAGGGAAAGAGTGTAGGTTATAGTGT
>CANDKY010000181.1 GCA_947385425.1 uncultured Lachnospiraceae bacterium | reverse complement strand
CGGGAAATCGGGGAAATGTACGGACGCTGCCGGAGTACGACCGGGTATCAAATCCCGGCTTGTTGCCGCATTATTCAAGTTCCGCTTTGATGAACAGCTATATATTAAAACTGAATAACCGCCGCTACATAGAACGACACACCAAGACAGGAAATCAAGAAAAGGGGTCCTGTTTTTTTGCGCCCATTTTTGGCATTTTCAGAAATCGCCAGTATTATGCCGTGAAAAGGGGATAGAAAGAAATTCCCTCTCCCGTTTGCGGCACTAAAGGTATTGAGGGAAGCCCACACAGGGGAAGCCGCCACTTTCTTAGAGCAAGATTCTACCACAGTACCAAATTTCGCTAATCGCTCATTTTGTCCTGCGGGAAATGAGTACGGCGCACCCCGATACGGGGATTTTGTTTGCTAAATAATATTGGCTATTTTCTGTATGGCTTCTTCTTTTGTGGCAACAAAGAATACATCTTTCCCCTTGTTGCTTTCATAGATGAAGTCCTTTAGCGGTTTGCTTGTATAGTGTGAATAATCACCGTATATAGCAATTTTCCCACCATAATTGATGTATTTTTGAAGAATTTCTCCTGCCAAACCACTGCTTAAAACAAAGAAATCTTCAATGACTAACTTTTTATCCACGGCGATATACTTTGTGCCTGCTTCATATTTGGCAGACATAAGTAAATCAAGCGCAGAATCAACATCAGTAATCACTTTGTTATCGCTTGAAACAACAGCAACTATCCCGTTGCCGCAATCAATTTTTTCAAACTTCATGCCTGTACCTCCTTCAATGAATTGCAGACAAAATCCCACGTTATCGCCGCTGGTAACGCTTTAGGCATTATAGCATGGAGTAATGAATTATTCAACTGTTTTATAATGCGACAAGCCTTAATAAAAGGCCAGTGCCCTTGAAGCAAGATTCCCTGCCCGTGTAGAATAATAAATTCCAATCCAGACGCGATCGCATATAGATCAAATAGCACATAAGCGCCGCCAAATAGACAGATCCATCTCCACCAATAGTTGTTCCCCCGGCACTTCGTAAAAGTGAAGATCCCTAAACCGCACAATCCTGCCAATAATGAATCAATTCCTGCAAAAAGCAACACCATCTTACAAAAACAGACACAAAACCTGCAAAAATTTCCAATTCCCGTTCAGCCCGCCTGCCGTTAAACCCCATGCCATTAACTTAAGCCTTTCAGGGTGCTGCAGACCATATACCCCAATCCAGGCCATTGAAAGACGCCGGCACCGTATTCCGGTGCTGCCGTTGCGTCTGCCGTGATCAATTGCTGATAGCAATGGCGCGTCCGGATGAGATATATGGTCTGTGGCACCACGGGAAGCTTAAGTCAATGACATTGGTTCAAACCACTTTTCCGATAAACTCCGCCAGTTCCTCCGGCGTCATCGCGCCCACTGCCGCCCCCATATCTGCGAGGACGGCCGCCGCTCTCCTGTCATAATTAGGATTCGCTTCCATATCCAGGGCGGTCAATACCACCAGCTTTGCGCCGCTCTCTATAATCCCTTTGCAGACGCTGTACATATTCTGGTATCCCCCGCCCTCATAAAGATCCGAAACCAAAACAACCATCGTCCGGTACGGGAAATCTATCAGCCGCTCACAATAAGAAAGCGCACCCGCGATATTCGTCCCGCCTCCCAGTTGGACGCTCATCAACGTCTCCACCGGATCGCTGGCATACCCGCTTAAGTCTACGACATTCGTATCAAAAATAACCAGCCTGGTATCCAGCATCGGAAGCCTGGCAAAAATCCCCGCCATCACCGCGCTGTGAATCACGGAATCCAGCATGGAACCGCTCTCGTCCACACAAATCACCACACGCCACTGGTTATATTTCTTCATGCGGGAACTGAAATAAACCTGCTTTAATACAATCTGCCCCCTCTCCATATCATAATTTGACAGATTCTTTGCTATCGTTTTCCTCATATCCAGATTCCGCATTGACCGGACCGGGCTGCTGGAATTCCGGTTCAGCTTCCCGAAAAATGATTTCTGCATCTCCTGCTCCAGCTTCCGCATCAGTTCCTCCGCCACCTTGCGCACGATTTCCCGGGCAAGCACAAGCACCTCGCCCTTCATCATATGCTTCAGCCCCAGTATCGTCTTTAAAAGTTCCTTATTCGGTTCCAGCTTCCGGAGCACCTCCGGATCCGTCAGAAGCTCCGTCATGCCATACTTTTCCAGAGCATGCCTTTCCATGATTTCCACCGTATGCTTTGGGAACAACTTCTTCATCTTAGAAAGCCAGTGCGGCACCGTCAGCCTGGAATCCCCGCTCCCGCCGCCGCGCTCCTGCCGTATCTCCTGCTCCTCCCCGTACTCCCTCGCATACAGATAATCCAGGACATCCTCCATATCCATCCAATTCAGCTCCCCGCCGGAAAAAGAAATCTGCCCAGCCGCATATTTCCCAAGCACCAGCCGCCAGCGGTTCAAAACCGCTTCTTCATCCGCCCCTGCACCCAATCCATCCGGACGTCTATGCCCCTGCGATGTACGCGCCTGCGCGGAAACGCCGGACAATCCAGTCCTGCCGCCCTGTATGCCGCCATCCTGCACCGGATTTTGCGAAGCCGCGGCAGCATCTTCCATATGCCGCTGTATACCGGCCGCCCTGGCGCCCGCACCTCCTTCGGAGCCCGGCAAGCCAATATTTGTAACCCGCGTACCGAACGGAACCGCCCCCATACATTGCTGTGCATAGATATCCAGTTCCCTGCCGTAGGCATACCACTCCGGCAGGATTTCCTTCCGTTCCATGATATCCTCCCGGCCTTTTCCATGGAACCCTGCCGCCATCTGCGCAATCCGGTCTGTCTCGGCCGGAGTAAAATAAGTAAAGGCCATGCGGAGTTGCGGCAGCAGTTCCATAAACTCCTCTTCCGAAACCTGGCCGAAGAAGCCGTCCATCATTTCCAGAAGCTGCCCCCCGATAAAAACAAGATCCCTGGCCGCATAAAACAATCCGCGCAAAAATACAGCCGTCTTCATCAACTGTTCCCGCGTCCCCGTCAGATAACCCAGGCAGGCCTGCCGTACCTCCTCCGCAGTCTCCCGCCCGCTCCCGTACAAAATCCCATGGACACAGCCATGCAGCCCGGCATGGATCCCGGCGTCCCCTTTCATCCTTTCCAAAGCCTCGTAATAAGAATCCTTTTCCTGCCCCATGCCCAGGCTCTTCCTGCCCATAATCTGATACAGCATTTTCAGGGCATCCATACAGGATTCCAGGTTTTCATCCTTAATGCCCGTCATTGCCGGCAGCAGCGAAATCAGCTTTTGCACCCCCATACGGATAAGCTTCCCAAGTTCCAGGCCGGAGCCATACAGGCTTCCCAGTTCGTCCATCATCAGCAGCGACTCCAAAGCATCCGCAATGGAATAAAAATCCCCGTCCTGCAAAATCAGCTCTTCCACCCGTCCGTAAACCGTTTCCAACTGCTCGGCCAATCCCATCTCGAATACTCTTGTCAGAAGAACCGCCGCCTCCCCTGCCCCCATATCCTTCTTTAACCGCTCCTTCACCAGGCTGGTGACAGCCTCCTCTACCGTCGCCCCGTGGACGGACACATCAATCAACGCTGCCGGGACCTGTGTCCCCCACTTATATTTCCATATTTCACGTATCAGGTTCTTGTCCTTTTTTAACTGCAGGTTCGGCCCTTTGACCCGTCTGGCAAAAGCCGTTTCCAGAAACACTGTCCGGTGCAGGAACATACTCATTTTCCTGTGCTTCTTACCGGAAAAAATGGAAAGCGCCGCCTCTGTCTCCAGAGCAGATTGCAATTTTATGCCGAAACTTTTGCACTGTGCCTCAAAGTCCTGGATAATCGGCGGTACATCCGCCTGCCGGCACAGCTTCCCCATCCCCTGCCCCGTCATCCATTTGCTCAAAATCCGCAGCGGCGTATCGCTGGCTACATTGCATTCCCCTTTCACATAAGATGCCAGCACCGCGTCCCACAGCTCATAGGCTCCCGGCTGCGGCTTGCCGCGCAGTTCCCCCAGCCCCTGCGCCATCTGCCAGGCACAGATTTCGTCATAAGTGGAAAGATACCCTTCCTTTTTCCTGACCTCCTTCCCGGAAGCCACCAGTAAATCCAGCACCGCCTTATCATATGGTTTCTCCGTCTCCCCCATAGCATCCCATACCCTCTGATAAAACCCGGTAAAAGGCATACCGCTGGCATAACCGTTCAGGGCATCCGCCGCTTCCATGGAATACGGCATCATATATACGCCCCGGTCTTTATCCTGCCCCTTGCCATGCCCCTTCCCGCGCCCTCTGCCGCGAAGCCGCTCCGCATACTTTACCGATTCCTCCCATCCGCCGTCCGCCAGCCTTTCCGCCAGGGCCGGTGTGTGGAACCCTCCGGTCACCACCAGGATCCGGTATCTTCCGCACTGCGCCCCTTCTCCCGTCCCTTTTGCTTCATCTCCCCCTCTTTCCGTGGCCTTTCCTGCCGCACTGCCTTTTCCGTCTTCCCCTCTTTCCGTGGCCTTTCCTGCCGCACTGCCTTTCCCGTCTCCCCCTGTTTTCCCGGCATCCCGGCAATTCTCAATCACCCACCCGGCGATCCGCGCCGCCATATACTTTTCCCGCTCCAGGCACCCCTCTTCCCGCAAAACCTCATCAGGCGTACTTTCCCTGGCCAGCCCGCAATAAACGCGCAGATGGGAAAACCACGTACCGCTGTCCTCATAAAGCCCCTGCAGTTCAAAATACTTTTCCCAGAATTCATCAAAATTCCGAAGACCTGTTTTTTCACACAGACGTTTTATGTACTCGTTCCTGGAGAGCAGGTAATCATCGTTATAATTATTCTTCCCCGCCTCCTTCAACAGCCCCTTCCCCCCGGCGGACGCCGCCAGGATATCTTCATAGGGCAGATCAATAAACGCCGCGCTTATCCCCCTCCCCGCGGCCTCCCGCATGGCCGTGAGTTCCGGCGAATATTCCAGGAAAGGATAATAACATTTATAATGCCCCTTCTCCGGTGAAATCTTCCCGGCCCTGTCATGGTAAGAATAATAAATGGCAAAAGGCCCCTTTGTCTCCTCATCCACCATCACCGTAAGCAGGCTGTTGGCATTGTCCGGCCCCTCCACCAGAACCGCCGCCGGCTTCCATTCCTCCATAACCCTCTTAATATGGAAAGAACAGGCCGGGCTGTGGTGCCTGACAGGAAGCAGCATTATTTCAGCCATTTCCTCGCTTCGTAATATTGTTTCCATAATCCACCTTCCTTGCTGCTTTTATCCCTGATCACCGTGTTAAAATACCCCTTCACTTTCTCCAGATCATCCTTATTTTCCTTGGAAACGGCGCCCACCAGGTTCTGCACCAGGCAGTCCACATCCATACGCCCGTCCCCATAATAATAACCGGTAAGCATTGTCTGATAGTAAACCGATACCGCCTCCGCCGTACTCATAACCGCCGCCGGCTTATCAATCCGGTGCCCGTAAGCGGAAACACCCTCCCGCAGCTCGTGGTAAGTGGAAGCCAGAAGCTCCGCCACATCCTCATCCGCCTTAGCCCCGATCCCGCTTTCCTCCACCAGCCTGCCGACTTCGTTTAAAATAATCTGCTTCTCCATGGCCACTTCCCTGACCGGCGTCACAGTTTCAAAATTGAAACGCCGTTTCAGGGCGCTGCTCATCTCATTGACGCCCTTATCCCTCGTATTGGCCGTTCCAATCACGTTAAAACCGGGCCGCGCGAACAAAAATCCCTCATCCCCCAGCTCCGGCACATTCAATATCTTATCGCTCAGGACACTGATCAGGCTGTCCTGGATCTCCGCAGGCGTCCTGGTGATTTCCTCAAACCTCGTCAAAATCCCCTTCTCCATCCCCACATACAAAGGCGACGGGACAAGCGCATCCCTGCCGGGCCCCTTGGCCAGCAGGAGGGCATAATTCCAGGAATACTTAATCATATCCTCCGTCGTCCCTGCCGTCCCCTGGATCGTATTTGTGCTTACCCCGCTGACTGCCGCCGAAAGCAGCTCCGACAGCATAGTCTTCGCAGTCCCCGGCTCCCCCACCAGCATAAGCCCCCTGTTTCCGGCCAGCGTAACGATACAGCGCTCTATCAGCGCATCGTTGCCAAAGTATTTTTTCTCAATCCGGTACTCCTTCCCCTGATATTCCACCGGCCGGGCGCTCCCCAGGATAAACGTACGGACTGCCCTGGGCGACATCTGCCAATTCTGCGGCCTGCGCCCCGTATCCGTATTCCTCAGCGCCTCCAGCTCCTCCCTGTACCTCACCTCTACAGGCGGTTTTATACTTTCCTGCATTTTGTTCTCCCTTCCTTCCATATCCATTGTGCTCATCCGTAAATCTGTTTCAGGCTTCTGCCAATGTCATTAACTTAAGCTTTTCGGGGTGCTGCAGACCATATATCTCAATCC
>CANDKY010000180.1 GCA_947385425.1 uncultured Lachnospiraceae bacterium | reverse complement strand
ATCATCCATAAGGAGATTTGTAAATATATTTACCAACTATTTTTATCTGCACCCAAAAATAACTTTCGCTATTTCAAAATTTTATTCATTTTTTAGAAAAGAAGTCTTTCATTAAAAACTCTTAAAGGCAAAAAAAATCTTATATATGCTAAAGCGTGTTTGAAAAATCATTCCCACCATCTATACGCGGTGTAACCGCTTCATCACGCCTGCTGTATCTGTTCCCCGGTAAGGGTGCGGTTGGTTTTTCTATAAACCACGTTATTGATATTCGCCATACGCTGAATCAGCGCTGAAGGAATGGTGATACAGTCGTTTTCCACAGGGATATGCTTTCTGGTATGAATGATATCCACTGTCTTGCTGCCAATATCCACGATCAGAATCTCTGCCGTAGTTGACCAACGAGCGGATCATCCCAGCCAGTGGCCTTGCAGTTGTCGGTGCCATTCCCGGCAAATGCGGCTTCGCAAAGCGCTGCAATCGTATGAATGTAACCCCAAACCGTTCCCCGCACCAGATCAAAATAACGTATGAAATCAAGCACGCCGCTTAATTCATCCGGCAGTTTTTCACAGACCTCCGGCAGCGCTGTTTCTGCAGATTCGCTGTCTTTCCGCTGCACAGGGACAACGCCTGTTCCAATTCCTGCGAGCAGTGCGCCCACCAGCTTCATCCCCTGCGACTGCATTTCCTCCCTGACAACAGAAAGCATCTGGTTATGAAATCAGCGCAATCTTCATCACCTCATGCTCCGGTATGTCTTTCCCTGTCTGGACTTTCATTTCACGCTGGATTTCCTTTATCCACTTCACCATTGCCTTTTCGATTGTAATGGACTTACTCTCAACAGGAAGCCCGTTCTGCACATATACGACATCCGTTGTCTTGCTCCCTATATCCACGATCAGGTAATCGCCTTTCATGTTGCCGAGTCTTGAAGCAATGGCGGAATAGCACTGTGGGCAGACCTACCGCAAGCACAATCTCCGCTTTATGGATTCCTGCTTTCCTAAGCTCCATAGCGGCAGCAGCCATTGTCCGCAACATTGCCGTATTGTCAGAGATTTTATCTTCCGTAAGAGCCGCCTGCCTTCCCCGACCTTAAAATATCCCCCGTCATAAAACCAAACAGTTCTTCCGTTGTCATTGGTTTTTTCAACATTGAAATTCTCCTTTCAGGTGAAATTTTCCACGCAAAAAAGGGAAGTATCTCCATCTTTTACGGAAATACTTCCCTCTGCTTAAAAACTTTTTATTGTTACATTAAATTCATTACCTTACACAAGCTGCTTTCCATACTTCTTAAAATAAATCTTTGCTTCTTCTTTGGATAATCCGATTTTTTCCTGCAATCTTTTCAGAATTGCCCTATCATCAAGTCCATCTTCCAGTCCAAGTTCAACAATCATCTGCGTTCGCCCCAAACGTATTAGCCTTTCAGATTCCGTTTCAATAATGGTTCCGCCCATAATATTCACCAGCCTTTCTTCATTTTTATTGCCATTCGTGATATGTGTAATGATAGTATTGACAAATCCCTTTAAGTCTACCAGCTCATCATCTGATAACTCGCCCTCCTGATGCAGACGAACCAGTTCATCCCTGAAATATGTCAGCTCCTCTACCGCCTTTTCAATATTGCCCTCTGATGCAATTTCTTTCTCATATCTTGCAATATAAAACGGGATATAAGGGAACAGCTTTTTTTCAACAATCTTTTCCTTTGTAAAATCCTCTAAAATTACATTGTCCGATTGATAATCCACTGTCCGCCCATCTGGAAAGGTAAAGGTAATCGTTGTTGTTTTCGGTGTCCTGTTCGTTCTCTTGACATAAATAATTGAAAATCTCGGCATTGGGATTGTTGCATGACCAATATCCCATGTTGCAAACTGTCTGGCTACAATAAAAGCATACTCCGCTTTTGTCCACACAGTTTTTTCCATCTCCGTCTATGCGGCATTTTTCTGATATATCCCACCTGTAAATTTTAACTGTTTTTCCCACAAAACCCTGCTATTTCTACCTCTTTTGGGCTTAAAATGGAACGCAGCTGGAACTTTTGGAGATAGAAAAACCTCGGAAGCCCGGTAAAATCAAGGCTTCCGAGATTTCTATCCGTCATTCGAACTCGGCGTGTTCTTTGTTGCTCTTAACTGTATTTGTTTAAGTTTTATGCAAATACACACCCATTTTTACATCAATTACATAATTTATACTGGCTTGCTGATTTTCTGTTGCCAAAATGTTGCCATAGCAATATTATATATAATACACAATCTTAAATCAACATATTCTTTCCTAAAAAACAAGAAAAACACAGGAATGTACAATCTCTATGCGCACTGCACTGCGGTGTTTAATTATTTTAAGATTTATCTCAATTTTTTACTTCAGAAATTTAAAAATCACACCAGCGAACATAGACATTATTATTTTACAAATAATTCATTATTTACTCATGCGTTTGTCCTGTCCTAAAAATCCTTTTTTATCTCTAACATACAAAAAAGAACTCTTTTTAGCAATTCAAAGTCCTTTTAACCAACTTAAAATCGTATTATTTTTTCAAATAATCTGCCACAGCCTCTTTAGATGTACCTACTTTATCAACTGCTTTTCTTAATTCGTCTTCACTACAATCAAAATGATTACACCAATATTCAACTTCATATGATTGACCTAAATTTATTCTTGAAGCATCCTGCGGTCTCTTTTTTGTTTTATCATCTGGCATATAAAATTTCCCCTTTCTATACAATCTATTTTTATTTGCATTATATATTATACATAATAAAGTACAATTTTGCAAATAAATTTTTAACGAATCTCATCTCTTTATGCCATTGATGTAATTATTTATTGCGTGATGTTAAAAATGTTGCCAAATCGTTGCCAGCACCTAAACAAATTTGTTTGGAAGCCACATAAATATTGGGTTCTTAAAGCCCATTTCATCACTCGAACTCAACAATTACCGTCTCTTCACCAGAAACGGCCGCAATATCAATCCCTTTCTCCTTCGAATACCCAATATTCGTAATGTCCTCCCGTCCTAAACCCGCGGTACAAATTCCGGCTGAAAGCAGATTCTTCCCCCTTCCGTTATTTTACGGATTATCCACTTCTCCCTGCGCCTCTTCGCGCAGCGCGTCCTCATCCAAATATTCCACTTCCTCTTCTTCCTGCACCTCATCTTCAATTACCTCTTCCGTATAAGGCGCCCCGGTCACTTGTGTCATAATCTGTTCCGACAGCTCCTTCAGGCGCATATTTGCGTCTGCGCCATCCCATATCTGGGCAAAAGCAATTTCCAGCTCTATCCAGAAATTACTTGTTTCCACCATCTTCGGCATCGGGATAGATACCTCATATTCGTTGACAAACTGCTGCAGGTTATCGTTCCCATAGTCCACCCCATGGCGGGATGCGACCTTCCCGGTTCTGGAATAAAGCGTATCGGTATAATCACAGGTCAGAAATTCGGCAAAATCAGATGCCAATTCCTGCTTTTCCGAATAACCGTTGACTACCACACAGTTCGTCACAGACAGGGAACGGGTCAACAGGCGCTCATTGATATCCGGCACTTTGGCAATGCTGTAATCATAGGCAAAAGTCCCGTCCGCTTTCGCATTTTCCAACTTAGCTACCGAATCTGTAGTTGCTACTGTAAATACAAGTTTCCCCTCCATAAAATCTTCCAGCACACCTTCATAACTGATTTCCTGTGTATCAATGGAAAAAAACTGGTTCAAATCCTGGTATACTTTCAGGCAGGCAATGGCATCTTTATTGTAAATATTCATATTTTGGATATCATCCCCGGCACTGCCCCCTACGTCCAGATAATTGCCTGCAAAAAAATAATTGTAAAAAATATCCGTAACATCCCATTTGAAAACAGCCTCCACCTGTTCCGGCGCATCGTATTCATTAGCAAATTCCAGAATGTCGTCGATGGTATCCGGAAGCATGGTTTTCACCCGTTCCGCAATCTCCTGCTGCAGCCTGTCCGCTTCTTCCGCCTGCTGCCCGTCCGGATCCCCTGTGTCCCCCTCCGGCATCTGCTGCCCGTCCGCCGATCCTGCTCCGCCCTCCGGCGCCTGCTGCCCGTCCGATTCTCCTGCTCCGCTTCCTGTCTCCTGCTGCCCGTTTTCCGCACTGCTCCCGTCTGCCATACCCTGGCCGCCGTCTCCCCCGGCAATATCCGCCCCTTCCGGCCCATAGGCTTCTAACTGCGCCATTGCTTCTTCCGCCGCAATGGCATCCTGTTCCGCCTCTATCTGCTTTGCCGCAAATTCTTCCAGATATGTCCTGTTGTAAAGCAATGCGCTTGTCTCAAAATAAAAAGGATAACCTATCACTTTATTTTTATAAGTGACAGCCAGGCGCGCCGCATCCGGATAACCTTCTTTGATTTTATCCCATTCTTCTTCCGGAACCCGGCTGGCCAGGCCGGCCAGAAAAGCTTTTTCCAGCGAATCATTGCTGATAATGTATAAATCCGGCGGCGCCTCTGACTGTACAGACGCTTTATTAATGGATTCCAGATACTCCAATCCGGAAGTAAGCACCGGAATTACCCTCACATCATCGCGGCTTTCCCCGTATGCCACCGCCGCACTTGTCAAATAATCCGTGAGCGCCTCATCCGTATACCAGAAATAGAGGTTTTCTTTACGCCTTGTGAAAAAGGTATCTTCCCTCTCTTCACTGATTGCCCTTCCCGAATAACCGATAAGCAATATGGCGGCAGCAGCACATACCAGCGCCGCTGCCGTCAGAAACCTTTTCTTAAAACTCATGTTCTTCTCCTCATATGCTGCCTTTATGCCGCCCTTGCAAAACTGCCCTGAACCGGCTTGCCGGCCCTACCAGTTGCCTGATACCCCTTAAATATGGAACCCTTCAAGAAATAACATGATAAAATTGCGCAGAATTTTTCTTCAAGAATGCAAAATTACTGCGTAATTGCCAAAATCAGGCGCATTGCTATATTACTGCTCCAGGCTTTTCTCCAATATCCCTGTCATGGCATCTACGTCTTCTTTGGAAATGATGAGCGGAGGGACAAAACGGATAATATCCGGCCCCGCGTTGATCAATATCAGCCCGTTTTCCAAAGCCCTTTGGATCACTTCCCCCACAGGCCGGTCAAAAACAAGCCCCTGCATCAGGCCCGCGCCGCGCCGTGTTTTTATAAAGCTGTATTTTTCCGCCAGCGCATCCAGTTTCCTTTCCAGATAAGGCGCTACTGCATTGACATTGTCCAAAATGTGCTCTTCTTCAAATAAATCCAGTACTTTGCTGACAGCCGCCGCCGCCAGCGGATTACCACCGTAAGTCGTGCCATGATCCCCGCTGGACAGGGAATTGGCCGCCACCTTTTCAGTCAAAAGGAAAGCCCCTACCGGAACGCCGCAGCCCAACGCCTTGGCCGTAGTCATAATATCCGGCTTCACGCCGTATTTCTGCCACGCATACATATACCCGGTGCGCCCCATGCCGCACTGTATTTCATCCAAAATAAGCAGGATATCCCTTTCTTCACAGAGTGCCTTTACCTGTTCCATAAATTCCCCTGCCGCAGGGAAAATACCGCCTTCCCCCTGCACTGTCTCAAATATTATGGCACAGGTTTTCTCATTTACCAGCTCTTTAACACTTTCAAAATCATTCATCCCGGCAAACTTCACATTCCCTATCATGGGTTCAAAGGCTTCCCGGTATTTGGGGTTGCCGGTCACGGAAAGCGCGCCGAATGTCCGCCCGTGAAACGAATGCTCCATGGCTATAATCTCATGGTCTGTTGTCCCGTCTTTTAAGTACGCATACTTCCGCGCCGCCTTAATCGCACCCTCCACCGCTTCCGCACCGCTGTTGGTGAAAAATACACGGTCCATGCCGGATACCTTCTTTATTTTCTTAGCCGCTTCCACCGCCGGTACATTGTAATAGTAATTCGAGGTATGGATCAGTTTGTCAATCTGTGCTTTTAACGCATCGTTGTATGCCTTATTATTGTATCCCAAAGCAAACACGGCAATACCGGATGCAAAATCAAGATATTCTTTGCCGTCTAAATCGTATAAATGTACCCCGTCGCCCCGATCCAGGACAATCTGGTATCGGTTGTATGTGTGCAGAAGGACTTTTTCCGCCTCTTCTATATATTGCTTCATCATATTTTTCCTTTCTTTATTCCAGTTCCGCCTGGACTCCTACGGCGCCTTCCCAGCGGAATAAAACCTGTCCATAATGCGGCCAGTTTTTATTCCGGGCGCCTTAGGTGTCCAGGCTGTTCCAGTTCCGCCTGGACTCCTACGGCGCCTTCCCAGCGGAATAAAACCTGTCCATAATGCGGCCAGTTTTTATTCCGGGCGCCTTAGGTGTCCAGGCTGTTCCAGTTCCGCCTGGACTCCTACGGCGCCTTCCCAGCGGAATAAAACCTGTCCA
>CANDKY010000179.1 GCA_947385425.1 uncultured Lachnospiraceae bacterium | reverse complement strand
CGTTTTTCCAGGTTTTTCATGGCGGGTTTGTGCTGCCGCGGAGCGGCAGTATGTTAATTAAGAACTGTATGTAAATAACCTGTGCAGGAAGCGGAAATAGGAAAGGAAGAGGTGTCTAAAGATGAAATTGTTGTATGGGACAGGTAATCCGGCAAAATTAGCGGCAATGAGATGCCGGCTTGAAAAATTACATATAGAACTGACTGGCCTGAATGATTTAAAGGCGCAGGGGATCATAATCCCCAGGGTTTCTGAGGATGGCAATACTCCGCTTGAAAATGCAAGGCAGAAAGCGACAACCTATTATGAGGCGTTTCATATGCCGGTATTTTCCTGTGATTCAGGATTATATTTTGATAATGTGCCGGAAGAGATCCAGCCGGGAGTACATGTGCGCAATGTAAATGGGAAGTGCTTATCGGATGAGGAAATGATGGAATATTATGCGGGCTTAGTGGGGCAGTATGGGAATCTTACGGCAAGATATAAGAATGCTATTTGTTTTGTATTGGATGAAAAACATATTTATGAGGCGATGGAGCCATCTATGGAAAGCGGGAAATTTATTTTGACGGATATCCCCCATAGTGCAGTAAGGGAAAAGGGGTTCCCGTTGGACAGTATGTCTGTCGATATAAGTACAAATAAGTATTATTATGATTTGCCGGCGGACAGATTGGGGCAGATTGCTGTGGAAGATGGTTTTTTACTGTTTTTCCAGAAAGCCTTAAATCTTTTATCTTGACCGTTTTGATACTTTCTCTTGTAATCCCTCTGCATTTCTAGTACAATAGTCGGTGGCGGGAATTGTAAACTAAAAAATCCGGCAGGATAACAAACACATATATTGTGAGTATAAGGCAAGTGGGATATACGGGTAAAGCATATGGGAATTATAGAAGCCAAAAAACTTATTTTTGAATATATCAGGCGGGATGAGGACGGCAATGTGGAGGGTATTACCCGGGCAGTAGATGAGGTGGATTTGGATATCAGGCAGGGGGACTTTGTAGCGATCCTGGGACATAACGGATCCGGAAAGTCGACGTTGGCAAAGCACCTCAATGCAATCCTGTATCCGACAGAAGGGACAGTGTGGGTGGATGGGAAGGATACCATGGATGAAAAATATCTGTGGGAAATCCGCCAGAGTGCGGGGATGGTATTCCAGAATCCGGATAACCAGATTATCGGACAGGTGGTGGAAGAGGATGTAGGATTCGGCCCGGAGAATATGGGAGTCCCCACAAAGGAAATATGGGAGCGGGTGGAAGAGAGCCTGAAAGCGGTAGGGATGTACAAATACAGGAAGCATTCGCCCAATAAGCTTTCAGGAGGGCAGAAGCAGAGGGTTTCCATTGCAGGGGTGATTGCCATGCATCCGAAATGCATCATATTGGATGAGCCTACGGCGATGCTGGATCCGAACGGAAGGAAGGAAGTCATCCGGGCAGTGCGTGCGCTGAATCAGGTGGAGAATATTACTATAGTCCTGATAACCCATTATATGGAGGAAATCATCCATGCCGATAAGGCTTTTGTTATGGACAAAGGGCATGTTGCCATGCAGGGGACGCCGAGGGAGATTTTTTCACGGGTGGAGGAACTGAAGGAACTGCGTCTGGATGTCCCGCAGGTTACGCTGCTTGCCTATGAATTAAAGAAGAGTGGCATCGCACTGCCGGACGGCATATTGACTTGCGAGGAACTGGTACAGGCATTAAGAGGTGTAGGGAAATGGCAATAATTTTAGACCATGTGAGCCATATCTATGAGGAAGGTACTGCAATGGAAGTGGCCGCGTTAAGGGATGTAAACCTGGTCATACCGGACGGGCAGTTTATCGGGCTGATCGGCCATACCGGTTCAGGGAAATCCACTCTTGTACAGCATTTAAACGGACTGATGAAACCGACTTCCGGAAACATCTATTATAATGGAGAGGATATTAACGAGGACGGATTTGACAGGAAAAACCTGCGCAGCAAGGTAGGGCTGGTTTTTCAATATCCGGAGCATCAGTTATTCGAAATCGATGTATTCAAGGATGTCTGCTTCGGGCCGAAGAATATGGGATTGACGGAAAAAGAAGTACAGCTTCGTGCATACGGGGCTTTAAAACAGGTCGGACTGGAGGACGAATATTTTTACCAGTCGCCCTTTGATTTGTCAGGCGGGCAGAAACGGCGTGTTGCGATTGCAGGCGTGCTGGCCATGAAGCCGGAAGTACTGATTCTGGATGAACCGACAGCGGGGCTGGATCCGAAGGGAAGGGATGAGATACTGGATCAGATTGCCATGCTGCGGAAGGAAACGGGCATTACGGTTGTCCTTGTTTCGCATAGCATGGAGGACGTAGCCAAATATGTGGATCGCATTATCGTGATGAACCAGGGCAGTGTTATGTACGATGACGAACCGCGGGCTGTATTCAGGCATTACAGGGAATTGGAGGAAGTCGGGCTGGCAGCCCCCCAGGTTACTTACATTATGCAGGAACTGAGGAGGCAGGGCCTGGAGGTAGGCACCGATGCCATCACCGTAGAAGAAGCCCGTGACGAGATACTGAAAGCGGTTGGGCGGAGTCGGAAAATGGGCGGCGGGGGCATTTATTAGATGCTGCCGGAACTGGAACAGGCAGCAACTTGCCGGAACTGGAATAGGAGGAAAAATGCTTAGGGATATTACGTTAGGTCAATATTACCAGACGGATTCCGTCATCCACAGGCTGGATCCGAGAGTAAAACTGGTGGCAACGATTTTGTTCATTGTTTCACTTTTTGTTGTGGACAATTTTGCAGGCTATCTCATAGCGGCGGTATTTCTTGCCTGTATGGTAAAAATTTCAGGCGTGCCATTCCGGTTTATGGTAAAAGGAATGAAATCCATCGTTTTCCTGTTGATAATTGCAGTGATATTTAACCTGTTCCTGACGCCGGGGGAGGCTGTTGTTACAGTATGGAAGCTGACCATTACGAAAGAGGGGATACGGATTGCCATGATGATGGCAGTGCGCCTGGTGTTCCTGATTATAGGCTCTTCCCTGATGACTCTGACGACTACGCCGAACAATCTGACAGACGGCATGGAGAAACTTATGGCGCCGTTAAAATTATTCCGTGTACCAGTGCATGAAGTGGCGATGATGATGTCCATAGCCCTCCGGTTTATTCCTATTTTATTGGAGGAAACGGACAAAATCATGAAAGCGCAGATTGCAAGGGGGGCAGATTTTGAAAGTGGGAATCTGATCAAAAAGGCCAAAGGGATGGTTCCGCTTCTGGTTCCTCTGTTTATTTCCGCTTTCCGCCGGGCAAATGATCTGGCGATGGCGATGGAGGCGAGATGTTACCGGGGTGGGGAGCACCGGACGAAAATGAAGCCGCTGGTTTACCATGCGCGGGATCGGATCGGGTATTTGGTGATGTTCGGATATTTGGCGTCCTGTATTTACTTCGGAAGGATATTGAAATTATAGAAAATATAGAATTATAGAAAATATAGAGTTATAGAAAATATAGAATTATAGAAAATATAGTATTATAGAAAACATAGTATTATAGATACAGAAATGACGCGAAGAATATTTCGGTTTGAACCTGGCACAAGGAGGTAGCTGCAGGTATGAAGCGGGTAATGCTCAGCGTTGCATATGACGGGACTGCGTACAGCGGTTATCAGGTGCAGGAAAATGCCCGCACCATAGAGGGGGAGTTGAACCGTTGTCTTGGGGATTTGCTAAAAGAGGATATAAAAGTAATCGGAGGAAGCCGTACCGATGCCGGGGTTCATGCCCTTTGTAATGTGGCCGTGTTTGACACACAGGCACGGATGCCCGGGGAACGGATGTCCTATGCTTTGAACCAGCGTCTGCCGGAGGATATCCGTATAAGGGAATCAAGGGAAGTGGGCGCCGGTTTCCATCCAAGGCGTTGCTTGAGCCGGAAAACATATACCTATAAAATTCTCAACACCGCATTTCCTGTCCCAACGAGAAGGCTGTACTCTTATTTTACTTATGTGCCGTTGGATGTGGGAAAAATGCAGGAAGCGGCAGTCCATCTTGTGGGCGAACATGATTTCAAAAGCTTTTGCAGTGCAGGAAGCCAGGCCGAGAGTACCGTAAGAAAAATAGAATGCCTGGAAGTGACGTGTGAAGGCGAGGAAATTACAATACAGGTGGCAGGAAACGGTTTCCTGTATAATATGGTAAGGATCATTGCGGGGACACTGATGGAGGCAGGGCGGGGAATATGGGAACCGGCTTACATGAAGGAAATACTGGAGGCAAGAGACAGGAGAGCGGCAGGGCCCACGGCGCCGGCCTGTGGGCTGTGCCTGACGGGGTATGAGTTTTTATAAGGGACGGCCACGGAATAATTTACTGATAGTTTGCTGGGATATCCAAACAGGAAGGTTCCGTAATAAATTTTTTGGCTGCGCCCTGGACTTCTGTTAAGGAAAACCAATGCCAATAAAAGTGCAAAAACCGGAAGGGACATAATAACCAGGCAGAGAACACCCTATGAGATGGCTCCTGGTGTGATGAAGATTCTAAAAAATGTCAGAAAAAATGTTGACACACCAGGATGCGTATAATATAATATTGCAATGTGGCGATGCTTTTGTAATACAATGCCAAAGCCCCGGCGTGTATTATGGATATCGCATAGCAGTGATACAGAATCTGAAACACGGGAAGCGGCACATAAACGGTATGCTGCCTGTTTTTTAGTATGATTTGCCGGAAGGAAGCCGGACGGTGTGGCCGGACATCTGCACCAGGGCGGAAGAGATGGCAGACAAAAGGTAAAAGTAAATTGGTTTAACTTAAGCGTGGAGGTAACGTAATGAAAACTTTTATGGCGAGCCCGGCTACTATCGATAGAAAATGGTATGTGGTGGATGCTACGGATATGACACTCGGACGCTTGGCATCGGAAGTTGCCAAGGTTTTAAGGGGAAAGAACAAACCGATTTTTACCCCGCATATGGATACTGGCGATTATGTAATCATAGTGAATGCATCAAAGGTTAAAGTGACAGGCAGGAAGATGGATCAGAAAATCTATTACCATCATTCTGACTATGTGGGCGGCATGAAAGAGGCTACATTAAAGGAAATGATGGCTAAGAAGCCGGAAAAAGTTATTGAGCTTGCCGTGAAAGGTATGCTCCCGAAAGGGCCTTTGGGCAGACAGATGTATACGAAACTTCATGTATATGCAGGCGCGGAGCATCCGCATGCAGCGCAGAAGCCGGAAGTATTAACATTTTAATTAAGAGGACGGAAAGGAGAAAATTAAAATGGCGAAAGCAGCAAACTGCTATGGAACTGGCAGAAGGAAAAAATCAATTGCAAGAGTATATTTAGTACCCGGCAGCGGAAAAATCGTGATTAATAAAAGAGATATGGATGATTATTTTGGATTGGAGACTCTGAAGGTTATTGTACGCCAGCCTCTGGTAGCTACAAATACAGCAGACAAGTTTGATATAAAGGTAAATGTGCGCGGTGGCGGTTATACAGGCCAGGCAGGCGCTATACGGCATGGTATTGCGAGAGCGCTGCTTCAGGCAGATGCCGATTACAGGCCGGTATTGAAGAAAGCGGGGTATCTTACAAGAGATCCTCGTATGAAAGAAAGAAAGAAGTACGGCCTCAAAGCGGCTCGTCGCGCTCCGCAGTTCAGCAAGAGATAGGCAGTTATTTACGAACAGAAAAGAGACAGAAAATCCACAGACAGATTTTGTTTGTGGGTTTTTTTAACGGATAGATTGTGGTATACTTAAATTGAAGCTGGATAGAATGGGAATAAAGCAATTATTGGAATTGACGAAGCAAGAGTGCTTAAGGGAGCATTACCGTCAAGGCAATTAAAATTAATCTTGGCATGGTGTGTTCTGCATCAGGATGAATTGATGCAGAATTGGGAATTGTCAAAGGACGGGAAACCATTGAATAGAATTAATCCATTAGTGTAACGGAGGTGATGTTATGTTTCCAAAGGTGGTACAGGCTGTGCCGATGCCAGATTTTTCCGTATATGTATATTTTGAAGACGGAAAGATAGTACACTATGATATGTCGCAGATGATTGAAAAAGAGGCTTTTTGCTGTTTAAAGGAAATTGAGATATTTATGGACAGGTGTACTGTGATGAACGATACACTTGCGTGGGATATCAGTGGATGTTGGGACAATACGACATGCCTTGATATTGACCCGGATACCTTATATGCATTGCCATATGTGGAAGAAGCTATTGCATAGTGTGAGAGCGTTTAGAGGGATGGTGTGCGGCACTATAAAACCTTATGGATAAGTGACAGATAACTAACAATGTGCTTGAAACCATGAGCGACAAAATCAAGCGTATGCTGAAAAATGAGATACGGTAGATGTGAAAAAGCAATAACGCTAATAGGCCGGGATTCAGAAATACGCGGCGCTATTTGCGCCTGCTCCCGGCTTGTAAAATCAAGAGGTTTATGGTAGTATGGGGATACGAAAACAGAAGGGAAAGCAGGCGGGAAGATTGACAGTGACGGAACAGATAGACCAGAAACATCAGGAAGATTTACAG
>CANDKY010000178.1 GCA_947385425.1 uncultured Lachnospiraceae bacterium | reverse complement strand
CTTGTTCAATGCCTTGTTCAATGCCTTGTTCAATGCCTTGTTCAATGCCTTGTTCCATACCTTGTTCCATACCTTCTTTATAACTTATTTCCTTAATAACTTCCGACCAATTACACATAGTCTGTATCCTCCCTTCCAACTCGGTTGTCATTATCATTCCATATCCTTGTGTAAGTATGCGTTTCTTTTCCTCCAAGTCCGTCTTGGAAAGCAGTTTTTCCAGCATGGAGATCAGTGTGTTCTGGGAATCTTTTACCGTTTCCATACTTCTTATACTGATAATGATGCCGCGCATCAGGTCTATGTCATAGGGGGTTGCGTTACTTCCAAAAACGGTATTCCTGCTAAGGCTGATTTCCTCAATGGAATCCCCATCTTCGCTGCTGTCCAGGCATAGCCAGATACTCCGGACTTTTTTTAACTTGTCATAGTCGCTGTGGAAAAATTCGGTCTGTTTCTGTGCGGAAATCATCCGGGCAAGATAAAACAGGATTCTGTTTTCCAGATGATATCCTAATTTACCGGGATCTGACGATCGTTGTGCTTCCAGATTAATTAAAAATTTCATTTCCGTTTCTTTATGGTATGCAGTAAAACGGATATCAAAGAAAATTTTCCCCTCTCCCGGAATATTGTCTTCCGCATTGTCTGCATTTACACGGCCCATGTTTGAAAGACCTGCATCCAGGGGTTTTGTCCCGATTTCAATATCCCTGCCGATACCGGCCATAATATCCTCAATCGTCATATCCTTAAATTCCCGGACGGCGTACTTTAAAATCCGTGCCAGTATCTGCTTATCTGCAAGCAGAAATTTTATGTTTGTATCGTAGGCGCCTGCGCCATTTGTTGCCTCAATGGCTTGCGCTAAATTAGTATTTGCCATTTTTCTTCCTTATATGTTTATGATAGTGGGCTTGTTTTATACTGCATACTGCAAATTTACCTGGCATGCAGTATATATTATGAGGCTCCTGCCGCGCTTTTTCATTATATCTGGCATGTGCGGTGGCCTTTTTGATGTTTTTTTCTCTGGCGGTTTGTACAATATTGATGACTGTGACAATAATACTCATGATCGTCAAGCTAATATTGATAACAGCCAGGCTCTAACATCTTTTTGTATCTTTCACTTTATTTTCCATATGTATCACCTCCAGAATACAGGAAGTCCTCCAAATGTACTCATTTGGGCAAAAGGCGAACCGCGTACCATTTTGGTAACACCCTGCAATAATGGTATCATATTTTATGCTTGATTACAATAGTTTTTATTAAAAGGAGATATCCGTGTTCCCAAAATAAATGTACTTTACACCTCAGGGATTTATTGCTATAATAGATAAGATATAAAGGGGCATGGGAAAGAGGGTATGGAGTATAAAGATGGGAAACAGGACGGGAAAAATAAAATTTTCATTTAACTCCCCGGTTGTACTGGGGTTTACGATGGTGTGTTTTGTTGCGTTGATTTTAAATTGGCTGACACGGGGATGGACGAACCACGTTATTTTTAGTGTGTACCATTCTTCGCTGCTCAGCCCTTTTACATATGTGAGGATGGTCTGCCATATTTTCGGGCATGCGAACTGGTCGCATTTTATCGGGAATATTATGCTGATCCTTGTGGTGGGGCCGCTGCTGGAAGAGAAGTACGGTTCCTCCAATATTTTGTTTGTCATACTTGCTACCGCACTGGTTACGGGAGTCGTCAATTATGTATTTTTCCCTCATGTGCAGTTGCTGGGGGCCAGCGGCGTGGTATTTGCGTTTATTTTGCTTTCGCCATTTACGAGCGTCAAGGAGGGGACGGTGCCGGTCACGCTTGTGTTGGTTGCGGCGGTTTATATCGGGGGGCAGATTTACGAAGGGCTGTTTTTGCAGGACAATGTAGCGAATCTGACCCATATCCTCGGCGGGCTGGTAGGCGCAGGGCTGGGGTTTGTGATGCATAAGAACAAAATGAACAGGTATTGAGGGTGAAAGGGATACATGTTTGCGCGTGGGAAGCTTGAGGGGTTGGAGGATTTTTTCCTTCCGCTGAGTAAGAGGGACGGCAGGGGGATTTATTTTTACCGGGTGGCAGGATATAATGATTCGGTCGGTGAATTTATACGGAAAATTTATGAGGAAGCCCGCAGCGGGGGTATTGTCATAGAAGGCAGGATTCCGAATCCGGATGGGAAAAACCTTGCTTATTACCAGGAAATCATGGGGACAGGGTTTCAGCTTAGCATGGGCTTTTTAACTTCAAGCCTGAAAAAATGGCTTCCGCGGATGGGAGGGAACCAGAGGGAAGCGGTTGCGGCTTCTATGTATGACGTGCTGGACGGGCTTCAAAAGAGCGGGAAAAATGAAAATATGCTGAAAAATGCATATATTAAATTTATGTGCTGGCTGTATTACCGTTTTGAGCGGATTGTGGGCCGGTTGGGCAATGACAGGGTGCCGAAGATATTGTATGAAGGGGATATCAGTTTTTATGAGCTGCTGCTATTGGACATCCTGGCAAAGGCCGGGTGTGATATTGTCCTGCTGGAGTATGCAGGTGATGGGAATTACCGGAAGATGGATGCCGGGCAGGCCCGGTCGCAGCTTCTGGAAATGCCCGGGATGGGGAAGTTCCCGGAAGGTTTTTCCCTGGGACGGATACGGGAAGAGATGAGGAAGCGGCAGGATACGGAGCGGCTGTATGGGAAACTGCCGGACATACAAAATTGCACCAATGCATGGATTACGGGAAAAGGGCTTGCGGATATCCTGACGGGGACGGCGGACAGGGGGAATGGCCCGGGGCTGTTTTATAATTGCTTTATTTGTATGAACGGGGTGGAGGACAAGCTGACATACCGGAATGAGCTGTATCAGTTCCAGGCAGGTATAAAGGCCGGCGGGCGCAGGATGGTGATTGCGGACGGGGAGATACCTCCGCCTTCTACGGAGGAAATCAGTGCGGTCAGGAGGAAAAATTATGCCAGGCAGGAGGATATGCTTCTGGATTTGTCTTCCAATATAAAATATACGAAGGATGTACAGTTGCAGCGGCTGATGGTAAAGGCGTTTCTGGATGTGCTTCTGGAAGAGCCCGCCGGGGAAGGGACGGGGCTGAACCGCCTGACAAACCAGGCAGTGATTCTGCTGTGCTGGCTGAAAAGATATCAGGACAGGCTGTTTGCGGATTGGAAAATGCCGGATACGGCATGTTTTATTCATATGGGGTGCTGCCGGAACGGCAGGGAGGCTATGTTCCTGCGGCTGCTGGCGAGGCTGCCGGTGGATGTGCTTGTGCTGAATCCTGCCCGGAGTACGGAGTACCGCCTGCAGGATAACATGCTTTATGAGATAAATTTTGAAGAAAGCCTGGCGGTAAAGAATTTCCCGCAGGAGGATAGCGGGCTGCAGCTTGGCACGGTGGCTTATCAGGCGGAGCGGGAGTTGGATACGCTGATGTACGGCGACTCCGGCATGTACCGGAACCAGCAGTACGGTAAAGCGGTATCGGTTACACTGCAGACCACCTATGAGGAAATCGCGATTTTATGGGAACAGGAACTGAAATACCGGCCCGGTTTCAGTACGGCGGGGGATATGGTGAATATGCCGGTGATTTTTGCAAAGGTGTCCGGTGTGAAGGAGGGGAATTTGTCCGGGTATTGGGCAGGGCTCAGGGCACTGATCACAGAAGAGACTTTTTTGATAAAAAGCGCGCCTTATGTGGAGGATACGCAGGAAAACCCGGTGAAGCCCTACGCGGCCGGATTTATGAAAAACGGCAGGCTGCAGAGAAATAAAATTAAACAGCATCCTTCTTATCAGTATGGGATGCTGCGGGAGCCGGTGCAGGAACATATATTGGACAAGCTGCAGATGCTGATTGACCGGAAATTGATAAAAGGAATTTTAGAAAACGGTACGGAGTACACGGCGATAGCTGTAGTGCTGAATATGGGAAAGGAACTGGTGAGGCTGATACAGAAATTTGATTTTACCAGGGACAATCCGAAGGTAGTGTATGTCAATGCGGCGGAGAGGGCAATCTCGCTGGAAGATTCGGTTTTGATGGCCTTTCTGAATCTGGTTGGTTTCGATGTGGTATTTTTCGTACCTACCGGGTATCAGAGCGTGGAGCGGTACTTCCGGAAGGAGATCCTGGAGGAACATCAGATCGGCGAATATATGTATGACCTGCAGGTGCCGGATTTTGCCGCCCGTACGCCGAAGGCGCGGCAGACCTGGAAAGAGAGGTTTTTTAAAAGAAGGTGACAGGGCGGAGGAAGCAGGCGGCAGGGAAAGTTTTTGGAGGAGTATATTGCGTAAAACATGTGGAAAATGAATGCGGCGGATAATGGATGATACGGAGATGAGGAAAAAATATGGGACTTGATTTTAGCAAAACATATACCAGGCAGCCGGCGGCGGTGCCGGATACGAAGAATGAGGTTATGGTAGTGGAGCAGTATGATATTGTGGCAGACCGGCAGCAGATGAATGAAACGCTGGTAAATTCCCAGGAAGTGGATGATTTGGTAAGCACGATTGAAATTGACAACCTGGAAACGATAGTAACTTTCGGGGCGGAAGCGGCGGAAGAAATTTCAAAGGCTTCGGACGTGATCCTCAACAGCATGGATATGTCGCAACTGGATGATTCCAGTCAGATGTTAAATACGCTGGCTAAGGTGATGGCAAAATTTGATATTGATGAGATTAAGGAAAATCCGACACTGTTTGGGAAACTTTTCGGCAATCTGAGGAAACAATTAGATAAAATACTGGAAAAGTACCATACTATGGGGGAAGAGGTAGATAAGATCTACGTGCAGCTAAAGCAGTATGAAGCAGAAATTAAACAGTCGAACCGGAAGCTGGACGATATGTTTGACGCCAATGTGGGTTATTACCATCAACTGGTTAAGTATATCCTGGCAGGGGAGCAGGGCTGCCGGGAGCTGGAGGGATATATCGCGCAGAGAGAGGCGGATATGGCGGCGACAGGCGATAATTCCATCCAGTTTGAGATCCAGAGTTTGCAGCAGGCGCTGATGATGCTGGAACAGAGGACGCAGGACTTAAGGACAGCGGAAAGTATTGCCATGCAGTCCATCCCCATGATAAAGACGATGGAATTCAGCAATATGAATCTGGTACGTAAGATTAATTCCGCGTTTATCATTACCCTGCCGGTGTTCAAACAGGCGCTGGCGCAGGCGATTATGTTAAAAAGGCAGCGTATCCAGGCGGAGGCTATGTCCGCATTGGATGAAAAGACAAATGAGATGCTGATCAAAAATGCAAAGAATACAGTGGAGCAGTCCAAAATGACGGCAAGGCTGGCATCCGGCAGTTCGATCAAGATTGAAACATTGGAAACAACCTGGCGGACGATCGTGACAGGTATCGATGAGACGAAGCAGATCCAGGAGAATGCGCGGAAGCAGCGTGTGGAGGATCAGGCAAGGCTTGAGAATATCAAAGCGGAGTTTAACAGGATGTATCATATGCCGAACCAAAAATATTAAAATGCAGAGGAGGTAATGGTTAATATGCCGATCAATTTATCAAAAGGACAGAAAGTGGATCTGACGAAAGGGAATCCGGGGTTAAAAAATATTATGGTAGGCTTGGGCTGGGATGTCAATGCCTATGATTCCGGTGCGGATTTTGACCTTGACGCCGCGGCGTTTATGCTTGGGGAAAACGGGAAATGCCCGACAGAGAAGGAGTTTATATTTTACGGAAATCTGGAGCATAGCAGCGGCGCGGTGAAACATATGGGTGACAACCTGACCGGGGAAGGGGAAGGGGACGACGAACAGATAGAGATAGATTTGACGAAGATCCCTTCCAATGTTTCTAAGATTGCGTTCACGGTAACGATATATGATTCGGATGTAAGGCGGCAGAACTTCGGGCAGGTGGCGAATTCCTTTATCCGGATTGTGGATGAATCCACAGGGAGGGAACTGATCCGGTATGATTTGGGTGAGGATTTTTCCATTGAGACGGCAGTTGTAGTAGGCGAGCTGTACAGGCATAACGGGGAGTGGAAATTCAATGCCATCGGAAGCGGGTTCCAGGGAGGGCTGGCAGCGCTTTGCGGGCATTATGGGATTGAAGTGGCCTAAAATTTTCAGATGTGTTTTGGGAAAGGAAGGAAAGGAAGGAAAGGAATATGCCGATTAGTTTAAAGAAGGGGCAGAAGGTCAGCATTACGAAGGACAATCCGGGATTGTCTAAGGTAGTGGTGGGTTTGGGCTGGGATGTGAACCAGTTTGATACCGGAGGGGATTTTGATTTGGATGCGGCGGCGTTTTTGCTCGCGGATACCGGAAGGGTGTCCAAACAGGAGGATTTCGTGTTCTTTGGGAATTTGACGCATCCGTCAGGGAGTGTGCAGCACATGGGTGATAACCTGACCGGGGCAGGCGATGGGGACGATGAGCAGATTAAGGTAGATTTGTCTATGGTGCCCGCGAATATTACAAAGATTGCTTTTACGGTGACGATTTATGATGCGGATGTAAGGCGGCAGAATTTCGGCCAGGTGAATAATGCTTTCATCCGGATTTATAATGAGGTGACGGGGGAGGAGCTTCTCCGTTATGATTTGGGAGAGGATTTTTCCATAGAAACGGCCGCTGTATTTGGGGAGTTGTACAAAAACGGCAGTGAGTGGAAATTTAATGCCATCGGCAGCGGATACCAGGGCGGCCTGGCCGCATTATGCGCAAATTACGGCGTAGATGTAGAGTAGAAGTTTGTATGGGAATTACGGGACTGGAAACAGTAATTCCCATAGAAGTGCCCAGAGGG
>CANDKY010000177.1 GCA_947385425.1 uncultured Lachnospiraceae bacterium | reverse complement strand
TTGCACACTCAGAGAAAAATCCAGCGCAACTGTCACAGGTTATTTACATACAGTTACTATGAAAAAGTCTTCCTGTCCCTATTTTCATCACTGATGATGCCACATATTCGGGCATGGAAATTTCCTAAGTAAATGGTAAATGGATCGCTATTTTCGAATTTCCAGCGTCTTTTTTACCTCTTCCAAAGGTATATTTTCACTTTGGGCGATGGCAAAGATAGTATTTTCAGGCATTCCTGCCATTTTCATTTTTAGCAGCATTTTGAGCCCGGTTTCCCTTGAGGCTTTTTTTGCAGCTTCTTTTGCAGCTTCTTTTGCAGCTTCTTTTGCAATTTGTTTATGTTTCAGTTCCAATGTCTGGCTAACCATATTGTTCACTCCTTCCATGATTTCAGGATGGCTTTTCATTGCATGCCGGTTTGTGTCCTGGATAGCTTCCAGCAGGGTTGCATTCTCATCAATGGTTATTTCATGGTTATTGTATGCAGCTTCAAGGTAGTTTACTATTTTCCTGTAATCTTCCAGAATTTCCTGTTCCGGCATTTGGTTGCTGCTTTCTAAATTTGCAACATATTGCAGTGCTAAAAATGGAAAAAACATCCATAGTTTTTTGTTGTTAATTTCATCCAGTTTATAGTTCTGCAGGCATATGACAGGAACTTTAAAAATAATATGTTGGCCATCCTGGAAGTTTATCTTTAATTTCAGGCCGTCCCGGGGATAATTGCCGTTTCTGGAAATATAGACAACGCATGACTTTGGGAAATTAAATTCCATTTGGTTTTCATTCAGCTTATACTCCCTTAGTGCTAACTTGACATCATATTCCCACATACGGAATGCCATCGTGCCGTCGTTGGTATACTGGCATTCAAAATGATAGGTAATACCATTTACAAGAAATGCATTATCCGCCTCGACCAGATCTCCATCTCCATTATACAGGGAGGTATCCAAAGGAATGATAGCTTCCTTTGGATACGACACATGGAATACTTCTTTGATCAACGGTAAAAATAATGCCGGTGTTTCCTGAAAAAGAGTTTTGAACGTTCTGTCCCATATCTTGTTGTTGGTGCCTGCCATAAAATCCCCTTTCACTTTTTCTGTATGCGTTAAACACACTTTAACATATTTTCACGGAAAGCGCAATGTCAATAAAACGAAGCAGAAATTTGAATGAGGTATTACAAAACAGAAGGGGTAAGTTACTGGCAGCGTCCGAACCGGCTGTGAAGGGCATTCATGCCCGACGCAGCCTAAAATGGCCATTCATGGACATTTTCCCCTGGGGTTCCAAATCTTATGTTAAGTAAAAACGCCATTCAAAACAATGTAAAGAAAGCGGATGGGACACCAGGACTGTGCTTAAGTTAATGACATTGGGAGTGAACTGTAATGGCGGCTGAAAAGGTGGCACACGGTTTATGTGGAGGGCAGGGATGAGGCGAGACAGATAGTTGTGACATAGTTTATGCAGGAAAATATGACATAAAAATAGAATGCTGATTTAATGTGCATATGTCAAAAAGCATAAGAAAGAATTTTGTACAGGGAGATTCTTTGTTACATTTTGAAATATTTTAATTGTGGCGAAGGGATAATTAGGGTATAATTGATATATCGGGTTATGTGCCGGAGTGGGATGTGTAAATGGACGGGCGGAGGAGTGCCGGTTTCCATAAAAATAAATCAGAAGAGAGGGATAAAGGATGTATGATGTTATCATTATAGGCGCAGGGGTGAGCGGCTGTGCGGTTGCGAGGGAACTGTCCAGGTATGAGATGGATGTGGCAGTGCTGGAACGGGCATCGGATGTCTGCGAGGGGACTTCCAAGGCGAACAGCGGGATCGTCCATGCAGGGTATGATGCGGAACCGGGGACGAGGAAGGCTTTCTTAAATATACGCGGAAGTAAGAAGATGGAAGAACTGTCGCGTGAGCTGGATTTTCCGTATAAGAGGAACGGTTCCCTTGTCCTTTGTTTCTCGGAAAGCGACAGGGGGAAACTTCTGGAATTGCTGGAAAAGGGCAGGAAGAACGGGGTGGAGAATCTGCGCATCCTGGAGAGGGACGAGCTGGCTGAGCTGGAGCCGAATATTTCGGAACAGGCAGTTGCGGCATTGTATGCGCCTACGGGAGGGATTGTGTGCCCGTTTGGGATTACGATTGCCCTGGCGGAGAATGCCTGTGTAAACGGAGTGGAGTTTCGCTTGAATACGGAGGTACGGAAGGTGGAAAAGACAGAGGGCGGCTACCGCCTGGAGACTTCCCAGGGAGTATTCGAAAGCAGGGCGGTGGTAAATGCAGCCGGGGTGTATGCGGATGTGTTCCACAATATGGTGAGCGGCCGGAAAATTTCCATTACGCCGAGGAAAGGAGAATACTGTCTGCTGGATAAGACGGTAGGGGATTATGTAAACAGCACGGTTTTCCAGCTTCCGACAGAGTACGGCAAAGGGGTTCTGGTAACGCCTACGGTCCATGGTAATCTGCTGCTGGGGCCTACTGCGGAAGACATCACGGATAAAGAGGGCGTGAATACGACAGGAAAAGGGATCGGGGACTTGTTAGAACGGGCGGGGCTTAGCGTAAAGAAGGTGCCGGCCGGAAAGGTCATTACTTCTTTTGCAGGGCTGCGGGCCCATGAGGCAGGGGATGATTTTGTAATCGGGGAAGCGGAGGATGCGGAAGGTTTCTTTGACGTGGCGGGGATTGAGTCGCCGGGGCTGACCTGTGCGCCGGCGGTTGGCGAGTATGTGGCGGAAATGGTGAGGAAGCGTATCCCGGCTCCGGAGAAAAAGGATTTTGCTGCAAAAAGGGAAGGGATTCCTTCGGTGGCCCTGGCGGACAGAAAGGAACGGCAGGCCTTGGTGGAAAAGAATCCGGCTTATGCCAACGTGATATGCCGCTGCGAACTGGTAACGGAAGGCGAAATACTGGATGCGATCCACAGGCCGCTTGGGGCAACGACTTTGGACGGGATCAAGCGGCGAACCAGGGCCGGGATGGGCAGATGCCAGTCAGGTTTCTGCGCACCGAAGACGGTGGAGATATTGGCGAGGGAACTGGGAAGGGATATGGGAGAAATCTGCAAGGCCGGGGGTGAATCGCGGTTCTTGACGGGGTACAGCAAAGAGGGATGAGGTGCGGCATGAAAAAAGTGAAGATATTGGTGGTTGGCGGCGGGCCGGCCGGGCTTGCGGCGGCAGCGGCGGCAAGGGATGCAGGGGTGAAAAGCGAAGAGATTCTGATTGTGGAACGGGACGGGGAGCTGGGAGGCATTTTAAACCAGTGCATCCATAATGGTTTTGGTCTGCACACGTTTAAGGAAGAACTTACCGGGCCGGAGTATGCAGAGAGGTATGTGGAGAAAGTGCGTGCGGCGGAAATCCCTTATCTTCTGCAGACGATTGTAGTGGATATCTGTGCGGGAGGGGAAAGCGGCGACGGCAGGGTAAAATATGTGACGGTGATGAATAAATCGGAGGGGCTTTTTACGGTTGCGGCGGAAGCAGTGATCCTTGCTATGGGGTGCCGGGAACGCTCCAGAGGGGCGCTGAACATCCCGGGTTACCGCCCGGCAGGGATTTATTCGGCAGGGACGGCACAGCGTTATGTGAACATTGAGGGGCGGATGCCGGGGAAGGAAGTGGTTATACTGGGTTCCGGCGATATCGGCCTGATTATGGCCAGACGTATGACTTTGGAGGGGGCAAGGGTTAAACTGGTAGCGGAGCTGATGCCTTATTCCGGCGGGCTGAAAAGGAATATTGTACAGTGTCTGGATGATTTCGGGATTCCTCTGAAATTGAGCCATACAGTGGTTGATATTGACGGGAAGGAACGGGTAAAGGGCGTTACGGTAGCGCAGGTAGACGAGAACCGCAGGCCGGTTCCGGGGACGGAAGAATATATTAGCTGTGATACGTTATTGCTGTCCTGCGGATTGATCCCGGAAAATGAATTGTCCACAGGGCTTGGTGTGGAACTGAATCCTGTGACTTCGGGCCCTGTGGTGAATGAGAGCCTGGAGACGAATGTGGAAGGTGTGTTTGCCTGCGGGAATGTGCTGCATGTGCATGACCTGGTGGATTACGTGTCGGAGGAAGCGGAAAGTGCAGGGCGGAACGCGGCGGAATATGTACTGCGGAAAGGCGCGGGGAAGGACGGCGGCAGGGAACAGGCAATCGTGATAAAGGCATCCGGAGGGGTGCGCTATACGGTGCCGTCCGTTTTGCGGCCGGAACATATGCAGGAGGAGCAGGTGGTACGTTTCCGCGTTGGGGATGTATATAAGGATGCGGTGCTGGCGGTTTATTTTGACGGAACGCCTGTTATGCGGGTGAATAAGAGGGTGATGGCTCCCGGGGAAATGGAACAGGTGAAATGGAAGAAAAAGAAGCTGGAAGAATATCCGGATCTGAAGGAGATTTGTATTACTGTTGAGGATAAATGAAAAGGAGCGTGATTTTTCAAACACGCTCTGGGGTGGGACAGGAGAGTGGACAGTGTGCGCTGCCTGGGGATGGCACTGTGGGCAGGCGGGGGATGTTTGCTGCAGGCCGGAGCGGTAAAACGCAGACGAGGCGTTGGCGCAAAAGGCGGGGCAGAAGATGGGAAGAAGAAAAGGAATGGGAAATGGAAGATAATTCGGAAGGTAAAAAAGCGGAAATGGAAATAGACATGGAAAAAGGGATACAAGAAGACGTGCAAAAAGATATGGAAAAGGATATGCAAAAAAACATGCAAAAAGATATGCAAAAAGAACTACAAAAGGAACTACAAAAGGAACTACAAAAAGAAAAGACAGAAACCGGTAAACCAGGCAAAAACCAGGCAGAAAACAATACGGCGGCGGAACTGGTATGTATACGCTGTCCTATTGGCTGTATGATAACGGTAACAAAAGGAGAAAACGGGGAATTGGAAATTACGGGCAATACGTGCGGCAGGGGGGCGGAATATGCCAGGAAGGAAATGACGGCCCCTACCAGGATTGTGACTTCTACCGTGCGTATCCGGGGCGGAAAACAGGCAGTAGTGCCTGTGAAAACAAGAGGGGATGTACCGAAGGCGAAGATGTTTGAGTGTATGGAAGCCATAAGGGGCGTGGAACTTAAGGCGCCTGTCCATATAGGGGATGTGGCCCTGGCGGATGTAGCCGGGACGGGTGTGGATATGGTGGTGACAAAAAGTGTGGATGCCGCTTTTATATAGTTTGCGCAGTATGGCAAAGCATTCAGCATGATTCGTTCAGGAAAGGAAAGTTTATATGGCAAAATATATTATGGCATTGGATCAGGGGACGACCAGTTCGCGGTGTATTTTATTCGATAAAAAAGGGAAAATATTGAGCATGGCGCAGAAAGAATTTACCCAGCTTTACCCCAACCCGGGCTGGGTGGAGCATAACCCGATGGAAATCTGGTCTTCACAGCTTGCGGTGGCGACGGAGGCGATGGCGATTCTGGGGGCTGCGGCGGAGGATATCAGCGGGATCGGAATTACCAACCAGAGGGAGACGACGATTGTGTGGGACAGGAATACCGGCGTCCCGGTTTACAATGCGATTGTATGGCAGTGCCGCAGGACAGCCGGGCTGGTGGATGAACTGAAGGCGGACGGGTACGGGGAGACGATACGGAGGAAGACCGGGCTGGTGCCGGATGCTTATTTTTCCGCCACAAAGATAGCGTGGATCCTTGATCATGTAGAAGGTGCGAGGGAACGGGCCGAGAAGGGAGAACTGCTGTTCGGGACGGTGGATAGCTGGCTGATTTGGAACCTGACGAAGGGGGCAGTGCATGTTACGGACCGCACCAATGCATCCCGGACAATGCTATATAACATCCATGAGCTTTGCTGGGACAGGGAACTTCTGGAGAGGCTGCGCATACCGGAGAGTATGCTGCCGGAGGTGAAACCTTCAAGCTGTATTTACGGTTATACGGATGCCGGTGTGCTGGGCGGACATATTCCGATTGCGGGGGCGGCAGGCGACCAGCAGGCGGCTTTGTTCGGGCAGTGCTGCTTCGGGAAGGGGCAGGTGAAGAATACATACGGTACGGGCTGTTTTCTGCTGATGCACACCGGGAATACAGCGATTGCATCGGGACACGGCCTGCTTACTACAATAGCGGCCAGCGACGGGGAACAGGTGGAATATGCCCTGGAAGGGAGCGTATTTGTAGCCGGGGCTGCGGTACAATGGCTGCGGGATGAGATGCGCATGATCAAGAACGCCGCGCAGTCGGAAGAATATGCAGGCGAGGTGGAGGATACCGAAGGGGTATATATCGTTCCGGCGTTTGCAGGGCTTGGGGCGCCGTATTGGAGCCAGTATGCCCGGGGGACGGTGACCGGGATTACGAGGGGCTGCAGGAAGGAGCATTTTATTCGTGCGGCATTGGAATCCATCGCTTATCAGACGGCGGACGTGCTGCGGGCGATGGAGGAGGATACGGGGATACCGCTTGGGGAATTGAAGGTGGACGGCGGCGCCAGCGCCAACAATTTTATAATGAAATTCCAGGCGGATATCATTGATGCAGTTGTCTACAGGCCGGAATGCATCGAGACGACGGCTCTTGGCGCGGCTTATCTGGCCGGGCTTGCTACCGGGTATTATAAAGATAAGGACGAGATAAGGGAAAACTGGCAGTTGGGCAAAGCTTTTACTCCTTCCATGGATGGGGAAAAGAGGAAGGGGCTGTTGCAGGGATGGAAACAGGCGGTGGATTGTGCGCTGCATTATGGCGGTGTATAAGCATGGTGGTTAGTGTGAAATCAGAGATTTCACCATCCTGATTTGAGTGCCCGCAGGAGCGG
>CANDKY010000176.1 GCA_947385425.1 uncultured Lachnospiraceae bacterium | reverse complement strand
GTCCGGATGAGATATGTGGTCTGCGGCGCTCCGGGAAGCTTAAGTTAATGACATTCACTCGCATTTATTCGTACACAGAGCCTTTACACTTTTTACATAATCGGTTATAATTTAAATGTAACAACCGATATATATTATTAATGAAAGCAGGTGGTTGTATGTCCGATAAAGAAATGATGCAAAAAAATGTTGAGGAATTTGCACGATTGCAAAACTATATGCTGGCGTCCGATAAAAACTCCCCGGCATATAAACTGATGCATGAAAGATACATTGAGTTGAAAGTTATTTTAACATCGTCCGGTGTTAATCTTACAGAACTGGACAGAGTTAAGGAATAATAAAATAACTTTTCCTGCAGTTCCTTGAAGCCTGTTTAAAATCCCATTTTTGCCAGATGTGCGAAAATGGGATTTTAAACAAGCCCTTAAATCCGGCCACGGAAAACCCGGAAAGAAACCCGGAAGGAAAGTCTCTGTCCGGCTCCCATTATACCGAAACATCCACCTTCCCGCCCTCCGCCGCAGCCGCCTCCCCGAATACCTGGACAGGCATCTCCACGCCTCCAAGCTGCAGGGAAACCCCGCTCCCGCTTCCCTTTCCGGAGGAAGACGCGCTCTGCTTTTCTTTTGCGAGCTTATCAAACAGGGCTTTCAGATATTTCATATCCGCTTCCATAATATCCTGCAGTTCATCGGATCTGTGCTTTTTCTTCAGGCGTTCCAGCTCTTCCGGATCCATTTCCTCCTGTACGCCTCCCAGCATCTCATCCGCCAGTTCCTTAAGCCCCATGGCATCTTCCATTTCCTCCATGGAATCCTCCATCCTTGCCATGTTTTCCTCCATGAACTGCCGATACTCCTCCGCCAGCTTTTCCATCTCCTCCCGGCTCAGTCCCTGTCCGTCCTCCTCTTCCTCATCCTCTATAGCAAAACCTCCGTCCCCATCCGTCTCCACCAGGCAGGAACCGGTTTCTTTGGCCCGCTCTTCTTCCTCCAGATGCTTCTTCCTCTTTTTCGCAATCCGTTCCAGTTTTCTCGCATGGATAATTGCCTGCTCCAACTCCTGCTCGTCATATTCCTCATTTTTCCGCTTGCGCTGGAGCAAGGCCGTTTTCCGCCGCGCCTTTGCCGCTACCCTGCCGGCGCTGCCTGAAGTCTTTGCCATCATAATCTGCGTGGAAATTTCTTTGAAATTGTACTGCAGACGTTTCTTTTTCTTTACACTCGGCTGTGAGATGCTGATTGTCCCTGCGGACGTCCCGTCCGGTTTCCTTAAGCTTATTACCTGCCTGCCCGATTGAATCTTCATACTCATACCATCATCCTCCCTGATACCGGTAATCCATCCCTGTCCGCCAATGACGGGCTGTAAATTATCGTAAATCCGTCTGCCCCTGTTTTAACTTTTGAAGGCGACCGAAATATTCCTCCAATTCAAGCCCTGTACCGCACCCCAGGTCAAGGACCCTGCTTTTTTCCAGCATATCTTTTCCTCCCGACTATTCCTCTCTTATCCTATAACAGTTCCAAAGCCTCACACCCTCCCGTAAAGCTTCGCCATCTTCCGTATCTCCCCTGCCAGCCCGTCCGTGAGGTCGCCGGGCAGCAGACGCCATTTCCAGTTATCCCCCAACGTCGCCGGCGTATTGGTGCGCGCCTCCGACCCCAGGCCCAGATAATCCTGCATGGGAATCACTGCCGTATCCGCCACGCTCGACAGCGCCGCACGTATAAACTCCCACTGCACCTCCTTCTTCCCCCTTATGTTCAGATAACGCTTCGCAAAAGCCCTGTCATGGCGGTTCAGCGTATTAAACCAGCCAAGCGTCGTGTCATTGTCATGGGTGCCTGTATATACCACCGCATTCTGCGGATACTTATGGGGCAGATAATCACTGGACTCCGTATCGTCAAAAGCAAACTGCAATACCTTCATCCCGGGATAACCGGTCTTCTTCACCAGCTTCAGCACACTGGGCGTCAGATAACCCAAATCCTCCGCAATCACCGGCTTATTGCCGATTTTTCCTTTCATTACCTTAAAAATATCATAACCCGGGCCCGGTTCCCAATGCCCGAACTCTGCCGTCTCATCCCCGTAAGGAATAAAATAATACTCGTCAAAGCCCCGGAAATGGTCGATGCGCAGCACATCATACAATTTATAACAATAAGAAATCCTCTTCATCCACCATTCATACCCGGTTTCCTTGTGGTACTCCCACCGGTACAGCGGATTGCCCCACAACTGCCCGGTCGCCGAAAAAGCATCCGGCGGGCATCCCGCCACCCCTATCGGGAAACAGTTTTCATCCAACTGGAACAATTCCGGGTTCGCCCATGTATCCGCACTGTCAAAAGCAACATAAATCGGGATATCCCCGATAATCTGAATCCCCTTTTTATTCGCATACTCTTTCAGGGCCGACCACTGGGATATAAACAGGAACTGCTGGAATTCATAAAATTCCACTTCCTCCGCATATTTCTCCCTGCATGCTTCCATGGCCTCCCCCCTGCGCAGCCGGATATCCTCCTCCCATTCAATCCAGCTCACACCGCCGAAAGAGTTTTTTACTGCCATATACAGCGCATAATCCTCCAGCCAGAAGGCATTTTCCTCTTTAAAATTCTGAAATTCTTCCGTCTCCCCGATACGGCTTCTCTCATAAGCCTTCCTCAGCACCTTAAAACGGGACAGATAAATCTTTTCATAATCCACATACCTGTCCTCCGTGCCGAAATCACAGGCTGCACACTCTTCCTCCGTCAGCCACCCCTTCTCCGTCAACTGCTCCAAATCAATATAATACGGATTCCCTGCAAAGGTGGAAAAGGACTGGTAGGGCGAATCGCCGTACCCGGTCGGCCCTAACGGAAGTATCTGCCAGCACTTCTGCCCCGCCTTCTCCAAAAAATCCACAAAATCATACGCCTGTTTCGAAAATGTACCGATTCCATATCTGGAGGGGATACTTGCCACCGGTAATAAAATGCCGCTTTTTCTCATAGCTGCTTTGCTCCTTTTATTTTTACTGTCCAACCGCTTTAAAAATATTGCCTGTTATCATAATTATCATATCATAAAAACCGGTTTATTGGAAGCCATGCTTTTCCCCCGCGCATAAAATCATATACCCTTCCAGCGTTTCCTTAAGCCCCTTTCCCGCAATAAAATAATAATCCATCTGCCCTTCCCCTTCCATATATAAGTAAGAACCATAGGCGGGGATATCACAGCAGAAAGCGTCCCCTGCCGTTGCCAGTACCATCCCGTATCCTTTATCCGAAACGATAAACGGAAGTTCCTCCGCGCCGTTTCCGTGTGAAATATATCTGGCCGTCCCGCGCAGGCTCATTCCGTTGCGCTTCCCGGCGCCGGAACCATACAAATTTTCCCCTTTCTGCCAGTCCAGATACAGCCACTCCCTCAGTTTCCCCCCGGCGGCGGTTTCCAACTGCCTGCTGTCCTTCCCCCTTTCAGCCAAAAGCAGCTTTTTATCCCGCGTCATATACCGGATTGCCCCGCTTGCCTTATCCACCTGCAGGCACAGCTCATCCGTCAGCAAATCAACCGCCTTCCCGGATTCCTTATACATCCACGCCTTATCCGGCTTACGCAGCGCAATCCCGGGGTGCACGCCTTCCGCAACCCTTCCGCCCCTGGCAAAAGTTATCCGTATAATGAAACTCCCTACAGGGCATAAACGCAGCGTGCCGTACCGGCTCTGCATATAAAGCCCGTCCTCCTGCCTGGCAACCCACCGCACCGCCTGATCCATTTTCGCATGCCCCGCAGGCCGGAGTTTTTCCGTTGCAGGCATATCACCGAATCCATAACCGTCTTCCGCTTTCCGGAGCCTGGCCGTTACGCGCCTGCCGCCTGCTGTCCCAACGCCTTTTTCCCCGGCCCTCGGAGCGGAAAAATCCCCTTCCCCCATCCGCCTCACCGGCCCCGCCAAAGGCTTTACCGGCCTGCGGCTTATAAAAGGCCTTTTATCCTCCGGCGTAGCCGCCGCACCTGCCATACTCCTCCCCGCCGTACCGGACAGGATGGCCGCCGGCTTTTTTCTCTGACGCACTTCCATACTGCCGGCCGGTTCTGCCATGCTCTCCTCTTCCCCTGGCTTCCTCGTCCGGCTTCCCCAAGCCTCCTCCCTATCTGCCCCGTTTCCAGTTTGCAGCACTACTTTCCTGTCTTCCGCTTCCGGCACTTCCCTTTCCACGGCTTCCACTCCAGGCACGGCCCCTTCCACGGTTCCCGTTCCAGGTACGGCCCTTTTCTCGTCCCCTTCACCCGGCACAGCCTTATCCCGGAGTACCGCCCTTTCCGGCACAGGATCCGCGATCAGGCCGGTAAGATCCCCCGTATGGAGTACACACAGCTCATGCAGCGCCCGGGTTGCCGCCACATAAAGCAGCTTCGCATGCCCGTCCTCCACCGGGTATTCCCCCCTCACCGGATTGAAAATCAATACCGCGTCAAACTCCAGCCCCTTCGTATATTCCACCGGAAGCACCATAATCCCGTTCCCGAACTCGGCCTTCTCCAAATTACTTTCCATCACTTCCACATACTCCGCCAGTTCCCGTGACACCGCAGCCGCCCCTTCCTGATCCCTGCAGACAACGGCAATGGTATCCAGCCCCTTCTGCTGCCATTCCAGGCAGACCCCGGCAGCCTCGCGCAGCAATTCCTGCCTGTCCGCCGCCTGCCGCACCTGCACCGGGTTCCCATGCCGGATAATCGGCTCTACCGGATAAATGGAAAACTGCCCATGGTGCAGTATCCTTGTGGCAAAATTCGATATTTCCACCGTATTCCGGTAACTCTTTTTCAAAATCCCAAAGCTGTCCATTGCATCCGGCAAAAGCAGCCCCTTCAGTTCCTCCCAGTCATTCAGCCCATAACCAAAATGAATATTCTGGGACACATCCCCCATCACGGTATACGTACAGCCTTTGATACAGAATTTCAGCACATGGTACGCCATCATCCCGAAATCCTGCGCCTCATCGATCACCACATGATGCGCCTCGCTGATTTCTTCCTTCTCCTTCACCCTTTTATAAAGATAAGCCAAAGCCGCCAGGTCATACACATCGAACTCATTCTCCGCTGCCTCCGTCCCACAGCCTTTCGCTTCCTGCCCCGCCAGGAAATCCCTGTACAACGTATAAATGGAACGCTTCCACACCCTGCCGCCGTACCACCCCCGGTACGCCTTCAGGATCGCTTTCCGCTCCGCCTCCGTATAGGAAATACCTTTCCCCAGAAATTCTTCCTTCACTTTATTTATCAGCCGCTCATTGAGCATATCTATTTTATTCTGCACCGACACTGCCGGGTTCTGCAGGATATAATTCTCCACCTGCTCCCTGCCCGCCAGCAGGATAAGCTCCCCGGGATCCGGCGTTTTTCCCTCCGTCTCATCAAACACCCCCGTCTTCCCGTTCCGGAACCCCTCCACGAACCGCTTCCGGTTCAAATATACGCTTTCCCGCGGGATTACTTCCCATTCCAGCCGCCTGCAGTACTCCTCCAAATCCCGGAACCACTGCGTCTTCCCTTTCACACTCCCCTTTTCCCCGCTCCTGTCCGTACTCCTGATACGGTACTTTTTCTCATCCCAGTCCTCATACAGCAAACGGACAAACAACTGCTCCAGCGTCATCTGCCGCACACCGTACACATCCAGATCAGGCAAAACCCCCGTAATATAATTCAGCAAAATCCGGTTACTCCCCACGATATAAAAATCATCCGGCTTAAACCGCTCCTCATAATTGTAAAGGATAAAGGAAATCCGATGCATCGCTACCGTCGTCTTCCCGGAACCTGCCACCCCCTGCACAATAACATTGTGGTAAGGCGACTTCCGTATAATTTCATTCTGCTCCTTCTGGATGGTCGCAACGATTTCCCCCAGCACCGCCTGCTTATTCTTCGCCAGATACTTCGTCAGCAGGTCGTCATTGGCAACTACCTCACTGTCAAAAAAATCCAGAAGCTTCCCGCCCTCAATCTCATAAGTCCGCTTCAGCTCCAGATCAATCTTCATCTCCACGCCGCCCGGCGCCATGTAACTGCACTTCCCCAAATTGTTCTCATAATAAGCATTCGCCACCGGCGCCCGCCAGTCCACCACCATCCAGTGCGTCGTATCCTTCGATATCCCTCCCCTGCCGATATAAAGAGATTCCTCCTTATCCAACGCCTCATCATGGAAAATAATCCTGCCGAAATAAGGCTTGCCAAGCGCCTTCTCATTCCGCTCCAGGGCACGCTTCATATGGCTGTGCAAAGTCACCGTATTATTCAGGATCGTTAGGACTTCCGCATCATTATCATGGTAATGAGCCAGCATCTCATCGATATCCCCCTGCATCCTGGCAACTTCCCGCCCGTAATTCTCCACATTGTCATGCACTACGGCAAGAGTTTTCCCCAGATAACCCTCCTCTGCCTGCCTTGATATACCCCACGCCTTCTTACCATGTCCCGTCTCCATACGCTTCTCCTCCCTTTGTGTACTTCGGGTGCTGTACCAATGTCATTAACTTAAGCTTTTCGGGATGCTGCAAACCATATACCTCAATCCAGACCGATCGAGTAGGGAAGAGCCATCTTCCCCTACCCGCGCGCCGGGCACCCGTCAGCTCTTGCTGACATTTTTCCTTTGGGTGCCCGTGTGCATTGAAAGACCCCGGCACTTAGGCACCATGTTCTGGCGCTGCACCACATGTAATGTAGGGTTAGTACCGTTGCGTCTGCCGCTGGGCGAAAGCGCATCCGGGTGAGACATATAGCCTGCGGCGCTCCGGGAATCTTAAGTTAATGACATTGACACTGTATTGTAACTGTATTACTACCATTGTATAAAAAAAAGAAAAAATTACTAGACTTTATTTTCACAATGTGGTAAACTCCCGTCTTTAACACTTAAAGAAATGTAAAATGACGTAACCCCTTGATTTTAC
>CANDKY010000175.1 GCA_947385425.1 uncultured Lachnospiraceae bacterium | reverse complement strand
AGCAACGGCCTTCTAAGCCGTGGGTCGGGGGTTCGAATCCCTTCGAGCACGTTTGGGATAAGCATCCCGGATAGAAATTTCAGGCAGGAAGATTTTAATTTATTATGGTGGGTATAGCACAGTTGGCTAGCGCGTCAGATTGTGGCTCTGAAGGTCGAGGGTTCGAGTCCCTTTACCCACCCTTTTCTTTTAGTAAGTATTGTATGGTTGTCCTGGCTGTATCCCGGATATAGTAAGGGGAAAGCTTGGCGTATTGAATTGATGGGCTATCGCCAAGCGGTAAGGCACAGGACTTTGACTCCTGCACTCGCTGGTTCGAATCCAGCTAGCCCAGTTTAGAGTTATTAAAAGGTTTCTATTATTGAAATATGGGGTATTAGCTCAGTCGGTAGAGCACTTGACTTTTAATCAAGTTGTCCCGGGTTCGAATCCCGGATGCCTCATTCAGGAAATATCCTGCATCTCTGATGCAGGATATTTTGTTACTGCTTTTGTAACCCCAATACCATTATTAACCAAAAGTTCCAGGTTAATGGCGTTGGGGCTCCTTCTTGCCGTTAAAAAGTAACTTCCCCGTCATGTGACATCAGTGAGACGCTGTGTACCCCTTTAAGCCCTGCCAACTGCTCTGCCAGTTCTTCTTCCTTCGATACCCACAGCTCCACGACCAGATCCAACTGCCCGCCTGTTATATTCCGGGATTTTACTTTAAAGTATTTGCTGTACTTTTTCACCAGTTCCATCACCTGGGCCGTCTGCTCTTTGCCTGCCTCCGCATTCACTACCAGTATCATCGCGGCTTTCGCCACAGGGAGCCTGTCCAAAACGAATATCAAAACAGTCAGGATCAGGGAACCGCAGACCGCTATTTCCAGCATTCCCGCCCCGCAGGCGATCCCCGCGCTGATCGCCCAGAACAGAAATACTAAATCCATCGGATCTTTGATCGCTGTCCGGAACCGCACGATGGACAGCGCGCCTACCATGCCGAGCGAAAGCACTATATTTGACTGCACCGTTAAAATGATAACCGCCGTAATGACTGCCAGTGCCGCCAAAGAGATATTGAAGCTCTTTGAATAGAAAGTCTTCCTTGTCATCAGGCGGTAAACACCGAAAATATACAATGCTACAAAACATGCAGACAGCAAAATCACAATTACCTGTCCTGTCGCTACCTCGTTCTGCGCAAAAGCATCCAAAAACGAATTTCTGAAAATATCCGTAAAATTCATATCCCAATCTCCTATTTTTATTCCAGTCCCGCAGCAATGCCTATAAGGCTTACCCTCCGCAGAAGAATCACATTCCCTAATGCATGGAATGTGATTCTTCTGCAAGCCTTATTGGCATTGCCCCTGTTTCCAGTTCCGCAGCAATGCCTATAAGGCTTACCCCCCGCAGAAGAATCACATTCCTTAATGCATGGAATGTGATTCTCCTGCAAGCCTTATTGGCATTGCTGCTGTCATAAATGATATCTTCTGCAAAGATAATACTTTGAGAAGGTTACTCTCTGCATGTTTGCCAGGGAGAGTGCACGATAAATATGATCCGGCAGGTACTCGTCATATTTTACCTCCAATAGCTGCCAGCCCGCGGGCAGTACCTGCCTCCTGCCCGCGCCAACGGAGAAAAAATCACGCACATTGGACGAAGAGGCAATATGGCGGTCGAATGTCACCCGTACGTTGCCGTTTTTGCAGACATAAGGCGTCCGCTCATAACTGACTACCACCTTCGGCTGCATCCCGCTGCACTTTTTTAACACCATCAGGCGTTTTGCCAGATCCGGTAACTCCTCCGCTTCCTCCGTCCGGTATCCGTAAGCCAGGTACTCAAACTGCCCCATGGTCAAAAGGCTGCTTTTTTTATTTACCTTATCGTTCTCTTTGCGCTTACACTCCAGGCTGATCCTGTCGCGGCTGTTGTCATATATGCGTATCCTGTACTTTTCCCTCGGCGATGTGCCATCTTCGTTTTCCATCAGGCAGCGGTCGTCCATATCGTCAAAATAAAGGCTCTTTACATGATACCTGCCTTCCCTGCCCGCATGGCTGTCTGCCTGCATTATACCTTTCAGCCGGGCCGAAAGTATGGCTAGCTGGCCCTCCGAACAGAAATATTTGAATTCATGCCGATACTTTTCCATCCCTTTTCCGCTCTTTCCTTCCATCCTGTTTCCGCCCCCTGCTTCCTGTCTTTTACTCCCATACTACATATGCATCCATGTCCTGCGTAATCACGGTATCAGACGTCAGCATTTCCTGTGTGCCGGCTATCCTCCATCCAAAGAAATTCCTGCCTTTCCGGTTCTCATCGGGAAGTTCCCGGATACATTCCCCGGCTTTTACCCCAAAACACCGGCTGACCTCCCCCTCTTCCTGCAAAAAACGCACCATACAGATTTCCGCATCCTTCAGCCACACTTCGTCCAGAAAGGCTTTCCTTTCCCTTATAAACTCCCTTACCATTTCCGCCTGTGCCTTATAATCCAGCGCCCCTTCCCCCAATGAATCGTATACATGCGCAAACCTCACCCTGTCCGGAACTGCCGCCGCTTCTATCTCCGCCAGGTATTCATCTATCTTCCTTTCCGCCATCTCCGCCAGGTAATCCGCAAACTTCTCCCGGTATTCTTTTTTTACCGTTTCCACGAAATCCTCATGCTGGTATAGATAATAAAACCATGCCGTGTTCGATGCATGCAGGGTAAGCAGTCCCAGATCCCTTGTATTTTTATTGTGTCTTGACGCATTCCCATATCCTTTATCATAATCCCATACCGGCCCGCCGTATACTTTCGTACTGATGCTGTCCTCCGGCTTAAAGAAAAAAGAACTGGAAGCGCCCCCGCCATTATTGCGTGTTATCTCCTCGACCAAATATTTATCCGCCCATGATTCCAGGTCAATATATTCCGTGTAATGTTTTCCCGTCACAGGATGGCGGCCGTCCTCCGCCCGGATGGCATCCTCAATCTCCTGCATCAGACCGCTGATATAAGCCACTTCCGCCTCCGAGGCATGCTGCGGGTTCTTCAGTACATAATGATCGCCCAGCCCTGTAATAAAACCGCTGGTTTCCTCCTCATACTTTGCCCCATAATCATGCTCTATCAAATATCCTCCCGTGATATCCTGCGGGTCACTTGCCAGCCGTGTCCCTTTCCTCCGGTTATCCTCCGAAACAAAACCCTCTATATAATCCAGCACTTCCCCGTTCAAAGCCCGGTTCTGCTTCTCCAGATCCCCGATTTCTATCCGGTTCTCCCCTACCTGCACTTTTTCACATAGCTGGTACATCCCGGAATAGACGCCGTTAAAATAGACATCGATATACTCCGACCTCGGGCTTGCGGGCATCCCCGCCTGCAGCGCCATTTCATATGTAAGCTTATTCCTGATATATGCAGGGTCATATACATTGCAAAGCAATATCCATGTATCCGACTCCCCCATCCCCATAAAATCCTCCGGAGATTTCAGCCGAATCTGGTAGGACTTCTTCTCATACCCGAATGTCTGGTTTCCCCTTGCGGAAATACTTTTTATATCCTCCGAAAACAGCTCCTTTCCCGTCTCGTCCAGCAACTCCACGAAAGCCTTCTCCTTGTAACTCTTATCCGCATCCAATGCCTCCATATTTCCGCTCTGCGTGCTCACATACAAGGTCGGCAGTTTCCCCGATTTTAAAAAGACAATCTTTTTCCTCCCGGTTTCCCGCCCTGAGGAATTGTAGAAAGATACCTGGTACGGAATGCCCTCCTCAAAACTGCATACGGCATGTTCCCCCTCCCTTACCGCCGCCGTTCCTTCCCCGCCGGCAAAATCCACACGGCCTGCGGCGGTATCCACACCAACCTGCGCCAGATCCGCGTAAGAAGGGAAAAACACATAACTCACCCCTTCCTGTTCCCCGTAAGGCGTCTTATAACATTTTATCTCCCTGCCTCCTGTATAAGTAAATGTCAGGCTGTTTTCTATGGCGCCCTCTTTGGCCAGTGCCGCCATCCTCAGATCCCTGAACCATCCTTCGAGGAAAAAAAGCGGCAGCACCGCCATAGTGAAAACAAACAGCCATCTTATAAACCTGATTTTTTTATATCCAACTGCCATACGTCCCCCATACCGCCCGGCCAAAACACACCCGGCTTACACTTCACGCTTTCCGTGCCGGCGGTTTCGGCCCCATAAACTGGTAAAAATATGCCTTCATCATACCGTTATAAACTTTCCTGTTTTTATCCGCCTTTTTTCCGATGTCCCGCTCGGCATTTTCATATGCGGAAATCAGGTACAAAGACCAGGCATCCAACTGCCGGTAACGCTCCCCGAGCAAACGGTACAATGCCGGAAGATTCTCCTTTTCCTCCATGCGCTCCCCATAGGGCGGATTCGTAATAATAAAACCGTACTTCTTCGCATGGCTTAACTGCGCCACATCCCTTTTCTGAAAATGAATGAGCCTGTCCACACCCGCCAGTTTCGCATTCTCCCTGGCCGCAGCCACAATATTCTCATCGGCATCGTATCCCTGTATATCCGTCTCCACGTCAAAATCCGCCATCTCCTGCGCCTCGTCCAACGTATCGTACCAGACTTTCCGCCCGATAATGTGCCCCCAGTCTTCCGCGGTGAAGGAACGGTTCATCCCCGGCGCAGCATTCGCCGCCATAAGCGCCGCCTCTATAGGGAACGTCCCGCTTCCGCAAAAAGGATCCACCAATATCCTGTCCCCCTTCCACGGCGTAAGCATAATAAGGGCAGCCGCAAGATTCTCCGCTATCGGGGCCTTTGCCGCCAGTTTCCGGTATCCCCTCTTATGTAAAGACTCCCCTGTAGTATCCAGCCCCACCGTTACCTCATCCTTCATGAGAAACACCCTCACAGGGAAGCTTTCCCCGTCTTCCTCAAACCAGCTTGTCCGGTATTTCTCCTTCAGCCGTTCCACCATCGCTTTCTTCATAACTGACTGGATATCCGAAGGGCTGAACAATTTACTCTTCACGCTCCCTGCTTTCGTAATCCAGAATTTCCCATTCTTCGGTATATACTCCTCCCAGGGCAGCGCCTTCGTCCCCTGGAACAGATCTTCAAAAGTCTCCGCATGGAAACTGCCCACCTTAATCAATATCCTTTCCGCCGTCCGCAGGAACACATTCGCCCGGCAGACCGCCTCTTCATCCCCCTGGAAAGTCACCCTTCCATCCTCCACCTGGCTCACATCATACCCCAGATCAATAATTTCCCTCTTCAGCACTGCTTCCAGCCCGAAATGACAGGGTGCAACCAACTCATACCTCTTCATGACTGATGTTTTCCTTTCCTCGCCGTGCCTGGACCGGAACACTTTTGCAAAATGCTTTCCGCTCAGGAACAGGCTTGTATTATATTCTACCAGTATACCTGTATTCCCGCAGCTTTTCAACTACTGTTTTCCCTTATTCCAGGCCTTATTCCAAGGCCCCCTTCCAAGCCCCTCGATAAATTGAACAGTCCATGCCCGCCTGCCCAAAACAAAAGGGATGCCCTGTGGCATCCCTTTTCCTGCTCCTGCTTAGAAGTTGTTTTCCTTCTGGTTGTTGTTAGAGCAGTTGTTGCTGTTATTGCTGTTCTTCTGATTCTGCTTGTCGTTGTTGCTGTTCTGCACCTTGTTGTCCTGATTTTTGTTTTCGTTGTTCTGATTGTTCTGGTTATAATCGTTTTTAGACATTGTTTGTTTCCTCCTGGTTATTTTTTGTTACAAAGGTAGTATGTCTCCGATTCCCAAAACTATTCAAAATTTTTTTAATTTTTCAAAAGTTAAAAAAAATCTTCAAAGAAAGGACAAAAATACTCACCGCTGATTCCTTTAGGACTATAGTACCGATTTTTTATTCATTTTGCACAAAAAAATTTCAGTACCTTGGTACTATTTTGGTATTGCATTTTCTCCGCTTCGTGGTATAATAACAATTGTAAAGGGAAATACCCCTTCATCGTTTCCCTTTACAGACCCTTATATTAATTATTTATACTCCCCTCATTATCCCGCCGGAAGACCTCCGGCGGGATACACATTTTACAGGAAAACGGGAAAACATCCCGTTTTACATACGGTTCTTTACTTTCTGCGGAACAAACGCAGCAAAAGAATAAGGCACAGTACCGGGAACAGGATCGGCAGCATCGCCACAATCACGGAATTGACTACCCCTACTATAACCACTACCGCCACAAAAACCAAAATCAGCCACAGCCATCCCGGCAGCCGGTACTTCCATAAATTAGAACTTTGCCTCTCCCTGGCAGCAGTATCCTCATACACTTCATCATATTCCGCTATCCTTTCTCCCCGCCCCTCCCTTTTTGCCGCCTCTGTAATCGTTTTCGCAAGCAGCCGGGGATTCCCCAGTTCCTCTGCAATTTCCTCTTCCCTCTTTCCCATACCAAGCTGAGTGTCAAAATAATCCTGATAATAACGCATATGCCCGCTCACCGCACCGCTGCCCATGGAAGCGGAAAGCGACCGCTGCAGCTCTCCCATGAATTCCGTCCTTGTCATCCTCTTGCTATCTCCTTATTTTCCATATCCCTATTATTTTAAGACACGCTCCAGAGCTCCATCCGGCCGGATGGAGTACTAATACTCCCTGTCCATCCCCCGGCTCTCTCCCAACCGCTTCGCATATTCCTCCGGGCTGCGCATAAAATCCACCATCGTACGGAAAGAACGCAATACCATCGTCTCCTTATTGCACTCCGCCGTATTTTTCCCGGAATCCTTGATCAGGTTATATCTGTCCATCTGCCACACATACAAATCAATCAAAGAATACCCCCGGAACTTAAACGCATCCTTAAACGCATGGTTTTCCATATAATATACTATTTCCGCGTACAAATCCGGTATCGTAAGCAAGTCTGCCCATAAACCGTCTACCCACGCCCGTTCCTGCCCCGCATATTCCCCCCAGGCCAAAAGGCTCTCATACGCTTTTATCTTTCTTGCATCATACAGGATTCCCTGCATCCTTCCTCACTTCTTTCCTCTGCCTGATATCACACACCGTACACCGTGCACCTACGCCATATGTCATACACCATACACCATACGCCATACGCCATACGCCATACGCCATACGCCATACGCCATACGCCATAC
>CANDKY010000174.1 GCA_947385425.1 uncultured Lachnospiraceae bacterium | reverse complement strand
GTCCAGTTGAACATCATCGTGATGATCCCGGTAACAAGTGCGGTGGCCATCTCCGAACACCCATTTGCCGCCGCATTTGCAAGAACCTTAAACCGGAAGGCCGGTTTTTTAAAATGCAGAAGGCTCTTTTTCCTGCCAAACACAAACAGCCCCGCAACCGCCGTCACGGAATAGCCAAGCCCGGTTGCAACTGCGGCGCCGCCGATCCCCATGCCAAACCCTGCGATAAACACATAATCAAGCGCCATATTCAGGACGCCGCCTGTCACAGAACAGACAAGGGAAAGGTTCGCCTTTTCGCTGGCAATCATATAAAGCGTGAAATTATTCATCAATAGGATCGGCACGGTAAACACCAGATACCGGCTTAAATATTCCACACAGTACCCTTCCACATCCGCGGAAAGGTTCATGCCGACAAAAATATGATCCATTGCCAGATATCCCACGGTACACATCACAACCCCCACAATGACATTCACCAAAATCAAAAAAGTGAAATCCTCCTTCGCTTCCTCACACTTTTGTTCCCCCATCTTTTTCATGATGACCGCACTGCCCCCGGTGGCAAGCATAGTGGAGATCGCCGTGACGAGCTGGATAATGGGGGCTGTCAGATTGATGGCGGAAAGCGCATCCGTACCGATCAGGTTCGATACAAACAGCCCGTCAACCATCGTATAAAAAGACATGAATACAGTCATTGCAATGGTCGGCACGGCAAACTTCAGGATATTCTTCAGTGTTACAGGCTTTTCATATACATTTAAGCTTTCCATAAATTTTTCCTCCGTTTTCCAGATAGATTCCCGGATCTATCTTGTATTTGCTTCCTGTATATGATAGTATAAACTGTACAGTAACTGTTCGGTCAATACCAATTTGAAATTTTATGAGGTGATCATGAAAAAGAAAGACAAACTTCTCACAATCGGCCAGTTCGCAGCCATGCACGGCATCAACAAAAAGACCCTTATGTGGTATGATGAAATCGGGCTGTTTAAACCCGCCGTCATCAACACCGAAAACGGATACCGCTGCTACAATTACCACCAAAGCCCTGTCCTCGAAACGATACTGCTGCTGCGGGAACTGGATGTTTCCATCAACGAAATACAGGATTTCATGAAAAACCGATCCGCCAGCGCTTTAAAAAGCCTTCTGGAAGAAAAGATAGCCGGCCTTGACATGCAGATCACCCACCTGCAGGCAATCCGGACAACCCTATGCACCCATCACCAGAATATGGACACCCTGCTCTCCATAGACTTATCCAAGATCAGCATTGTCGAAAAGGAGGAGCGCTGTCTGGTCACTGTAGATGTAGACCGGAATACTTCCTTTGAACAGGAAGTGGAACTGATCACTGCCGAAACCGAAAAATACCGGCTTGGCCGTCTCCATGAGGCATCCTATGGCTCCATGATCTCCGTTGCCGACCTGCAAAACGGCAGCTTTGACAATTATTCCAGGCTCTTTATCGAAATCCCCTTTCTCCCATACCAGGCCGGGCTGCATATCATGCCAAAGGGCAAATACCTGAGAGCCTTCCATAAAGGGGCGTGGAGCGGCATCCCGGAAAAATATCAGGAAATCCTTGATTATGCAAAGAGGCATGGGCTGGCCCTTCACGGATTTTCCTATGAAATGGGCATCAACGAAAATGTCATTGACCGGATTGAGGATTACATCGTACAAATCGAGATCCCTGTTACCGGATAAGCAGGGCGCTTCACGTCAGAAATTCTGCGGTAATGGGAAAAAATCGAGCGGGGAAAGCTTTTCCCCCAGCCCGCCGCCCAGGGTGCGTGATGCAAAGCTGCTAATTTCCTTAGAGCCTGTTTAAAATCTGCTTTTCGCCAGATGTGCGCCACAGTTTGTGAGGGGCAAAGATCTCGAAAAATGAGGTGTACAGATGGTGGAAATGAGATTTTAAACAGGCTCTTACGCACCCCTGTGCATAAAAAAAGACTGTCGAAACAGCCCTTTTCCTATAGATAACCACCTTAGAAATTTCGCTTTCGGCTCTGGCAAAAGCTTCCACCTCCAATCCGGAGCCGGCAAACTGCGCTTTTACAGACTGCGCTGGTTTTACTCTTCCTTCTCCACAATGACAGAAAAGAACTTCGCTATCAATGGGATATAGGTTGCCGCGAAAACGAATGCGGCAATCCACCCTGCCTGCTTCTTATTCTTTTCCGGTATCCGCATCCCCGCCAAAATCCCCATAGAAAAGAGACAGAACTTAAGCATAGCCAGATCCCTCCAGTCACTTTCCTTTATATACCTGTCCGCATAACAAAACAATTTTTTCATCCGAATATCCTCCTTTCCGGCAGTCTACGCCTTTACAACATCCTGATATCTTTATGCGACCCCGCATCACTCTTTAACAGAACGCATAGCTAAAAAAGTAGGTATTCCCAATTCATGCAGCCGCCCTTCCCCATTCGTATCCTCATAGATATTCAGCAGCCGGAATCCGGCTTCCAACTGCCCTCCAATCTGCTCTTGAATAAAATGGGAAAACTGCACCCCGTCGTCCTCCTCCCTTAACTGCTTCATCTGCTCCGGATTCTTTAACGGATTATACGGCAGGGAATTTACCACCATCTTTTCCTCATTGTCAACAATATAATTGACATAATGATCGGTCCCGGCAATCAAATAACCTCCGGTTTTCAGGACACGGTAGCATTCCTTCCAAATCGGGCGCACCTCTTCGACATAGCAATTCGACACCGGATGGAAAATGATATCAAATTCGGCATCCGCAAAAGGCAGCGGCTTTGTCATATCCCCCCGGATAATCCGGATCGGATATCCTTCGCGCTCCGAAACCATCCTTTCGCTTTCAATCTGTTTTAAAGAATAATCCAAAACAGTACAGTCCGCCCCGAGCGCCGCAAATACCGGCATCTGCTGCCCGCCGCCGCTTGCAAGCCCCAAAACCTTCTTCCCCCGCAGAGTGCCAAACCATTCATGCGGCACCGGCTTTGTAGGCGTCAGTAAAACATCCCATTCTCCGTGCAGCGCCCTTATGTACGTTTCGTGCGATACAGGCTTTCCCCATTCCCATCCTCCCTCAACCCATCGGTCTATCGTCTCCGCGTTAATCTCCTGATAATTAATTTCTCCCATACAACATCTCCTAATACTCTAATACGTTTTCTCCCACTGGTAAGGCCCGCCCCAGTCGCCGACCATATGCGTTGCCATACCCTCCTCCGTCCACGTACGCGTCTCAAAATGGTAATTCATCTCATACAAAAAGCCGTTCTTTTTCTGCAGGTTGCTGTTCATATAACTGATCACGTACTGCACATGGGGATAATATTCCCCATTCTGCATTGCCGGCTCATAGGAAATATAAGTACGCAGCACATCATTATCCTTCATATCAACGCCCCATACCGTGATTATCCCCGCCGTCTCCCTGTTCTCGTCAAATTCCGGGAAAGAAAACGTCCATCTTCCCCCATCCTGCCGTAGCTTCACATATTCCCTGCTGACAGGAATATATGTCTGCCCCGTCCAGTACTCCATCGTCTGGCTGATAAACGCATCCCTCAGGCCGATATAAGTGTCCGTTAAAATAAATTCCTTTGCCGCCTCGTAGTTTCCCGCGTCAAACTCCCGGAAAATCCCCGCAAAAATTTCCTGCACTTCCTTCTCTTTCTGCAGACATGCAATCAGATCACCCCTTGCATCCATCGGCACGGCTGCGTCAGCCTCCTGCAGAATTTCCAGATAAGCATCCACCTGCTCCACCGGAAGCATCAGTTCCGCCACATCCAGATAACCATACCGGGAAACCATTTCCCCGATCTCTTCCGCCGGTTCTTTCTGATACAGGGCAAACAGCCTTTCCATCATCTGCCCGTATCCGGCAAAATCCACCGGCATCCCGTCCCCCCTGTATTGCTCCGCAATCCTTCCATATGCCGCGTCCATCCGCTCCAGCGCCTCTTCCCGCATAATTCCCTGATCCAGCACAGATTCGATTTTATCCAGAGTTTCAAAATCCGCCCTGTCCTCATTGATCTCATCCACCGCTTCATTTAATATCACGGTACAATAATATTGCAGCAGGCTTTCATCCTGCGTATTCTCCCATCCCTCATACAAAATCTGTTTCGCGTGGGAACCGTCCGCCACACCCAGATACGCCCCTGCCATACAACGGTATGCCTTCACGGAAGTGGAATCGATTTCCAATGCATTGCCATAAGCCTCTATTGCCTGATAATAATCCTCCTCCTCCGTATACTCGTCGCCCGCGCTCAGCTCCCTGTCCAGCTTCACTGTCGGGAGATTCCATACCACAGCGAAAGCGGCCCCTCCAAGCCCTGCCAGCACAAGGAAAACAACCGCCGCCCTCTGCAGGAAAACAATACGCTTCCTCGCCCTCCTGCGTCTCGCCTTTAACTGCGCCCTGGTATATTTAGCGTTTCTTTTCCGCCTTTCTTCTTTTCTTTTTTTATGTCTTTTTTTCTTTTTATTCTCCATATCCTGACCTTACACCTTCCTGCCTGCCAATATCAAACCCACTGTCATATACCTGCAGTCCGCTCTCCCGCTGCCTGCCCCGGAACCATAATTCCCATTTCAGGCCATGGAAAGACGCCAACATTTTTCATATTATCATAGAAAAATTCCGTTGACAATGTTATAATCCATATTATGGATAAAATAATTGAATTAATGGACAAAAACAGCATAACCTTCACCGTTCCATACGAAATCATCCGCAGCGACCGCAAGACATGCGCCATCATCCTGAACGAAGACGCCACCCTCACGGTACGCCTTCCCCGTTACGTCAAGGATGCCGATGCAGTAAGATTCCTCAGGGAAAAACAATTCTGGATCGGGAAGAAACTGGCCGAACTGCAGAAACGGAAAGAGGGGCAAAAGTCCGATCCCCTCCGCACCGGGCCGGAACTTACCCCGGAACAGGCCCTCGCCCTGGAGAAAAGGTATCGTGCCGCCGCCAAAACCTATATCCCCCAACGCGCCGCCTGGTATGCGGAAAATTACCGCCATCTGATCCGGCATGGCTATTCCTCCGTTTCCATACGCGATCAGAAAACCCGCTGGGGAAGCTGCAGCAGCCGCGGGACCCTTTCCTTCAACTGGCGCCTTATGCTGGCTCCCCCGGGAATACTTGACTACGTGATAGTCCATGAACTCTGCCATCTGGAACATATGGATCACTCCAAAGCTTTCTGGCAATGCGTGGAAACCATCCTCCCCGACTACAGGGAACGCCGCAAATGGCTGAAAGAACATGGCCACGAATTAAAATTAACGCTGTCCTGAATTTGTTGCTACAACCGGCAGGACAGCGTTTTTCTTATGCTTATGCTATATTAATGTCATTTCCACCATCTGTACACGGTGAAACCGTTCACCATTTTGCGTGATCTTTGCCCCTCATTCGGGCTCTTATTTCTTCTTTTTCTTTCCCTTACCGCCCTTTCCGTCTTTGCCTGGCCATACGACTCCCAGCTCCGGTTCCTTCTTCCTGGAACCGCCGCGCCCCGGTTCGCTGCCGCGTCCCCGCTTTTCTCCCCGCGCTGACTTCTCCAGCCAGGAAGATTTCTCCCCCCGCTGGGAACGTTCCCCGCGGGATTCCCTGCCGTCCCTTCTTCTTCCCCTTCCGCTGTCGCCGCGCCTGCGGCCGTCTGATCCTCCTTTATGGAAACCGAAATCCTTCATCTTGAATTTCTCTACTTTGATATCTTTAATATCATCGCCCATTTTCATTTTCATGAAAGCGGCCGCCAGCTCCAGGGCGGTATACTCGCCTTCTTCGAGCCTGCTTTCCAGGAATTCTATCGTCTTATCCAGGTTCCTGCTCCGCATTGTCTCCAGAGCTTCCTCCAACACCTTCTCCGCCTTCACCGACGTGATATCCGCCGCCGACGGGATGCTGCGCTCCTTAATCTTCGTATGGCAGACCCGTTCAATATCCCGCAGCTTATAAATCTCCCTTCCCACCACAAGGGTAAAAGATCTCCCTGTCTTACCGGCCCTCCCGGTACGTCCGATACGGTGTACATAATATTCGATATCTTCCGGCACGTCATAATTGAAAACCGCTTCCACATCGTCAACATCGATTCCCCTTGCCGCCACATCGGTAGCAATCAGAATAGCCGTCCTTCCGTTGCGGAACAGGTTCATCACCGTGTCCCTCTGATTCTGGCTCAGATCGCCATGGAGTCCTTCCGCCTGGAAACCTCTGTCCTTTAAATGCTCGGTCAGTTCATCAACCATCCGCTTTGTATTACAGAAAATCAGGGAGCGGGCAGGATGATAATAATCCAGCAGCCTTGCCAGGACCTCCTCCTTGTCCTTACGCTGCACCTGGTAATAAGCTTGTTTTACAAGCGCTATCGTTACTTCCTTCGGCACCATCCTCAGGTATTGGGCATCCTCCTTCTGGTATTCCTTTGTAATTTCCAGAATCGGCTTGGGCATCGTTGCGGAAAACAGGGCTGTCTGCCTCTCTTCGGGCATATCTTTCAATATCGTTTCGATATCCTCGCGGAATCCCATATTCAGCATCTCGTCCGCCTCATCCAAAACGACGGTCTTCACCTGCGCCGTTTTGATCGTATGGCGGCGCATATGATCCATAACACGCCCGGGCGTCCCTACCACAATCTGCGTCCCGCCGGCCAGGCCGCGTATCTGCCTGGTAATATCCTGCCCCCCATATACAGGCAGGACTTTCAGGCCATGTATATATTTTGCAAACCTGCGTATTTCCTCTGCGGCCTGTATAGCCAGTTCCCTGGTAGGGCAAAGCACAATCGCCTGCAGGGAACGTTCCTGCGGATCAATCCCCTGAATCAGCGGGATACCGAATGCCGCCGTCTTCCCCGTCCCTGTCTGTGCCTGGCCGATCAAATCTTTCCCTTCCAACATAATGGGAATCGCCTGCGCCTGGATCGGCGTCATATACTCGAAACCCATTTCCTCCACTGCCCTTATAATCCTCTCATCAATCCCCGACTCCCTGTAACTTACCTGCTGCTCTGTAATATCCATCCGTCTCCTATCCCGTCTCCACGATTCTCTTATCTCTTTCTTATTCTTATCACTTATGAAAAAAGACAACACCGGTTTAAAAGTGTTGTCTTTCAATCCTCAACCTAACCCATTATACGCTGCCTTCTATTTAAAGTCAAGCATAAATTCATCCTCTTTCATACGCTCAGTTACAGTTCACTCCCAATGTCATTAACTTAAGTGGGTGTGGTTCACAGGCCG
>CANDKY010000173.1 GCA_947385425.1 uncultured Lachnospiraceae bacterium | reverse complement strand
ATTCCTATTGGAAACACAGAAATCCCCTTAAGTCAATGACATTGCCTGTGAACCATACCCCTTAAGTTAATGACATTGGGAGTGAACTGTAAGTGCGCCCAGCAAGGGTGCAGTGTTTAGCGGGTGGAAATCCCGTCCGGTAAGGTGCTAACCACATCACCGGTAGCGAACCTTGAGTATGCAGTGGCAACACTGCAGGCTAAGCGTAGGAAGTTAGGCAGTAGGGTCATAAGGCATTTTAGCAACGAAATCACAAATCCGTGTGCCGACATGGTTTACAGCATGGAAGGCAATACATGCATAATCGCTATGGTGAGATTATGTACGGCACGGCGGTGTTGGAAGTCAGCCATGCTGCACAATGACACTGCATCAACTGGGGAGAACCTGTAGTTTCCATATCAGATGGCGACATCCTAATGTATAAGTGGTATGTATGACAAGGAACGAAGGAATACAAATGAACTGCAGGTAGTCGGACAGCTGCATAGTACTGAGGAAGGTGGGCAATGCCACCGGAGGGAAGGCAGCTGCATAGGGCAATATCCTCCGGATAAACCGATACTGTATGCTGAGACAGGTAAAACGCCGGGAAAATGTTCCGGAGGAGAAAGCGGCATGCACACAGAGGCATACAGGCCATCAGCACTATGAAGAGCCGGATGCGGAAAAGCCGCACGTCCGGTTCTGTAGAGGGGCTTGTCTCGTAAGAGGCAAGTCTACTCGACCATGCTATGCCCGTGTCAGGATTGCAAAGACGGGGAAATTGTTGAATATACCTCATATTTTTGATACAATGTATTTAAATTTTAACAGGAGGGCTATATAAAATGCATATTGTGATTTTAGAGAGGGACAGTGTAGGAAAGGATGTTTCTGTGGATTGCCTGAAGGAATTGGGCGAAGTGACGGCTTATCCCAATACTGTTGCCGGGGAAGTGGAAGACAGGGTAAGGGATGCGGAAATTATTATTGCCAATAAGGCGCCGCTGAATGCCGAAACATTGAAGGATGCGCCGGATGTAAAGTTAATCTGTGAGTTTGCCACAGGATATGATAATGTGGATCTGGAATATTGCCGCAGGAGAGGGATTAAAGTAGCCAATGTCGTGAATTATTCCACGGCGGCTGTGGCACAGCATACGTTTGCACTCTGTTTTTACATTTTGGAGAAACTGAACCATTACGACCATTATGTTAAATCGGGGGAATACGCGGCGCAGTCCAGATTTTCCAATTTCGATATCCCGTTTACCGAACTGGACGGGAAGGTATGGGGAATCATCGGTATGGGGAATATCGGGCGGAAGACGGCACAGATCGCGGAGGCTTTTGGATGTAAGGTAATTTTTTATTCCGCATCCGGGAAGAGCAGTTGTACGGATTATGAGCGGGTGGAACTGGATGCTCTGCTTGAAAAATCAGATTTTCTATCCATCCACTGCCCGTTAAGCGACAGGACCAGGAACCTGATTGATTTGGATGCCCTGAAAAAAATGAAGAGGACAGCTATTTTGATTAATGTGGCCAGAGGGCCTATAGTAAATGATGAAGCGCTTTACACGGCGCTGACGGAAAATATAATCGCAGGCGCAGGGCTGGATGTGACAGGTACGGAACCGATGAAGGACTCGAATCCTTTGAGCCGGATTATGGACAGCAATAAGCTGATAATAACCCCTCATCTTGCGTGGGCAAGCATAGAGGCACGCAGCCGCGTAGTAACGGAGACTTATAAAAATATTATGGCCTTTTATGAGGGGGAGGACAGGAATATTGTGAATCCATAGATGGAACTGACAGAATTGACGGGACTGATGGATATAGATGGAATCGTTGGAATTGCGGGAATGGAGGAAAACGGAGGGAAAGCTGGTTATGGCAAGGCCGATAGGAATCGGAAATCAGGATTTCGAAAAAATAAGAACCAATAATTATTTCTATATCGATAAAACTGATTTTATACGGGAATGGTGGGAAACGGCGGATAATGTGACATTGGTTACGCGTCCGAGAAGATTTGGAAAGACTTTAAATATGAGCATGTTGGAAAAATTTTTTTCCGTTGCTTATAAAGACAGGGAAGATTTGTTTCAGGGATTGCACATATGGGAAGGGGAAAAATACAGGAAACTGCAGGGGACATATCCTGTCATTTTCTTAAGTTTTGCAGATATTAAGGAGACTACATTCCAGGAGACACGCCGGAAAATATGCAAGATTATCCAGATGATATATAATGAATTTGATTTTGTGCTGGAGGGAGATATACTGAATGAGAATGAAAAAAATGATTATAAAAAGATATCATCGGATATGGAAAGCTATATGGCATCCTTGTCATTAAAAATGCTTTCCAGCTATTTGAGCCGTTATTATGGAAGAAAAGTAATTATTCTTTTGGATGAATATGATACTCCCATGCAGGAGGCTTATATAAACGGATATTGGGAGGAATTGGCGGCATTTACCAGGAGCCTGTTTAATTCCACTTTTAAGACGAATCCTTATCTGGAACGCGCTGTCATGACCGGTATTACAAGAATCAGTAAAGAATCTATTTTTTCTGATTTGAATAACCTTGAAGTAGTGACTACTACCTCCGATAAATATGCGGATTGTTTTGGTTTCACGGAGGAGGAAGTATTCGCGGCATTAGAGGAATATGGATTATCGGAACAGAAGCAGCAGGTAAGAAATTGGTATAACGGATTTGTATTTGGATCCTTTGGAACAGGAAAAGGAAAGGATATTTATAATCCATGGTCTATCGTAAATTTTCTTGATAAGAAGATAGTTGGTGCATACTGGGCAAATTCCAGCAGTAACAGGCTGGTAGAGAAGCTGCTCCGGGAAGGAAAGCCTAACATTAAGAAATCATTTGAAGATTTGTTAAGCGGCAGGTCGATTCACATGGAAATAGATGAGCAGATAATATACAATCAGTTTTTTTCGAAAAAAAATTCTGTCTGGAGCCTTCTTCTTGCCAGCGGGTATCTGAAGGTGGCCAGTAAAAAATTTGTGGAAAAAACAGGGCATACGGATTATGATTTAGCGCTGACAAACAGGGAAGTGCATCTTATGTTTGAAAATATGGTTCAGGATTGGTTTTCCGGAAATGATGACTATAGTGACTTCATTTTGGCATTACTTTCGGATGATTTGAAAGCAATGAATATCTATATGAATAAAGTAACATCGGAGATGTTTGGTATTTTTGATACAGGGAAGAAGCCTTCCGGGAAGGAACCGGAGCGTTTCTATCATGGTTTTGTGTTGGGCCTTATGGTGGAACTGGCGGATAAGTATATTATCACATCAAACCGTGAAAGCGGGTTTGGAAGATATGATATTATGCTGGAACCAAGGGCATTATCCGATGATGCTATGATCATAGAATTTAAAGTAAAAGATGAAGATGAGAGAGAATTGTCTGATACGGTACAAAGGGCGCTTCGCCAGATTGAGGAAAAGGGATATCAGGCGAACCTTACGGCAAAAGGGATTGGTGAAGGGCATATAAGGAAGTATGGATTTGCTTTTTGCGGGAAAAAGGTTTTAATTGGGAGTCCGTAGTCCGCTGCGCCTACTGAATTTGGACAAAAATCAGTTACATGTTTTGGCTTGTATGGAGAAGAGGATTATGGAAAAGAATGGAAACGGGACGAAAAACAGGAAGATATTCCGATTGATAGGAGCCGGAGCCGTTGTTATTCTTGTTATGGCGGCAATAGGGATAACAGCCGGGAAGGATAATGGTACAGAGAGGAAAGGAAGCGGCGGCAAAGGAAGCAGCAATGAAGGAAGCGGCACCGGAGGAAACAGTAACGAAGGGAGCACCGATAAAGGAAACGGTAATGAAGGAAGCAATACGGAAGGATCGGCAAAGCAGGTGCAGGAGGACAATGCACAGGATCAGCAGAGGGATGGGAATATGCAGAATGTAGGAAATAGGCAAAGGAGTCCGGAAGAAGAGGAAGATAATGCGGTAATTGCCATGTACATCCCGTTCGGTGACGGGGGGCATATATTTGCAGGGGAACAGGCAGGGGTTTTTACCGCAACATTTCCTGATGAGATATATGATGCAGAAGGAAATAAGATTACAAAAGAACAACTGGTTAAAGGGAATGTCGTAAAGATATATGGAAACGGAATGATGCTCGAATCATATCCCGGACAGTATCCGGGTATTACGAGGATGGAAGTAGTAGAGGAGGGGAAGCCGGGCGATGCGGATGTTTATCAGGATGTGATTGATGAAATTTACCAGGAACCCGATCCGGCGGAGCCGCCGTCGTTAAATGTGGAATATACGGACAGCCTGGCAATAGTCACTGTAATGACAGGGCGGGGCGGATATGAGTGGGTATATACCGATGAGGACGGGCTTAGCAATGCAGTGGTGGCGGATGCCGCCCATGTACTCGATTGGAAAGAGATTGCGGATATTGTTATTGACGGCTCTGTGGATCTCACACTTTATTTTTCTTCAGAGCCGCAGGAAGTGGAAGCGGTACGGTATGATTCCTCTCTTGCCGGGAAAGCGCAGGAGAATCCGCAGGGTGAAAAAATAAGTGTAGAGAAAAAAGGAGGGAAATTTACGATAAGCGGCGTTACCCCGGGTTATATCTATAATGTGACAGGAATATGGGAAAACGGGAAGGCGGATTATGGATTTATCACTGTTTTGCGGAAGTAAGGAACTGCACAGTCCCGGAAAGCAGAACAGAGAAACCGTTTGTATGTATTGTATAAAAATAAGTCGGATTATGAGAAAAATTATATAAATTTGTGAAAGGGATAGGAAAAATATGTTCTTACCCCTTTTCTAGTTTGTGATATTGTGATAAAATATTGTAACAGGGTGCGAGGGGATTGGAACAGGATATCCTGAGCAGAGAAGACTGTATGATTTAGAGAGGTAATAAATTAGGAGGTGTATTATGGCAAAAGAAATGATTGCAATGCTTCTTGCCGGTGGACAGGGTTCCCGCCTGTATGCATTGACAGAGAAACTTGCAAAACCGGCAGTTCCGTTTGGCGGAAAATACCGTATTATTGATTTCCCGCTTTCTAACTGTGTAAATTCTGGGATTGATACAGTTGGTGTTTTAACGCAGTATCAGCCGCTGGTACTGAATGAGTATATTGGAAACGGCCAGCCGTGGGATTTAGACCGTCTTTACGGGGGTGTCCACGTCCTTCCGCCTTATCAGAAGGCAAGCGGATCAGACTGGTATAAGGGCACGGCAAATGCGATATACCAGAATATTTCATTTATTGAGAGATATGACCCGAAATATGTCATTATTCTTTCCGGTGATCAGATCTGTAAGCAGGATTACAGCGATTTCCTGAAATTCCATAAGGAAAAAGACGCGGAATTCAGCGTGGCTGTTATGGAAGTCCCGTGGGATGAAGCTTCCCGTTTCGGCCTGATGGTTGCAGACGAAAATGACAAAATAACAGAATTCCAGGAGAAACCGAAGGAGCCGAAGTCGAATCTGGCATCCATGGGTATTTATATTTTTAACTGGGATATTTTAAAACAATATCTGGAAGAGGACGAAGCAGATCCGAAATCAGCAAATGACTTTGGTAATAATATCATCCCTAACCTCCTCAGAGACAGGCGCAGGATGTACGCTTACCATTTCAACGGATACTGGAAGGATGTCGGGACCATTTCTTCTCTTTGGGAGGCAAACATGGAAATCCTCGATCCGGAACACAGCGGAATCAACCTGTTTGATGAAGACTGGAAGATTTACAGCCGGAACAGCGGTATGCCCGGACACAAGATCAGTGCAAACGCTACGGTGGAAAATTCCATGATTACAGACGGATGCCGTATAAGAGGTACTGTGAAGCATTCCATTCTGTTTTCGGGCGTTAAGGTGGAAGACGGCGCTGTGATCGAAGATGCGGTTATCATGGGCGGTACTGTAATAAGATCAGGGGCTGTTGTGAAACATTGTATTGTGGCAGAGAATGTAACGATTGATGAAAATGCAGTGGTAGGTGCAATGCCTTCGGGAGATGAGAACGGGGTTGCAACTGTCGGCTCAAATATTACAATCGGGGCAAATGCCAAGATCGGCCCCAATGCTATGGTGGATAAAAATGTGGAAGGCGGTGAAGAAAGATGATAAATTCAAATAAGAGTGCGCTTGGTATTATTTTCCCTAACAGTTATGATGCACTGGTTCCGGAATTGGTGAATGTGCGCCTGATGGCTTCCATTCCTTTTGGCAGCCGTTATCGTCTGATAGACTTTATTTTATCCAGTATGGCTAATTGCGACATTGACAACATTTCTGTTATGGTAAATAACAACTACCATTCACTGATGGATCATTTGGATTCCGGCCGTGAATGGGATTTGGTACGTAAAAATGGCGGTTTACATATTTTCCCTCCGTTTGCAGAGAAAGAATCCAAACCTTTTATCGGCCGTGTGGGCGCTCTGGCAAGTATTCTGGACTTTCTGCGGGATCAGAAGGAAAAATATGCGGTAATCGCAGATACGAATGTAGTGGTTAATTTTGATTTTAAGGATTTGATTAAGACACATATAGAAAGCGGTGCAGATGTTACTGTTGTTTATAACGAACAGGAATTGCCGGAGAGCTTCTTAAAGTCTACTTCAAATGATAAAGGTTTCTATTATACCATGAACATCGAAGACGGACGGGTAACGAGGATGTTTGTAAATTCCAGGGAATCCGGGATACAGAATTTCTCGATGAATATTTATGTGATCGACCGTGAATTACTGATTGATCTGATAAATACCGCTTTTGTCCATGGACAGGAATATTTCGAGAGGGATGTTTTGCTGCCGAAACTGAACAAGCTTAATGTACTGGCGTATAAGTATAATGGTTATGTGGCACGTATCAGCGATATGAAGAGTTATTTCGACGAAAACATGAAACTTTTGGATGACCATAACCTGGATGCCCTTTTCTCCGGTGCTCCGATTTATACAAAAATCCGTGACGACAATCCTACCAGATACATAGACGGTGCAAAGGCAAAACATGTAATGGTTGCTGACGGTTGTGTCATTGAAGGGGAAGTGGAGAACAGTGTCCTTTTCCGTGGCGTAAAAATTGAGAAAGGCGCTAAAGTTAAGAATTGTATCCTGATGCAGGGTACGGTGATCGAAAAGGGCGCGGAGGCGGAATATCTGATCACGGATAAGAACGTGACGATTACTGCCGGTAAAGAAATGAAAGGGACAGATACATTCCCGGTTTATATTGGGAAATTCCAGTCCGTTTAATCCCAAAGAGGGTTTCATTCCCCGCAGCTTGCTGCGGGGAATTTCATTTTCGGAAGTATGGGCTGAAGGCGGAAACAATGTCATTAACTTAAGCTTTTCGGGGTGCTGCAGACCATATATCTCAATCC
>CANDKY010000172.1 GCA_947385425.1 uncultured Lachnospiraceae bacterium | reverse complement strand
GAAACTTGCCATATACACAGTTTATCGGAATAACTCGGAAATCGGAATAATCCACGTCAAACTCCCTCTTGGTGCTGTCAACCGCATGGACGTCCAATATCGCTGAACGCCCCTGCAGGTTCTTTAACAGTTCCTGTGTACGGGCCGTCTTAATGGTTATATCCCCCGCCCTAAAATAATCCGGAGTATCAGCTCTATGCCTTCATAATTGTCTGCAAGGCAGACAGTCATAAAATCATCATCTATATACCGCAGTAATTCCAGGCGTTCTAAATCCTGCCTGTGTGCCTGCGCCGTTGTACCCAAAATACCACCTTCTTCCGCTGTTCTTTGTAAATATCCCTTGAAGCTGCAAATCTTCCAAATAATAAATTTCAACGGATCCCTGCGGGGAAACGATCCAGTATTCCCCCACTGCAACAAATTTAGGCACGCCATAATAGGCTCCGCCTTTTAAATATTTCCGGCCACATACAGCCATAATATCCGGGCATAAATAATCATTGTCCCACATTCTTTCCTGCTACAAATTATAACATGGGCTAGTAAAAAAATGAAGGATTACTTTTACACACCAGACAGTTTTTCCGCTGTTTTAATCTGATGCCATCCCTGTAAACCCCAGCGTGATCTCCCTCCTTCAGGAAACGGCGTGATAAAAATCACGCCGTTTCCTCCACTCTCTTTCTTCTCTGCCAATTTCTTACTTCCTTTATGGAACCACCAGCATGGCAATAGGTCTACGGTTCTTACTCTTCTTCTGCCGCGCCTTTTTTCCTGTTCCTGAGGTAAAGTGCCAGGTAGGCAAGCCCCGATATCATTGCCAATGTCGCATAGACTTCCACATGGGAAGTGTCCCCGGTCTTCGGCTCTGCGTCTTTGGATGCGCTTTTGCTGCCGCCGTCCGGGCTGTCTTTGCTGCTTCTGCCAGTATTTCCCGCCCCTGCGCCAGCGCTGCTTCCGCCTGCGCTTCCCGGACCGCCATCAGCGCCGCTTCCGCCCGTGCTTTCTGTCCCTCCATTGTCTCCGGATCCGCCTGTGCTTCCTGTTCCTCCATTGTCTCCGGATCCGCCTGTACTTCCTGGACCGCTGTTGTCCCCGGAGCCGCCTGTGCTTCCTGTCCCATCATCAGTGCCGCTCCCGCCTGTCCCTCCTCCGTTTTTATTCTCAAATATGACACGGATTGTATGGTCTTCCTTTACATTCCGGAGGGTATAGTACCTGCCTGCTTCTGTCTGCACGCCTGCCTCCCCGGGGCGTGCCTGGGAATTACTTCCCCTGGGATATGCGCCGCCTTCCGCAGAAGCCTTGTGCCAAACCGGGGCGGCATATACCATGCAAAGCGGGGCGTACAGATCCTGGGAATAAATTTCCAGACGAGCCCCGGCAGCAACGCTGCCGGTAAGCTCCCCCGTCCGGTCTTCACCGTCCACCAGGACAGCCTTAATCTGCCAGCCGTTGTCCGGGATTATCTCGAAAACCTGTTCCGTGCCGTCCTCTACCGGCACGTCCCCGTCCGTGGAAATACTCCCTCCCTCCCCGGCCGTCGCTTTTATTGTATGCACGGCCGCCGTCTCACGGATCCAGCCTGCATAGACATTGCTCTTCTGCCCTATCCCTGCATGGAAATTAAAAGGTTCGTTTCCGTTCCCCTCCACCGTCCACTGCCGGAACCTGTATCCCTCCTTGGAAGGATCTGCCGGCCGCACCGCCGTTTTCCCCTTCAGGACAATCTGCGGGGCCTGCGGTGTGCCCGCGCCGTACTCGGCAGCCCCGTCATAGAAAGCCACCGTGTAGTAATCCACTGCCGCTTCCACGTCCTTATCCGCGACCGATACGGAAACTCCCGTGTCCACGCCGTCTGCCAGAAGGGAATCCCGGGCAGCCCCTGTAACATCATAAATGACATAGTTTCCCGGGCTGGCTTTCTCAAAATTATCCGTCAGCGTGCCGTCTTCCGCCAACAGCATAAATTCCCTGCCATGCCCCGCCCATTCCGTGCCATCTTTCCGTACCTTTACCGTAACACGGCGGGACGCCTCTGTTTTCTCAAAATATGCGCTGATTGTATGGTCTTCCCTTATGTCCTGGAAGGTATAGTACCAGCTTGCCGCGTCCCCGTTGCCCTTACGGTGGCGCCGTCTGTAAGCCCGTCCGTCCGGTCTTCGCCGTCCACCATGACAGCCTTAACCTGCCAGCCTTCTTCCGGGATTATCTCAAAAACCTGTTCCGAGCCGTCTTCCGCCAGTACCTCGCCCTCCGGGGATATGCTTCCTCCCTCCCCGGCCGTTGCCTTTATCCTGTGCACCTCCGCCGTTTCGCTGATCCAAACCGCGTAGGCATTGCCCTTCCGTTCTACCGGCACATTAAAGTTAAAAGCCTTATTTCCATTATCCTCCGTTGCCCACTGCCGGAACTTATACCCTTCTTTGGACGGATCGGCAGGCCGTACCGCCTTTTTCCCTTTCAGGATAATCTGCGGGGCCTGCGGCGTGCCGTCCGCATAGGCAGTACCGCTGTCATAAAACGTCACCGTATAATAGTCCACGGCCACTTCCACATCCCCGTCCGCAACCGATACCAGGATCCCCGTGTCCACGCCATCGGTTAAAAGGGAATCTCCGGCAGCCCCTGTGACGTCATAAATGACATAATTCCCCGGGCTGGCTTTTTCAAAATTATCCGTCAGCGTGCCGTCTTCCGCCAGCAGCATAAACTTCCTGCCATTCCCCTGCCACTCCGTGCCATCTTTCCGCACCTTCACCGTAACGCGGCGGGATACCTCTGTCTCCTCAAAAGTTACATGGATGGTATGGTCTTCCCTCACATCCGGAAAAGTATAGTACCTGCCCGATGCGGCCAGGCCGCCTGTAAGCGCACCTGTATGGTCCCTGCCGTCCACCATGACAGCCTTAACCTGCCAGCCGCTGTCCGGGATTATCCCAAAAACCTGTTCCCCTCCGTCCTCTACCGGCACATCGCCCTCTGGGGATATGCTTCCTCCCTCCCCGGCTGTTGCTTTTATGGTATGCACATCCGCCGTTTCGCTGATCCAGCTTGCATAAATCTCACTCTTCTGTGTTATCCCTGCATTAAAATGGAAGGGTTCGCTCCCATTATCCGCTGTCACCCACTGCCGGAACTTATATCCCTCCTTGGACGGGTCTGCGGGCCGCACCGCCTTCTGCCCTTTCAGTATAACCTGCGGGGCCTGCGGCGTATCCTCCCCGTAGGCAGCCGTCCCGTCATAGAAGGCCACTGTGTAATAATCCACTTCCGCTTCCACATCCTTACCTGCCGCCGTTATGGAAACGCCTGTGTCCACACCGCCTGACGGAAAGGGGCCGCCGGAAGCGTCTGTGGCATCGTAAACCTGATATTTCCCCGGGCTGACTGTTTCAAAATTATCCGTCAGCGTGCCGTCTTCCGCTGACAGCATAAATTTCCTCCCATGCCCCGGCCAGGGTTCACCATCTTTCTGTACCTTTAACGTGACACGGCAGGGCGGCACGGCCTTTTCCGTCCAGCGTCCGTAAAATTCCTTATCCCCGGTTTCCGTGCTGCCGATACTGCTTACCCTGCTCCCGGAATAGTCTGCCTTTGTATACCAGCCGTCGAAAATATAGCCATCCTTTACCGGTATCGGAAGCGTATGCCCCGCGCCGTATGCATATTGGCAGTCTGCGGGCGCAGGGGTGTACCCGTCCAGATGGTAGGTTATTTTGTAGGCAGGGACATCTGCCGCCCATCCGGCATAAATGTCCGTCCTGGTGTTTACCGCAGCGCCAAAGTCATGGGGCGTGCTTCCCTTGTCCGCCGTTACCCATCCTGTGAACTTCTGCCCGTCCTTAACGGGCGGGGCGCCGGGATCCGGCACAGCCTGCCCTTTTAAGATTATCTGCGGGGCCAGCTTGCCGTCTGCGTAGGCTGTGCTTCCGTCATAGAAAGTTACGGTGTAATAGTTTATGTCCGCCGAACCCGTGCCGGCGTTTACGGTAACATTTACTTCCGTGTCAATGGCGGAATCCGCATCCGTTGTTTCATAAATGCGGTATTCCCCGTCCGCTGCCAAAGTGAGATCCGTTATTAATGCGGCATCCGGATTGCCTGCCGGTTTTAACCCGAATTTTTTTGCGTGATCCGGCCAGCCAATATCGTCTTTTTTGACGTTAATTTTAACATCAGAAGCCACCGGCTCCTGAATCTTCCACCCATACCACAGCGAGTCTCCCGGATTGCCATCATCTACTTTTAAATAAGTATTCTTTGCCGCAGTAAATGCATCCCCAGTAAGGAGACTTCCATCCTCTGCCAGAAAAACAATGGAACGGTCAGCAGGAGTATCATCAAAAATAGATCCATCTTTAACCTTAAAAGTTTCTATAATCCCGTTCGATGGTACAACAATTTGCAAAGTGCTTAGTTTATAACATCCTTCAAAGTCACGGCTACTCATTCCTATACTTAATGAACTGCTTGTTAAACCTTTCGGGATTTTTATACTGCTCAGATTACTGCAACGTCCAAAAGCACGATATCCTATAAACGTTACACTGTCAGGGATTTCCATACTGCCGCTCAAACTGCTGCAATTCCAAAACGCATCTATCCCTATACCCGTTACACTCTCCGGAATTTCTATACTGCTTAGGCTATTACACTCGGCAAACGTATATTCCGCTATATTTGTTATGCCATTTGGAATTTTTATATTTCCACTTAAATTACGGCAAAACTGAAATGCTGCCAACTCTATATACGTTACACTCTCTGGAATATTTATACTGCTTAAACTGCTGCAACCATGAAACGCTTCCTGTCCTATACTTATTACACTCTCCGGAATTTCTATACTGTTTAAGCTGCTACAATCCAAAAATACACCGGGCTCTATACTTGTTACACCATTTGGGATTTTCATATGACCACTTAGATTACTACACCCAGTAAATGCGCAAACTCCTATACTTGTTACGCTATTCGGAATATCTATTTAAGTTTGTACAATGCCAGAACGCACCCTTTCCTATACTCGTTACACCCTCTGAAACTTCTACAATGCCCAAACGCTTACATTCATAAAATGCACCGTCTCCTATGCTCGTCACACTACTCGGAATTTTTATATTGTCTAAGGAAACACAGCTCCGGAATGCCACATTCCCTATACTCATTACGCTCTTCGGGATTTCTATACTGCTTAAAAAATTATAGTCCGAAAATGCACCTTTTCCTATGCTCGTCACACGATACGCCTTACCGCCCTCATCAATTGTTTCAGGAATTACTATACCCCCAAACAACATTGTATCCTTCTTATGGCCTATAACCTCAACCTCGTCATCCCCGATTATTCTATATCTAATCCCGCTGCTGTCCTCAATCTCATCCCCAACAGCATAAACCTCTACCCCATCCTCTTCCGAAGCCGTCAGTGCTGCCACACCATTTCCGATACCATTACCCACACCGCCATCCATATCCGGAACCGCCCCGCTGACAGTACATCCATTGCCCCATTCCGCCGGGCCGCCCGTTCCCTGATAAGCACAGCCCGCATAATCCTCCGCACACACAGGACAGTCTGTATTTGCCGCATCCTCACTGCACAAACCCACACAAATGCAAAGATTTTTCCCGTCTTCCCCTGCCGGGACATCCCCCTCTGCCGGATCCTCCGCACCGTTTCCTTCCGCGCCTTCCGTCAGTGAATCATCTTCCATACCCCCCCCCGGATTCATCTGCCGTTTCCGCACCTCCCTGCGCATAAACACCAACCGGCGCTCCCCCTGCCACCGTTCCGGCAGTCAGCACCGCCGAAAGTAATACCGCCATCGCCTTCTGCAATGAGTTCCCTCTTTGCTTTTTCATCCCGCTACCTCCTGATTCCTTTTATTTTCCCTCTTCCCGTCATGCCGCCTATAGCGGCACAAACAATCCATGGGAAGAATCGCTTCTTTGGCGGTTCTTCCGTGTGAAACTTAGCTTTTCTTAGCGGGCGTAATTTGGCCGCTTAGAAAAGCTTTTCACACTTTCCCCAAATACCTGCAAAAATAAGGGACTATCCTGTCCAGCCATTACTCTGTGCGCTTTGCCACCACCACAAACCGCCCGTCCTCCACATGGTAGGCACAGGTGGACAAAGTCAGGAACGTATCGCCAAACCGCGCTTCCGTCCCTGTATCGTACAGGGATGCTTCCTTTATATTCCTGTAAAAATCATTAAACTCTTCCTCTGTGTCTGCCTCATAAAACTGATAATACTTAAATACGTCCTCATCCGCACGGTAGACCTGCGAGCGGAACACCGCAAGAATCTCATAAGTGCGTTCCTCATAGAGCGTATCAAAGGAAATCATTTTATGTTCCCGGTAAAAACCCTCTTCCAGATACCTGTCCAGATCGCCGAACATGGAGCCGTCCTTCATGTTATGCCCATAGATGATAAAATTCGTACCGCCGTCCAGATCCGCCCGGTTCCGCACATAAAGACAGCCGTATATACTGTCCTCCCCATAAAAATCATGGTGCAGGTAATATTCATCATCTTCGTTCTGCATGACCGGATAATCAATTTCCATGCCTTCTATGGACAGCCAGCCCACAAGATCCTGGTTTTCCCCATACAGCCCGGCGTACTTGCCCAGGATGGCAGGCCCGCTTCCATCGCTCTCCCTGCCGCCCCTTTCCCGGCCTGTAACCGGTATGCCTCCCGCCAGGGCTTCCATGACCTTCCCCTGCACACTGACGTCCCGGGCCGTATATCCTGCGGGCATTTCCTTCTTTTCCTTTTTGCCTGCTATGGCATCCCGCTGGGACTCATGCCGCATAGACAGACAGCGAACCCTGATAACCGGGAGCAGACATAGGAGCGTTACCCCAAGAAAAAAAGCTTTTGCAGCCCTGTAATTCCTTTCCATTCCATTATAGTCCCTCCGCTTACTATAGTATATTCCTGATAAACCGCACCGTCAATATTTTTCTTGGCTTTGTCTTCCTAACCAAAAACAGGTTGCTGTCCACGCGCAATGTACGGTATTATACGACGAACCAGTGAGTAATCACCCTTGAATATAGAATAGTTTTTTCGTATAATGAAACTAGTACTCCATCCGGTCAGAAATTAGATTTCCGTTCTGCCTGTTCCGTGCCAGTGCAAGGCATAATTTCTAGCCGATGCACCACATCGCCGTCGAAATTATGCCTTGCACTGGCACGGATCATGCAAAGCAAAAGTCTAATTTCTGTCTGGATGGAACACTAGAGCGTGTTTGAAAAATGCTTTCCGGCAGATGTGCGTCACAATTTGTGGGAGATTAAAAGCAAATATGCTTTGCCAAATGAAGGGCGCAAAGTGGGGCGTGCAGATGGCGGGAATGATTTTTCAAACACGCTCTAGGACAACCTGATTATTTCCCCGCAGAAAAGGCGGGGATGAAAGGAAGAAGGAATGGAAAAAACAGATATTGCG
>CANDKY010000171.1 GCA_947385425.1 uncultured Lachnospiraceae bacterium | reverse complement strand
TTATCTGACTGGTGCACTTGTTGTGGAAATTGAAAGGGCGTCTGAACTGTTACGTCTTTGTACGGGCAGAATAAGACAGAGCTGAAAGAAAGCATTGACAGGGTATGTGAACGGCTGAATCTGCACGATATTTTGGGCAGATATTACGAAAAGCTTTCGGGCGGCCAGAAAAGACGGTGTGAAATTGCGGCAGCACTTATCAATGCACCGGAAATCCTTTTCCTGGATGAGCCTACTACGGGGCTTGATCCAGCCACCAGACAGTTGGTCTGGGAAAATCTGGAGCTGCTGAGGAAAGAAGATGGCATGACTATTTTCCTGACCACCCATTACATGGAGGAAGCCGCAAGGGCAAATCATATTGCTGTAATGGACAGCGGTAAGATAAAGGAATTCGGAACACCATTTGAACTGAAAGAGCGGTTTGCCAGGGACAAACTCAGGCTGATTCCAAAAGAAGGGGCGGCGGAAGGGCTAAAGGAAGTGCTGATGGATTGCTGCAATACAGATAATAGGGACAAATCCGCGATGGCAGAGTGGAAGGGGGATTCCTTTTTGGTGACGCTGCCTGACAGCCTGTCTGCGCTGCCTATTCTGAAGGAAACGGAGAGCAGCCTGCAAGGTTTCGAGATGGTACAGGGATCTATGGATGATGTGTTTTTGAATATTACGGGAAAGAGATTGGAGGCGAAGTAAAATTATGATAGAAGTATTTTATTTGACAAAGAGGAATTGTCTGATATTTGTAAGGGAAAAATCCGCTGTATTTTTCTCCGTGCTGTCCATGTTGATTGTGCTGGCGCTGATGGTGATTTTTTTGGGGCGCATGAACAGCACAAGTCTGGTAAATATGCTGGCGGAATTTGGCGGGGGACGGAATACGGTTCAGGACGAGGGGAATGCTGCCTGGCTGATTCAGCTCTGGACGCTTGCGGGGGTACTGGCAGTAAATGCGGTAACTGTCACACTGACGGTAACAGGCGCTATGGTACAGGATGAAACGGAGAAAAGAATCATGGCGTTTTATGTGACGCCGGTAAGCCGCTTAAAACTGTCGCTTGGCTATATTCTGGCATCATGGCTGGCAGGTTTTGGAATGTGTCTTGTGACACTGGCAGCGGGAGAGGGATATTTTCTGATGCAGGGATATCCGTTGTTTGCCCTGGATAATCTGGTTAAGCTGTGCGGCATGATTGCGCTCAATACATTTACTTTCTCGGCGTTGGGATATCTGCTGGCGTTATTTGTGCACAGCGCAAAGGCATGGAGCGGCATGCTTACCATAATCGGAACACTGGTCGGCTTTGCGGGAGGGATATATCTGCCTATAGATTCGCTATAGAGAAAATAGTCTGACGAGTCACCATTTACTTCTTGACCCTTTAATTATCTCTAATCTTGCGAGAAAAGTAAAGGACTTTTTAAAATTCTGCACATGGATAAAAAACACTGGTTTTGGCAGAATAGAAATGAGAAAAAACTTGCTTCATAGATGGGACTATGGTATCTTAAATTAAGAAGTATCTATTATTGAAAAAAAGAGCATTTTTTTAATAATCATGAATTGCAAGAAGAAAGCAGGTGGGTTTATGGCATATGCATTACAAGATGAAAATGCGAGCGAAACAATCAATTACGAAAAAATGCTTAAAATGCTTGACCGAGGCATTGACGATATGGAAGCCGGAAGAGAATTGCCTTTAACAGAAGCTTTTGTTAAAATTACGGAATTAAGGAACAGGCGGAGAAATGCAGAAGTATAAAGTTATCGTAACGTGGGAAGCTGTCTATGATATAGCCGAAATTGCAGATTATATAGAAGCACAGTTTGGGATAGCAAGGGCTGACCGCTTTCAGGAAGAGATAAAGGAGCGTTTGGATAAACTTGAAATATTAGGCGGTATTTTTGGAAAGACATATCTATGTTATCGTGGATATTCTATTTACAAGAACCCATTTCCGCCGTCTATTATTTTTTACATTATCATAGAATCCGAAAAAGAAATTTAGAAAGCGTCCGCTGGTTATCAAATGCCATTAAATAGTTATTTTGAAACGCCAATGCCAGGTCAGCGGGGTTATCATACATTCAAACCTCCATCTTTCATTCTCTGCGGGATATATCACAATCCCCCAATTCCTTTATCTTTTCGATGACCTCTTCAATAAAGCGTTCCGTTCTCCGTCTACCATAATACTCATAGGGATTTACGCTTTTCTCCGTCTTTTCGTCCATCCACGGATTCACCACCCAATAACCGTTAAACTCTCCACCGTAGCCAATCCAGAACCATCATGCCACATAGCGTCCATCTGGTTCCAAGCAAAGTTTTTTACCGATTCCATTGTCACTTTTATACGATCCACCCTCCCTTTCCTCCGTTTCATCTAATTACCCCTACTTTACGCATAAGTACAACTGTAAGCATAGATAATAAAAGCATACCGCATATTCTTTAGTTTTACGAAGGCTTTTGCGGCACGGTTTGGCATAATGCCGGATAAGTACCGCTGGGAGGTACAGAAGCGGGGAAGGGATGAGTAGATATAAAATATAAATAAAGTACAAATAAATATTGAATTTTATATAGCTTATAGTATAATAAAGGTACTGGCAGAGACAGGCGGGCAAGTGCTTTACACTGGGCTGTGTAACTGATTGTCAAGAGCCTGTTTAAAATCTGCTTTTTTCCGGATGTGCGTTACAGTTTGAGAGAGGTTTGCCCCGGATGAGGGAGGCATAGTGGGGCATCGCTTCCCTCATTCGGGGCAAACCTCTCGAAAAATGGTGAACGGTTATACCTGCACAGATGGTAAAAATGAGATTTTAAACAGGCTCTAAGGAACTGCCCGGAAATAACTTGTGCAAGTTACGCAGAATTTTTCTTCGGCAGTGTCAGTCAAAAATCGGGCGCGGGACGGCTCTAAAGGAAAGGCGAATGGTTTATGAGGGAACAGGATATCGGCGGTATAATCAGTGAATGGCTGCTCCGGAGGCAGAAGCGGCCGGAGGAATGGGTGGGGCGTTTTGCATGGGAGAAGTATGCGGAATCCCATCAGGAAGAGGGAGCGGATGCCCGGAATTTCCGGAGCGTACAAAATATCCGGGAGCGGGAAACTCTATTTTATGAACGGGCAAGGGCCTGGGAGCGGAACGGGGAGGCTTTTGAGAAGTTTGCGGGGAATTTTCAGGATATCCCGGAAACGGAACCGTGGCAGAGCGCGCAGATGCTGGACAATGTAATTGCGGAACTGGAGATGGAACCTGAAGAGCAGTACCGGTATCTGGCCAATGTGAAAATGCTTCTTTATTACAGGGCGGTCCGGATGCTGGATGAAGAGACGGGGGAAATACTGAAGGCTTCCCTGGAAGCAAATTACGAGAAGGAATGGGAGGACGCCCGGAACGGAATAAAGGAAAATGAGCTGCAGAGGATGTTTGCGGAGACGGTTTCTCTTATGAAATATGCCGGCATTGCCTATGATGATGAGACGCGGAAGGTGCTGGCGGATATCGGTGTCGGGCGGGATGCGGAGTTTGGAGGGGAACCGGCAGGGGAAATGAAGAGTGATCTTTGTTTCCTGGCAGATTTTTTTGTATCGGAGATGGTTTTGGCAGATGCGGAGGGGCAGTTTACGGAGGAGGAACAGAGGCTGATTGCGGAGCAGGTGATCCCGGTATGTGTATCCTCGGCGTCTATGATCCGGGAGGGCGGTGATGCCGGGCATATCATGAAATTGGCGCAGGCTTATCTGGGACGTATAATGGAGGGGAAGAATGGGAAGGCGCTGGCTGGCCTGGCGGTGATTTTTGTGGCGGCCAGGGTGGTTTATTTCCTGATTAAACTGGCAATCGCCGGGGTGTTGATTAAAATCAGCCTGGACGGTTTGTGGAAGTATTGTAAAAACAGGCTGGAGCTGGATACGGAGGAGACAAACCAATTCGCTGATTTTCTTCTGGCATGGCAGAGGCAGGCCGGCAGGAAGGCGGAAGCGGAATGGGAAATACCGGAAGAAAAGCTGTGGGAGGAAGCCGGAGTGGAAGAAGCTGGAGAGACGGAGGATGAGGGGGAAATGGAGTAGGGAGATGTTAAATGAATCTTTTATGTTTACAGTTGGGATGCTGGCGGAAATAACAGGCGGAAACAAACAGTATATAAGTAAGAAAATAAAGAAAATGATGGACAATCCGGAAGTTTCCCTCCGGGCGGTATTAAAATCCAACAAGGAGGGGTATCAGATTCCGGAGGAAGAGGTGCTTCGCTGTTTTGACAAAATTACTCCCGGTATGCTGCAGGAATATAAGGCGAATTATCTTGCGGCGGAGCCTGTGCCCAGGGTGAAGATGCTGACAAGGGATGAGGACGGGGCGGAGCCGAAATACCTGGAAAAGGAAAATGAGGCGCTGTTGGAATGGAAGGTGCAGTTGGCGGCGGCTTCCCCGGAAAAGAAGAACAGCCCGCAGATGCGCAGTTATCTGGTGCAGGAAATTGAGAAGATAGAGAAGATGAAGAAGGAAAAGCTTAAGGAATATGTGATGCTGGAAATGTTCCTTGAAAATTGCGACAGGATGACGGCGGAGATACGGCGGAGGTTAGGGACAGGGCAGGAAATAAGAAACTGAGGAGGTGGCAGGAACGGGCGGAGGGCAAAGAAAGCAGGAAGTGAGCATTGCGTCGGATGCGGGAGAATGGCAGGAAGTGCGTATTGCGGCGGAAGCAGGAGAAAGGCAGGGAATGCGCATTGGGGCGGAAGCAGGAGAAAGGCAGAACATGTACAGTGCGGCGGAAGCAGGAGAAAGGCGGGAAATGAGCGTTGCGGCGGAAGCAGGAGAATGGCAGAACGTGTACAGTGCGGCAAATGCGGGCGGAGGGCGGAAGAGACAGAAATTACAGGGGGCAGCAGGGATTGGCAGGAAGCGGAAGTGGCAGCGGAAGGCGGTAAAAGGCCGGAAGAAAAAAGAAGGGACAGGGCATATGCCTATGATGCATAGGGATATGATGCATAAGGATATGCAGGAGGATTTGATGATGGACAGAAGGGCTAATATTCTTGTGACAGGCGGTAGTTCAAGCGGAAAGACCGTGGCGGCGTGCAATACTTTTTTTAAGATGACAATAGGCGGAGGCGTGGGCACGGAGGTTTCTTTTGATTTGGTTGCAAACGGCGATGCGGCGGGAAATGATATCAGTTATTTCGCGGAACTGTACCGGGGTATGGTAAAGGGGAAAATGCCGGTCGGGAATACGGAGAATGATATTTATGAGATGGCGTTCCGGAGGAACAGTGAGCGTGTCTGCCAGATTAGCTGGATGGATTACCGGGGTTCCCTCAGGACGAGGAGGCGGGGTGAGGACGAGGAAAAATGGGAAGAGTTCCTGGCTATGCTGGAACACGCCACGTTGTTTATTTATATTATTTCGGGGGATCTGATCAACGATTATATTTCCATAAAGGACGGAAGCCTGGATGATACGATGGAAAAGAAGGAAAAAGAAGTGGATATAGCGGTGGAAGTGGCGAATATCAAAGCGCTTATGGAGACGGCAAAAAGTATTAGGGAGGATGCGATGGATACGCCGATTCTATTTTACGTCACGAAGTCCGATCTGATTAAGTATGACGATGACGGACGGAAGATAGACGGTTTGATTTCTTTTTTAAAGACAAACAAGCTGTTGGAGTCAAACCATAAGATCATGGGCTGCCATTCTACGCTTGGAAGGGATTTGAAACTGAGCGGTGACAACGAAATTATCGCCGGTTTTGAGCCGGAGGGCTTTGAGATACCTTTGATGCTTACGGTCGGATATGCCATATCGGAATCTGGGAAAGAGTGGGAACAGGAGGAAATGGCCAGGCTGGATGCGGCGATTACGTCTTACGAAGTGTATATTATGGAGAAAAATCAGGAAAAGGGGCGGATTGACAGCCAGTTCTGGACGAAGCTTATCGGCATTATGAAGAAGGACAGGGCTGTTATGAGGGAACTGGAAAATGAGATAGAGGATGCCAGAAAGCACAAAGGGGAACTGGAGGCGGAGAAGGCAACCCTGGAACAGAATAACAGGCTGAAACAGTATTCAAAAGATATTTTGCATTATATTGAGGAAGAGGCGAAAGGGGAATATGCCTGCGGCATCAGTGCGGACGGGGAGAAGATACCTCTTGGGGAGTTTTTTTTCAATTGATGTGGCCTGGAGCGTGTTTGAAAGGCCGCAAGGAATAGTATTTTTGCTCCGTTTTTATCACTGGTGATGCCGTATGCGCGGGGCAATAGGATTTACTGAGAATGATAAAAAGCAGCGCAGGCATACACCGGAGCGGATATCAGGAAGGCAGCATATATTATCGGAAGAAGGATCATGGCGCGGCTGCGGCTGTGTATGCACGGGGCGGGCGGTGCCATGCGGGTTTAGGAATTATAAAGTTATTGCTTTACAGTTCCTTAGGCAGAAAGGGATGGAAAAGTGGCGGTATATGGCTGGATTTATGCAAATGCGAAAATCAGGGGGGATGGGGGGGATTACCTTGTCCGGCGGTGTGATTCCGGGTTAAAAGGGTACGAGGATATGCTTACCTCCCTGTCACGGGCGATGCTTGCCACCACGAAGAGGTATGGGCAGGCGGAAGGGCAGGAGTGCTGGCTCTTTGGTTTTCTGGATAAGGGGCGGCATTGTCCGGTAGTGGCAGTGGCCGGTGAACAGGAGCGTCTTCTTGGGATGTCCCTGGCAGGCGGAGGTTTCCGTAAGCAGTATTGCGTCTTGGCCTGGGGGGTGGAAGGGGAGAGTATCCCGCTGTGTAAAAGGGTTGACGAAATTTTTGAGCCGCTGAAGGAAATTATGCGCGGGATCCAGCGTACAGGGAAAACGGAGGAACCGGGGAAATGGAAAGAGGGCGCGGCAGGAAGCGTCCTGTTTGGCAATGCGGGGCTTTCGGAGAAGGGTTTTGTTACGCAGGATTCTATTGCAGGTATTGGCGCCCATGAGCCTTATAATATTGTAAGAAGCGGCTTAGAGGATGGGGAATTGTGGGAAAAGAGCCTGTGCAGGAAGCCGCCAAGGCCGATTATGACGGGATGTTTAGGCGTGGAAGAGGCAAAAAGAATGCTTGGCTTTTTTCCGGACGGCCTGGTAACGGTGGCAGGGGATATCAAACCGCAGTATTATGACGGCAGGAAAGAAAAGGGTATAAGGGAAGCGAAAATCGGAAATGGGGGAAGAAGCGTAAACGCAGAAAGGCGGAGCGGGGCAGAAAGTTTTAGAAAGGAACAAAGGGGGAAGGGTGCGGGTACAGAAAAAAAGGATGGAACGGGAGAAAAGGACAGCGAAGGAGAAGAGGGCAGCAGAGGAAAAACGGCAGGAACAGGAAAAAAGGATGGAATAGGGAAACGGGATGGAATAGAAAAAGGGTATAGAATAGGAAAGGAGTATGGAATAGAAAAAGGGGATGGAATAGAAAAAAGGTATGGAATAGGGAAAGAGGATGGAGTAGAAAAAAGGTATGGAAT
>CANDKY010000170.1 GCA_947385425.1 uncultured Lachnospiraceae bacterium | reverse complement strand
ACGGGCTGACATCCTCCCAGTTGTTCTCCCAATTGCTGACTGCATAGGGATATTTCTTTCCCCATTTCTCCCTGATATCTGCCAGTGCCTCCAGTTCGGCTTTCTCATTCGGTGCATTGTATACTGTCTAAAGGGACAAACTTTGATACAAAATAAGCCTTCCATTTCGGAGGGCTGTTTTTCTGCAAGTCTTGAAAAAGCCTTATTCTGCGGGCTTTCTTGGATTCTATCTTGTTCTATGTTTTTCGCTGACTTCTAAAATTCCCGTAGAATAATGAATCTTCAACTCACGGGAATTGCATTGTACTGGCAGATGCACACCCCTCGGAGGGTAGCAGAGGCAAAAATCAATATCCGCTAAAAAGTATGATTCCGGCATGAAGCCGTGAGAACATTTTAGCGGATAATTTTATATACGGAATTGTCTTGGAAAAGTTGTGTATGCACCAAAAACCCCGCCGGGGCGGGGCTGGTATTTTTTCTTATGCTGCGGTGAAGCCCTGCGCTGCAAGTGCCTCTGTCAATTCTTCGTTCTTCTCGCCGCTGAGTTTGCCGTTCCGGTCAATGGTGTAGCTGCCGATGGCGAAGGCGTATGTGGGGGCTTTCTGGTATACCGGAGCCGTTCCGATGAAGTCGCCTACTGCGGTTGCCAGCTCTTTGCGGCGGGGGCCGGTTACATTGTAGCTGATTTCCATGGTGCTGGCTTCCTGATTGGCTTCTGCGTCCTCTGCCGGTTCGGGGCTTTCGGCTGCCTGCTCTGTTGTATCCTCTGCGGCTTCCGGTTCCGCTGTGGCTTCCTCCGGCTCTGCCGCCTGCATAATTGGCGTTTCTTCCGGGATGATGGCCAGTGCCGTTTCCTCCGGGGCCGGTGCTTCGGCTGCTTTTTCCTGCGCGGCTTTCTTCTGCGCTTTGGCGGCTGCCTTTTCTGCGCGGGTTACTTTCGCCCTCGGCTCCGGGAATGTCTCCGGAAGTTCGATATTCTTGTACCGTTTTACTTCCTTGCCCTCTACCATGAGGCATACCGGAACCGCGTCCCTCAATTTTGCTGTGATTCTACCTGTCTTCATACTGTTGTCCGCCTTTCTTATTTTGATATTTTTTGTATTGGCTGGTCGATTCTGGCGGGATATCATGCCTTTTCAAAAGGTTCCCCGCAGTCTGCGCAGGTTACATTGACCTCGCGGGTTGCCCGGATGATGGTGCCGCAGCAGGGGCAGATATATTTGATGCTGCGGTTAATGGATTTCTTGCGCCCGCCTTTGGAGCTTCCGGCTGCCTGCAGGCGGCTGGCATGGATGCCGGTATCCCCCAGGGCGGATATGATCCATGCTTCGGTCTCCGGAGCCAGGGTCGTAACCGTCCAGCCGTATTTGGGATGTTTCTCAATATGCAGGCCGTGGGCTTCAGCGGTGGATTTGAATTTTATATTGTGGTAATAGCCGTTGTTGCTTACGTCCCGGATATCATGCTGCAGATTATATAAATGGCTCATTTCATGGAGGAGCGTAGCGGCTATCTCTGTAATGGGGCGGTCAAGGTACTCGGCGCAGAGGTTGATTTCCCGGTAAAGTTCGTTGTCTGCGTTCCAGATTTCATGGATACTGCACCAGCCGTATGCGCCGCGCCCGCCGTCCGGGGATACGGTGATGGCTGGGCGGGTTAATTCGTTATTATAGAAGTGTTTGTTAAATAGGTCAAACATTTCTTCGGTTTTCTTTACGATTTCAGATATATTGAGCATGCATGTCCTCCTAAAATTATGTTTTAATTCTGTGAGTGACAGCTTACATATTATGGGTGAAAAAGCAAGCCGTCAAATGTTTAAAGCATATTTTTTCAGAATATCTGGGTAGCAAAAAGCCCCGCCTTGGCGGGGCTTTTTGCTGCTTTTTATGTAATAGTAAAATCTTGGCAAAGAGTATGGCTATCAGTATGTTGTCTGCTTTAATGGTAATGATTTTATTTTTGTTAATGATGTGCTTTAGAGAAGTTAAAAGCAGAACTTTCATGTATACTGAAGCTATGTTAATTGAATCTCCGATATGCAGCTTCTAATTTGTTTTGTGCAATCTGGTTACATTGTAGTGAATTTATGCGTTTTTGGTTTTCTTAGCTGGTGTTTGATTCTGGTACAATCTCCAAGGCAGAGTGTAGAAAAAACTATAAGCTGCGCTAATCATTTCTGAATCCAGACTTTGGGCTTATTTTTATATTGAGTTTATTGAAGAGTCCATTCTTCCGGCACATGTTCATGCCCCCATCTGCATAATGCGTCAAGCACCGGCATAAGAGAATGTCCTAATTCGGTTAGCGAGTATTCTACTTTAGGAGGAACCTGGGGATACTCCTTGCGGAGAATCAAGCCATCGTTTTCCATTTCTTTGAGCTGGTTACTCAGCATTTTGTGGGTTATTTTTCCTAAATTTCGCTTTAGTTCGCTGTATCTGAGAACCTCTTTGTGCCAAAGCCAGAACATGATCGTCAGCTTCCATTTCCCTTCAATAAGCGACATAGCGTAGGAAAAAGGTCTGACATCCACACCATTTTTGCAATATTCAACCACTGTTTCTGTTTTCTTTATATCCATCAATACTCTCCTTTGAGATAGTATCTACCAAAAAAGTGCGTACTATCATATTCGTGTCACATGTATTATACTTAATGCGCATTCAAAAAGCAAGTGAAATTGTGAATTTTAATATGTGAGGAGAATTTGATATGGCTAAGTATAAAATGATTGCCTGTGATTTGGACGAAACACTGATTGGAACAGATCATACGAGCAGCCAGCGGGATATAGAAGCGATTCGGAGAGTGAAGGAAGAGGGTATAAAGTTTGTACCGGCTACGGGACGTCCGTTTACTTCTGTGACTGGCACGCTTAAACAATTAGGACTATATGAAGAAAATCAATATGTCATTTCCTTTAATGGAGGGGCTGTCACAGAAAACAGGACGAATAAGGTGCTCTATTGTGAAGGCATTTCTTTTGAACTTGCAAGTGAGCTGTATAAACAGGGGCTGCAATATGATGTATGTATCCATGTATATACAGGAGATAAAACATATGCTTACCATTTAGTGCCGGAGGAGATCGAATATCAGTCGGGAAGGCAGGTGTTAATAGAAACTTTTGAAACAGATCCTGAGTTTTTAAGAGGCCAGGAAATCATAAAAGTATTATACATGAATACGGATTATGAGTATCTCTTTCGGATTAAAGATGATTTAAGTACCCTGACAGAGAATTTGGATATCAGCTATTCTTCTAACCGCTATATGGAATTTAATCCGAAAGGCGTAAATAAGGGCAGCGGGCTAAAGGTTTTGGCTGACTTATTAAATATTCCTATAGAGGATATTATTGCAATCGGAGATAATCTAAACGATCTGCCTATGATAAAGATGGCAGGTTTGGGCGTGGGCGTTAAAAATCTTGTTGCGTCGATGAAAGATGATTGTGATTATATCTGTGAAAAAAGCTGTGACGAAAGCGCCGTTGCTGAGGTGATCCATAAATTCATTTTGGATTGTCCATAAAAACAGCAAATTCCTTTGCATCCAGCCATACTTTCATTTAGGGTAGTATCTACCTAAAAAGTGCGTTCTATCATTTTTGCCATATATGGATTATACTTAATAACAATGTAAAGTGAACTAAGCAGATACACTTAAAAATTATCTGCAAATCTTAGTATGAGAGGAAATTTGTTATGGCAAAAATACTTTTACTGAATGGAAGCCCCCGTGCAGACGGATGTACAGCAAGGGCGCTCAAAGAGATGGTCAGCATCTTCGAAAAAGAAGGTGTTGAAACGGAAACTGTTCATGTCGGCAATCAGGACATCAGAGGCTGTGTAGCCTGTAATTATTGCCAGAAGCACCAAAAATGTGTGTTTGATGGGGATATTATCAATGAGCTAGCCGGGAAATTTGAGGCAGCGGATGGTCTGGTCGTTGGCAGTCCGGTCTACTATGCTTCACCGAACGGCACTTTGATTTCTCTTTTGGATCGTCTGATGTACAGTACGCCTTTTTCCAAGCAGCTCAAAGTCGGCGCGGCTGTCGTAAGCGGAAGGAGGAGCGGGAACTCCGCCACACTGGATGTTCTGAACAGATATTTCACGAACCGCAATATGCCCCTTGCTTCCAGCACGAACTGGAATATGGTTCACGGATTTACTGTGGAGGATGTTGAAAAAGACCTTGAAGGGCTGCAGGGGCTGCGGAACTTGGCGCGAAATATGGTGTTTATGGTAAAGGCTTTTTCGGATGCAAAAGAAAAATACGGTCTGCCGGAGGTGGAACTTAACGCATTCACAAGTTTCCCGGACGGGAAATAAAAGCGGGGGAGGCATATGGTTTTATTGATCCGTGATAGGAATTTTTACTGTAATCTGCTGGTCTTGGCGATACCGGTGGCGCTTCAAAATTTAATTACATTCGGAGTGACGCTTGCCGACAATCTTATGACGGGTACACTTGGGGATGCCGCTATCTCTGGCGTGTATATGGGAGGGCAGATACAGACGCTCCTCCAGTTGTTTTCCGGAGGGGTTGAAGGCGCGATACTGATACTGGCGGCGCAATACTGGGGGAAGGCGGATTCCAAAAGCATAAAGCGAATCATATCAATCGGGGTGCATTTCTCATTGTCCGTTGGAGTGCTGTTTACGGTTTTTTGTGCGCTTTTTCCTGAGGGAATCATCGGCATTTTTACCCATGAAGCCGCTGTGATCGCGGAAGGCGGGGACTATCTGAGGATTGTATGTTTTTCCTATATATTTTTCTGTCTGACACAGGCGCTGGTTGCGGCAATGCGCAGCGTGGAGGTGGCAAACATCGGGATGGCTGTCTCTGCGGTTTCCCTAATCACCAATGTCAGCCTGAATTATGTACTGATATTTGGGAAATTTGGGTTTCCGTCTTTGGGCGTAAAGGGTGCGGCTGTCGCCACTCTGGTTTCAAGGATTGTTGAAACTTCTATTATAGCTATTTATGTATTCCGGGCAGACCAGAGGCTGCGGTTGAAGTTTTCCGATTTTTTCAAAACGGATGCTTTGCTCCGGAGAGATTTTATTCGCTATGGGATTCCGATTGTTGGAGGGCAGATCATCTGGGGCATCAACATGATGGGAAACTCTATGGTGCTTGGGCGGTTTGACCAGTATGTGATCGCTGGCGCAAGCATAGCCAATACCATGAATGCGCTGGCATATGTAACAATGAATGGGATGTCCGCGGCTGTAAGCATCATTACAGGGAAAACAGTCGGCGCAGGCAAAATAGGGATGTTGAAAGAATATGCAAGGACTGTGCAGATTTTATTCCTTGGCGTTGGTATTCTTACTGGTACATTGGTTGCCCTGGCGAAGACGCCGTTTATTGGAATGTATGCGGGAATATCTCAGGAAACGGCAGATCATGCAGGACAATTCTGTACGGTGCTTTCCATTACGAGTGTCGGGACCTGCTACCAGGCTGCTTGCCCTGGCAGGTTTGGTCAAAGCAGGAGGGGATGTTGGATTTGTGTTTAAAATGGATACCATTTTTGTCCTTCTGGTTGTTTTGCCGTCAGCTATTATTTCGGCCCGGATGGGAGCCCCGGCATGGCTGGTATTTGCCTGCCTTAAATGTGACCAGATATTAAAATGCGTTGTGGCCTATTTTAAGATCAAACGCTATAACTGGATTAAAAATCTTACCAGAGAGAATACGGCAGATAGTCTGCCATAGGAGTAGAAAAGGAAAGGAGATTTTTACAATGGATTTTAAGGATTTGATTCAAGCAAGGCGCAGTGTGCGTGGTTATGCAGAGCCTGTTTCCCATGAGGCGCTGGAAAACATTCTTAAAAATGCCCAGCAGGCTCCGTCCTGGGCAAACCAGCAGGCATCCCGCTGCTATGCGGTGGAAAGTCCTGAAAAGCTGGAAGAATTGCGGAAAAAGGGGCTGCCTGACTTTAATCAGCCACGGGTAGAGAATGCCTCCGTGATTGTGACCACCTATGTGAAGGATATGGCTGGGTTTCATCAGGGTGTTCCGGCAAATGAAATAGGGAACGGTTGGGGTGCCTATGACCTGGGACTGCATGATGCCTACCTGATCCTGGCGGCGAGGGATGCCGGTTATGACACGCTTATCATGGGGATGCGGGATGCTGCGGTTATCCGGGAAATTTTGGATATTCCGGATACAGAAGATATTATGTCTGTAATTGCAATCGGTAAGCGGGGGCAGGAGCCAGTGAACAATCCCCGTAAGGAATTGAGTGAGGTTGTGAAATTTATTTAGACATTTCATTCATTTCAGTACAAAATGGATGATTTTGATTTTGGCAGCGTTGCATGGCAATGCAAAAGATGCGTTAATTTTTAAATAGCATAAAATACAAAGAAGATTACGTTTGCAATATTACAAAGTGATCAAGGCAAGAATATCTTGCCCGGAAAGGTCAGTCTGCCTTGTGTGGATTGGCCTTTTTAAGTTGCATTGTCGAAAATTGTCGATGAAGAAAATTGAAAATTTTTAACTTTCTTCTCAAAAACTTTCCGGTTTGGCATGGCGGAAAACGTTCTGGTATAAGCGAGGAGGTGAGAACCAGCCACGATCAAATCTGAATAAAGGAACGCAAATGAAGAAAATGACTAAGGAAGAATTAAAAGAACTTGTAAACAAAGTATCGGATGAGGTGTCGGAAGTATATTCAGAAGTGCCAGACACAGGGAACGCAGATGTGGATGCCGTTGATTTGCTGGCAGGAAGTATAGTGCAAATACAAAGAAACTGTGAAAAGATCCTGGCAGAAACCTTATACCGCCTTATGGAAATGGGAGTGCTGTAATACATGCAGCATATATCCTGAAAAAAACACCATCCTATATATGAGTAGAGTATCATATATATGGCGTATTATTCTGATGTAATTAATCCCCGCCTGTGCATTAGGCGCGCGTGGGGCGTTGCCACAATGTAATAATTGTGAGGATTGAATATAGATTGATTGTGTATAGGCCGGGGGAAAAATTTCCTTGCCCTATCCCATTGCTAAAATATAGCTGTAAATTACACACATACTGGATATGATAATTTTGAAAATTGAATATTGATAATAGAACCAGGCATTGCCTGTAACGGCGGTGCCTTTTATAGCAAAACTGATGGTGTAGTGGATGGTGTAAAATGGACTGTACGAATGCATGAAGCCCTTGAAATTCAAGCATTTTGAGAATAAGACTACATATTCAACCAGTATGTCATATTTACAAAAGTCTGCAATGAGCAGATGAAGAAACAAGGGAGGACGAGAAAAGCAGTTATGGAAGCAATCCGTATCTGTAAGGACAGGAACGTACTCAGCGAATATCTGAGCAGTAAAGAAAGTGAGGTAGTGGATATTATGATGGTATTGTATGATGAAGAAGAGATCATGCGTTCATATGTTGAAAGTGAGAGGCATGATGCATGGTATGATTCAAAAATTGATACAGCAAGACGTATGTTAGATGATGGTACATTATCACTGGATAAAGTGG
>CANDKY010000169.1 GCA_947385425.1 uncultured Lachnospiraceae bacterium | reverse complement strand
AAAGGCCGCAAAAAATTCAGCATCTTTTTTAGAGGGCCGTCTGAACTGTTACAATTACTGGACATGATTTCAGGGGATATTTCCAGAAAATACTTGATTTTTATATATGGGTTTAGTATATTAGAGGAAAGTAATAGGAGGTTTAGCATGTCGGGAACAGTGAATGTAGCCGTGGATGCTATGGGAGGGGATAATGCGCCTGTAGAAATCGTGAAGGGCGCAGTGGAAGCGGCTAATGAAAATAAGCATGTCAGGGTCTTTTTGGTGGGGGCCGAGAAGCGTATCCGGAAGGAACTGAAGAAATATGAATATAAACCGGAACAGGTAGAAGTCGTAAATGCGACGGAAGTGATAGAGACAGCGGAACCGCCTGTTATGGCGATACGCAAAAAGAAGGATTCTTCTATTGTGAAGGCTTTGCAGTTGGTAAAAAGCGGGGAATGCGATGCTTTTGTGTCTGCAGGCAGTACGGGCGCCACTCTGGTGGGCGGCCAGGTGATTGTCGGGCGGCTGAAAGGGGTGGAAAGGCCGCCGTTAGCCCCTTTGATACCTACGGAAAAGGGTGCGGCTTTGCTGATAGACTGCGGGGCCAATGTGGATGCCAGGCCGTCCCATCTGGTGCAGTTTGCGCGGATGGGCAGTGTGTATATGGAAAGTGTCATGCATGTGAAAAATCCGAGAGTGGCTATTGTGAATATCGGTGCGGAGGAAGAGAAAGGGAATGCTTTGGTAAAAGAGACATATCCTCTGCTGAAGGAGTGTAAGGATATCAATTTTGTCGGCAGTATAGAAGCCAGGGACATACCGGCAGGGTATGCGGATGTCGTTGTATGTGAGGCCTTTGTCGGCAATGTTATATTGAAGCTGTATGAAGGTGTGGGCGGCACGCTGATTAAGATGGTGAAGGCAGGCATGATGACTACCCTGCGCAGCAAGATCGGTGCGCTGCTGGTGAAGCCTGCATTGAAAGAAACGTTAAAAGCATTCGACCTGGAGCAATACGGCGGCGCGCCTTTGCTTGGGCTGAAAGGGCTTGTAGTAAAGACACATGGAAGTTCGAAAGCGGTAGAAATTAAAAATTCTGTCCTTCAATGTGTAACATTTAAGGAGCAGAAGATTAATGATAAAATAAAAGAAAAAATTACTCTTGGAGATGAATAGGAAAGGACTGGAAAAATGGAATTTGAAAAGTTAAGAAAAGTCATTGCCGAGGTGCTGAATGTAGACCCGGAGGAAATCACGATGAACACTACTTTCACGGATGATTTAGGGGCGGATTCCCTGGATGTGTTCCAGATTATTATGGGGATCGAAGAAGAGTTTGACATTGAGATTCCCGCAGAGCAGGCCGAAAAGATCAGTACGGTGGAAGAGGCTGTGGAACTGATCAAGAACGCATTAAATTAGGAACTGTCCAGAAGTAAAAAAGCTGCAGTTATCCGCTGTCAGGCGGCATGGGACAGTGAGGCGTCGCAGATGCTTTTATGCCTTGCGTGAAAGCCCGTTGCCAGGCGGGTATGGAATCAGTGAGGCATCGGAGATGCTTTTATACCTTGCGTGAAAGCCCGCTGCCAGGCGGGTATGGAATCAGTGAGGCATCGCAGATGCTTTTATGCCGGCCGGATAGCTGCAGCAAAGACATGTTTGAGGAACAGAAAGCCCCTTAGAGGGCTTTTTCGATTGTATATCTTATGAATTTATCCGGCAGGGAAATGCCTGCAGACGGGCTTAGAGCGTGTTTGAAAAATGCTTTCTGCCAGATGTGCGTCACAATTTGTGGGAGATTAAAAGCAAGTATGCTTTGCCAAATTTAAGAGGCGTAGCGGGCTACGTTGATTAAATTTGGCAGACCAAATGGTCTTAATATCACGCAAAGTGGTGAAGCGGTTACACCGCGTACAGATGGCGGGAATGATTTTTCAAACACGCTCTAGGGATATGGACATGAAGATATAGAATTGAAGATGTGGGCATGAAGATATGAGTTCATAAAATATGGGCTAATAAAGATATGAACTCATAAAGATATGAACTCATAAAGATATGAGTTCATAAAGGTGCGGAAGACATTTCATTTTAGAGGAAAAAATATGCTGGGAGAACAAGTTTTAAATCGGTTGGAAAGAAAGATAGGTTATCGTTTTAAGAACAGGCTGTTGCTGAAGGGGGCAATTACCCATAGTTCGTATGTCAATGAGCAGAAGATTAATAAGGGGCAGGATTATGAACGGTTGGAATTTCTTGGGGATGCGGTTCTGGAGACAGTTACCAGTGCGTTTTTATTCCGGAATTTTCCGGATCTGCATGAGGGGGAATTGACGCGGAAGCGTGCTACGATTGTCTGTGGGACAGCGCTGGCTTTCTGCGCGAAGGATATAGGACTTGGGGAGTTCCTTTTTCTTGGAAAAGGCGAAGAGGCTACCGGGGGGAGGGAAAAGGAGAATATTACTTCGGACTGCATAGAGGCATTGATCGGGGCTGTTTTTCTGGACGGCGGTTATGAGGCTGCGGAAAAGTTTGTCCATTGGGCAATTTTGTCAGATTTGGAGCATAAGGAGTTGTTTTTTGACAGTAAGACATTGCTGCAGGAATACGCGCAGAGGGACAGCGGCGCCGTATTAAGTTATGAACTGGTGGAAGAGATAGGGCCGGATCATGACAAGGAATTTATCATGGAGGCAAGGCTCAATGGGAAAACGATAGGAAGAGGCGGGGGGAAGACGAAGAAAGCGGCAGAGCAGCAGGCGGCATATGAAGCGCTGCTGGCTATGCAGGCGGAGGAAGAGGGATTGGGATCACCGTAAATTTTGCTTGCGGTATGCAGGAGTCTGGATATGTATTTAAAGAGTATTGAAATACAGGGTTTTAAATCGTTTGCCAACAAAATCCTGTTTAAATTCCATAATGGGATAACCGGTATTGTCGGGCCGAACGGGAGCGGAAAGAGTAACGTGGCGGATGCGGTGCGCTGGGTTTTGGGGGAGCAGCGTATCAAACAGCTTAGAGGGGCGTCCATGCAGGATGTCATTTTTTCGGGAACAGAGCTGCGCAAACCTCTGGGGTACGCTTTTGTCGCGATTACGCTGGACAATTCGGATCACAAGCTTCCGGTGGAGTATGAGGAGGTGACGGTGGCGCGTCGGATTTACCGTTCCGGGGAAAGCGAATATCTTTTAAACGGTACGACATGCCGTTTAAAAGATGTCAATGAACTGTTTTATGATACGGGGATTGGCAAAGAGGGGTATTCGATTATCGGACAGGGGCAGATTGATAAAATACTGAGCGGTAAACCGGAAGAGCGCAGGGAATTGTTTGATGAGGCTGCAGGGATCGTAAAATTCAAGCGGAGGAAATTTGCGGCGCAGAAGAAGCTGGAGGATGAGAAGCAGAATCTGGTGCGTGTGGCAGATATCCTGTCGGAGCTGGAAAAGCAGACAGGGCCGTTGGAGAGGCAGTCGGAAAAGGCAAGAATTTATTTAAAGAAAAGAGAAGAACTGAAGGCTGTGGATGTGAATATGTTCCTGGTAGAAAACCGGAGCATACGGGAGCAGCTTCAGTCAGCGGAAGAGAAGTGCCGCATTGCCAGTGATGATTTGCAGGAAACGACAGGGAAATATGAGGGTATCAAGGCGGAGTACGAACAGATCCAGGGGCAGATGGAATGTCTGGATAAGGAAATTGAAGAAACGCGGACAAGGTTAACCGATACCGGGCTTTTGCGCGGGAAGCTGGAAGGGGAGATGAATGTCCTGAAGGAGCAGATTAATTCCGCCAAAGGCAATGAGGGGCATTTGCGTTCGCGGCTTTCCGCCGTCCAGAAGGAAATTGATACAAAAAATGTGGATATGGAGTCCATTTTGCAGGACAAAGAGAAAATTGACGGCCAGCTTGCGGAGATGGTAAAAGGGAAGGAAGAGGCAGACCGTCTGTTACATATTGTCCAGGACAGGATAGAAGAACTGAATGGCCGTATCGAGGAAGGGAAAAATGCGATTATTGATGCCCTGAACAGCCGGGCGACCATCAAGTCAAAAATCGGGCGTTATGATACGATGATGGAGCAGACAAACATCCGCCGGGCGGAACTGACTTCCAGGCTGCTGCGGGTAAAGTCCGATGAGGTACGCCAGGAAGAGGCGATTAAGCAGCTTCAGGATGAATTTGAGAAGATTAACGGGGAAATCCGGGAGCTGAACGATGCCCAGGCTCTGCTAGAGGAAAAATTGGGGCATATCCATGACGATCTCTCAGCGCGTGACCGGGAACTGAGGGATACGCAGGTTGTTTACCATCAGGAGAAATCCCGTCTGGATGCCCTTGCCAATCTGACGGAACGCTATGAGGGATATGGCGGCAGCGTAAAGCGTGTGATGGAGCAGAGGGAAGAGGAAAAAGGGATTGTGGGCGTGGTGGCGGATATCATTAAGGTGGACAAGCGGTATGAGACGGCCATTGAGACAGCCCTTGGCGGGAATATCCAAAATATTGTGACGGAAGACGAGGAGACGGCGAAGCGTATGATTGCTTTCCTGAAGCGGCATAAGGCGGGGCGGGCTACTTTCCTGCCCCTGACCAGCATGAGGAACCCGCAGGAGTTCAGGAATGCCGGGCTGTTAAAGGAACCCGGTGTGATCGGGCTGGCAGATGCGTTGGTTGAGATTGACGGGAAATACAGGAATGTGGCGAAATCGCTGTTGGGCAGGATTCTCGTGGTGGACAATGTGGACAATGCGGTGAAGATAGCCGCAAAGTCCGGCCACAGTGTCCGTATCGTGACGATAGAAGGGGAACTGCTCATGCCGGGCGGAGCCATCAGCGGCGGTGCTTTCAAAAACAGCAGCAACCTGCTGGGGCGCCGCAGGGAGATGGAAGAGCTGGAAGGGCGGGTGAAGGAATATCTGGCGCAGATAGACGGCCTGCTGGAGGGGATTGAGAATACAAAGAGAGAGCGGGGGAAGCTGCGGATGGAGCTGGAGGATACGAAGGCACGTCTGCAGGATAAGTTTATCGAACAGAATACCGCACGCCTGAATGTGATTAAGGCGGAGGAAAGGAAAAATGAGGCCGAAGAGGGTTCCAGTTCTTTGAAAGCGGAAGAGCAGGAGATCGAGAACCAGCTTAAGGAAATCAGGGAAGGGAAGGCCGAAGCCGCAAAGGAGTTGCAAGCTTCCGAGCAGTTGGAAAAGGATATACAGGTACGGATTGAGGATTTCCAGAAGGAGCTGGAAGAGCAGCGGGGCGCAGAGGCAGGGCAGTCCAGGGAGGCTGCGGAACGCGGCGTGGAAGTGGAAAAGATGCTGCAGCGCCAGGAGTTCCACAGGCAGAATGTGGATCGTATTGACAGTGAAATCCGCCGGTTTACGGCGGAGAGGGAAGATATCCGGGAGGGCCTGGCCAGGAATGCATCCGGAATGGAACAGAAAGAAAAAGAAATCCGGGAGATAGAGGAAACCATTGCCGCATCGATTACAACCCATTCCGATGCGGAGGCCAGGTTAAAGGAACATACTGCCAGAAAAGAGGAACTGGCCGGGCGGCAGAAGAATTTTTTCGCCACAAGGGAGGAACTGGCAGAGCGTATGACATCGCTGGATAAGGAAGTGTACCGTCTGAATTCCCAGAAGGAGAAGCTGGAGGAGTCGATGGAGACACAGATTAATTATATGTGGAGCGAATACGAGATTACCTTATCGGATGCGGCGGCGCTGAGGGATGAGGCAATGACGGATCTGGCGGCGCTGAAGCGGGAGGCCGCTTCCCTGAAGGATGAGATTAAAAAGCTGGGCGACGTCAATGTGAACGCCATCGAGGACTATAAGAATCTGATGGAGCGTTATCAGTTTTTAAAAAGCCAGCATGATGATCTGGTGGAAGCGGAAAAGACTCTGCTGCATATTATCGAGGAGCTGGATACGTCCATGCGGAAGCAGTTTAAGGAGAAGTTCGCGGAGATAGGAAGGGAATTTGACAAGGTCTTCAAGGAACTGTTCGGCGGCGGCAAGGGGACGCTGGAGCTGATGGAGGAGGAAGACATACTGGAGGCAGGCATAAGGATTATCGCGCAGCCCCCGGGTAAGAAACTGCAGAATATGATGCAGCTTTCCGGCGGGGAGAAGGCGCTTACTGCGATAGCGCTGCTGTTTGCCATCCAGAACCTGAAGCCGTCGCCTTTTTGCCTTTTGGACGAGATTGAGGCGGCATTGGACGAGAACAATGTAGCCAGGTTTGCAAAATACCTGCATAAATTAACAAAATACACACAGTTTATTGTAATTACCCACAGACGTGGTACAATGGAGAAAGCAGACAGGCTTTACGGGATAACCATGCAGGAGAAGGGGATTTCCACGCTGGTAAGTGTAAACCTGATAGACAAGGAACTGGAGGACTGACCTGGCTGCTGATAAATATAACCGATTTTTGAGCGGTGACAAGGCAAGGGATAAGGTTAGTTTATGGGGCTGGTTCCTAAAGCTATGGAAAGGTGCGGTGAGATATGGGAGAGGAGAAAAAAGGTTTTTTCAGCAGGTTAAAGGAAGGGCTGACGAAGACAAGGGACAATATAGTACGTGGGATTGATTCAGTGTTTAACGGCTTTTCTGCGATTGACGAGGATTTTTATGAGGAGCTGGAAGAGATCCTCATTATGGGCGATATCGGTGTCAACGCTACCAATTCCATTATTGAGAACCTGCGTGTGCAGGTGAAGGAGAACCATATCAAACAGCCGTCGGAATGCAAAGAGCTGTTGATTAAGAGCATCAAGGAGCAGATGCGGGTAGAGGAAACGGCATATGAGTTCGAGCACAGGCAGTCGGTGATTCTGGTGATTGGCGTAAACGGGGTAGGAAAGACGACTTCGGTAGGGAAGCTGGCCGGGATTTTAAAGGGGCAGGGGCGGAAAGTCCTCCTGGCGGCTGCGGATACCTTCCGGGCAGCGGCGGGGGAGCAGCTCACGGAATGGGCGAACCGGGCCGGCGTGGATATTATAGGCGGTTCGGAAGGTTCCGATCCGGCGAGCGTTATTTTCGATGCGGTGAATGCGGCGAAGGCGAGGAATGTGGATGTGCTTTTGTGTGATACGGCAGGAAGGCTTCACAACAAAAAGAATCTGATGCAGGAATTAAAGAAGATTAACCGGATCATCGACAGGGAGTTTCCCGATGCTTACCGGGAAAATTTGGTGGTACTGGACGGGACCACAGGGCAGAATGCCCTGCAGCAGGCGCGTGATTTCGGTGAGGTGGCGGATCTTACAGGCATTATCCTCACGAAAATGGACGGCACGGCTAAGGGCGGCATCGCAGTGGCGATACAGTCGGAACTGCATATCCCGGTGAAATATATCGGCGTAGGCGAAACGATAGAGGATTTGCAGAAGTTTGATTCGGACCAGTTTGTGAATGCGCTGTTTGACAGGAAGGCTGCGGATGAGGAGCAATAATTATACTGTTGGCAAAGCGCCAGTTCTGTCGCTTGCGGAACTGGAATAAAAGAAAACAGCAAGAGACAGAAAAGGCGCCCAGAATAAATAGCGGCCTGTATTATAGGACGCTATTTATTCTGCTGGCAAGGCGCCTTTTCTGTCTCTTGCGGAACTGGAAAAACAGCAAGAGACAGAAAAGGCGCCCAGAATAGATAGTGACCTGCATTATGGGGCACTATCTATTCTGCTGGCAAAGCGCCTTTTCTGTCGCTTGCGGAACTGGAATAAAAGAAAACAGCAAGAGACAGAACTGGCGC
>CANDKY010000168.1 GCA_947385425.1 uncultured Lachnospiraceae bacterium | reverse complement strand
GAACAAGGCATTGAACAAGGCATTGAACAAGGCATTGAACAAGGCATTGAACAAGAACGGATTAATGCCATTGAGAGAATGATTCAGGCCGGCGCCGCAAAAGAACTGATTGTATCCTTCGGCTATACCGAAAAAGAATACGCGGAAGCTGAAAATGTTTTATGCACAAATGTGTAAAAATATGTAAAGAATGGCCGTTGCGCTTATTGTGGAGAGATACCCTTTCTGTTTTGATAATGTTATTGATAATTGAATAGACTGTACACCTTGGTTACAGTTTACTCCCCGCCCTATACGCGGCCCTGACACCCGTCAGCTCTTGCTGACATCTTTCCTTTGGGTGCCCGTGTGCACAAAAAAGAGTAAAGCTTATTCAATTATCAATGGCTTTACTCTTTTTTATCTGTAGGTTATAAAATACGAGTAAATATTTCCACCTGTGCGGTTGGCACCCTGTCCCCTTCCGGCGACCCCTGGCTGCGCAGGAGAAGAAAAATCCATTCAAAAAAATGATGAGATTTCTTACGGCTTTTCCGGATATATTTGCTGCTGTTTTGGGCGGAGTCACCGCCTGGCAGCAAATATATCCGGAAAAACCGTTAGAGCCTGTTTAAAATCTCATTTCCACCATCTGCATACCTCATTTTGCGAGATCTTTGCCCCTCATTCGGTCAACGTAGCCCCACTACGCTTCCCTCATTCGGGGCAAACCTCTCACAAACTGTGGCGCACATCTGGCGAAAAGCAGATTTTAAACAGGCTCTTAGAAATATCTCATTTTTGCAGTTGGATTTTTCTTCTCCTGCGCAGCCAGGAACCGCCGGAAGGGGACAGGGTGCCAACCGCACAGGTGGAAATATTTTGAAGCCCCGTCACCTCTGCACCATCCGCGCGATTTCCCCCGCATACTGCGGATATCTGTCAGCCAGTTCCTTAATATCGCTCTCCGCCTTATTGATAATCATTTCCTTATTATAATCCATCCGCCGCCGCAGCGACTGCCTGCGTACAATCAGGTTATGGCGTATCTCAACCATTTCCTTACTATCCAGCAGCGCCGCTGTCTGGTGCAGCCAGACAGCCGGATCCTTCACCTGATAACATTTTAAAATATTCAGCAAATCCTGGTGGTAATCGTCCAGCTCCAATTCCGCCTCCCGGTACAGCCTGCGCTCCTCCTTTTCCACCTTATACTTCTCCCACAGGTTCCTCAATTCCTTCCCGTTCGCAACCTGATACTTCATACATAAATAATCGAGCAGATTTGTATTGTTTACATACCGGATTTTCACCCGGTTCTGCAGCAGGATAATGCGGTTGATCCCCTTCTCCACCCGCTTCAGCTCCTTCACGGAATCCGTATATTTCAGATACAGCATGGTAATCACAAGCGCCGCCAGCGCCGCCGTGAGCAGGAAGCCCAACTGCGTATCCATCTGCAGCACATACTGCAGGGCGAACAGGATAACAAAACAGACAATCAGCGCCATGGAACAGATCACAGCCATCCCTTTTGCATCTGCCACCGCACCCTTTAACTCGTTTTTGCGGTACAGATACGCATGCTTCTCCCCCTCCAGGCGCGACATGTCCCGGCGGATTTTCTCCTGGAAATCCTCCGCTTCCCTCAGCTTGCGGCAGCCCTCCTCCGCTTCTTCCTCCATCCTTTCCATCTGATGGTACTTCTCGTCGGACATCCTGTTCTTTTTCTTCAGGTATACATCCTGCCGCTCCTCCAAATCCTGAATCTTCTGCGCGGCGGCATTCAGTTCCGCCCGCTCACTCTCCGGAAGGGCCTCTATCTCCTCCATATCCTTCAGATAGGATGTCACCATATTGTATTCAAAATTTAAATTCTCCAGTTCCTTCGCTGCCTCTCCCATCTGATCCAGGCAGTTCTGCACAAAATCCCGGCGCTGCACGGCATCATGGACATCGATACTCCCCAGGGAATGCTGGCCGCCCGGACGGAAAGCCCCCCAGTCCTCCGCTGTACGGTCTCCATCTTCCAGTATCTCATCCTCCCAGCTTTCCCAATCCTGCCCTTCCTCTTCACGGTCACGCAGCCGCTGCAAAAATTTCGGTTTTTTCAGCCATCCTTTATTCTTAAATAATCCCATACTTAATAATCCCATACCTCTCCCTGCCATGTCTCCGCCAGCCTTCTGTTTCCTGCTGCCCACCGGCCGGGCCCTTCTCCTGCTCCCTCTTTCCATCCAATTCCAAACATGCACTAAAGTACTGTCACAAAATAACTTACCATATTCTTTGCCTTTTTCTTCGATAACAAATTACCGCATAACTGCCAAAATCAGTTATATTGCCCCAAAGAATCCGCTATCCCTCATTCCGCCGTAATTTCCCTGTAATGTTCCTTCAACACATGAACAATCCGCTCCGTCTCGTCGTAATAAGAAACCGACTGGTTCTCCTCCCTGCACACGCCAAGGGTAAAAAGCATCCTGCTTTCCTCTGTCCCCTCAAAGTCTTTCCCGGCCTCCTCTATCAGCTTCTCCACCTCCAGCGCCAGCCCGTAATGCCCCTGATACCCTGCGGCAAAATCCACATACTCCTCCTGCCCCATCATCATACGGTTCGCGGCCAGGAAACAGACATGTTCTTCCTCCCCGCCCCCATATTCAAAAGCCTGCCGGAAACACTGCGCCGCACTTTGAAAACGGAACAATTCCGCATAAACCACTCCCTCATTATGCAATATTTTCGCCCGTATCTCCCGCTCCTCCGCAGGCAGTTCCTCCAACAGCCCGGCATAACACCTAAGCGCCGCCATATATCTCTTATGATCCGCCAGATAATCGGCATGCATCTTCCTTTTTCCAAAAAGGCTCAGATCCCTGCCCTTTTCCATCGTCTCTACCGCTTTCACACGCTCTTCGTAATCACTATAACCCGCATATTCCAGAATCGCCCCTGCATACTCCCCTACCGTACAGCCTGCTTTTTCCAGTTCCGTCAGATTCACCGCCAGCTCTTCCAGCCCACATTCCCTGGAAAGCCAGACCGCCAGCCTGCCGTCCATAATATCCGGTTCTATCAGATATGCGTCCCTCATAAGGCAGTAACACAGTTCCTCCACGGAATAAAGGTTCACATAAACCTTCTCCATGAAAAAAGGCGTCTTTGCATATTTCCCAAGACAAAGCGATATCCTACCCATGTATTTTCTCCCTTTGCATCACTTTCTATACTATTTCCATCCGTTTTTCCCACTCCGCCCCGGAAGAAGGGAAAAATTCGCCGAATCCCATATCCGTCACTTTCATGCAAAACTCCGTACGGGAAAGCATCTGCGCCTTCACCTTCAGCCGGGTCGTCCAGGCTTCCCGCTCCGGCATCCCCTCCAAAACCACGCTGACCTCCTGCGGCTCCCCTCCGTTTAACGGCGTCAGCAGGACAGCCACCGAATCGCCCGTTTCCAGAAGCAAATCAAACTCCTTCTTTGCATCATACCAGTTCACGCCGCCATCCATTATGGCAAAATAAGACTCCTCCCCGCGGCGCAAAAGACGCATCCCCACATTAGCCGGCATCTTATCTTCACCGAGGAAAACATAATCCCCCTTTGGCTCCCGCAGGCCGGCCCTCTCGCAAATACTGTAGCAGGCCCCTTTGCTGTACAGGTTATTCCCCTGGAAAACACGGCGCCCCCTGCAGAGATAACGCAGCGACTCTTCCGCCCAGCCGTCCCGGTAGCCGTCCCCAATCAGATACACGCTGGAAACCGCCCTGCCGTTGCATTTTTCCTTCACGATACGGGCAAACTTCTCATCCAGCCCATCCTTTGGCAACTCCCCCGTTTCCGTTCTCTCCCGCCACAGTTCCGTCCTCTCATCCTTTTCGATAAACACCACCTGCGGCGTTGTCTTCCGGTTACACTCAAAACGGTACAGCCGCAGATCCCGGTTATCGTACTCACACAAAAGCACCTCATATATCCACAATGCCTCCGGCTGGGCAAGGGTATAATAGTAAAAGCTCTCCACATGGCTCTGGAAAAAAATCCGTTCCGTCTTAAGCTGCAGGTTCGCCGCCATCTGCGACAGCACATCGACCATACGCCCGTCCAGATGTTCTACCGTAAACATCACCCCGTCCAGGCAATCCGGCGGCGCAATGATACTGAGCAGCGCCAGGCTCCTTTTTACAAAAAGGGTCAGAAGCGCCGCCGGGTCAAAATTCTCCCCGTCTATCACCACCTCTTCCCCTTTCCACGCAAGTCCCAGCAGATGTTCCACCAAATGCCCCTCCTGCTCCTGCGCTTCCCTCAAAGCATCCTTGCCGTAGAACCACTGGTTCACATCTTTTCGTTTAAACAGCACCATCGGAATATTATACTGCTCGCTGCCCGCTACCACTGCCAGAGTTTCCGCGTCATCCCCGGACGGCAGATAATAACTGATCTGGGCATAATCATCCCCCAGGTCATACCCTATCACAACACATCCATTTCTCTTCTTTCCCACTTTATCCCCTCCGGCGACATATTTTTTGCCCTCAATAACCAAAATTATATCACCCCTGCCAAAAGAGTGCAACCAACGAATTTCCAATCACCACCATCCGGCTGCAAAGACGTTACAGTTCACCCCGCAATGTCATTCACTTAAGCTTCCCGTGGCGCTGCAGACCACATATCTCATCCGGACACGCTTTCGCTCAGCGGCAGACGCAACGGCACTAAGGCGCCAAAACACGTCGCCTAAGTGCCGGCGTCTTTCAATGGTCCGGATTGAGATATATGGTCTGCAGCACCCCGAAAAGCTTAAGTGAATGACATTGGTTCACCCCGTCCCCCTACGAAGTAAATTTCCCGATAAATTCCCGCACCCTCTCGTCCTGCGACCCGAAAACCTCTTCCGGTTTCCCCTGCATACGTATCACACCCTGCTCCATAAATATAATACGGTCAGACAGTTCCCTGGCAAACTGCATTTCATGGGTCACAATAATCATCGTCATATGCTCCCTGGCCAGTTCCTTGATAACCTTCAGCACCTCCCCTGTCAGCTCCGGATCCAGGGCCGATGTCGGCTCGTCAAAGAACAGGATTTTCGGCTGCAGCGCCAAAGCCCTTGCGATGGATACCCTCTGCTGCTGCCCTCCGGAAAGCTGGTAAGGATAGGCATCCTTCTTGTCCGCAAGCCCTAACTGTCCAAGCAATTTCATAGCGCGCTCCTGTGCTTCCTTTAACGGAACCTTATCCACACTCACCGGCGCGTCGATGATATTCTTCATTACCGTATAATGAGGAAATAAATTGAAATTCTGGAACACCAGGCCGAAATACTTGCGTATCTCCTTTAATTTCTGCTTTCCGGCATACACGCACCTGCCGTTTTCCTCCCATGCCGCAGCTTCCCCCATATATTTCAATTCCCCTCCGTCCATTTTCTCCAACATCGTGGCACAACGGAGCAATGTAGACTTCCCTGATCCGGAAGGCCCGATAACTGACACGACCTCCCCCTTTCCCACCGACAGGGAAATATCCTCCAATACCCCCAGCCCGTCAAACCCTTTTTTCATATGCCTGATTTCCAATAAATCCATCCTGACACCTCTGCCCTTCCATCCGCCGGATTCCCGCTCCGGGGGACCAAACCGGATCCGCTTTCCCCTCCGCCTGCCTGTCCCCCTATCGGTAATAATCCAGCCGTTTTTCCAGATACTCCATGAAACCCGCCACCGCCAGATTAAAAATATAATAAAACAGCCCTGCCGCCATAAGCGGCATAACGCTCGTTTCCTTCGCCGCAATCTGTTTCGCTATCGTAAACATCTCCGCCTCCGCCAGGACAAAAGCCAGCGAGGTGTCCTTAACCAAAGTAATCGTCTCATTCGTTACCGGCGGCAGGATACGCTTGATCACCTGCGGCAGGATGATTTTGCAGAAAGCCTGCGCCCTGCCGTACCCAAGCACTTTCGCCGCCTCATACTGCCCCACCGGCATGGATTCTATGCCCGCCCGGTAGATTTCCGCAAAATATGCCGCATAATTCAGCGCAAAAGCAAGAATAACCGCCGTAAAACGATAACCGGCCGATATCCGCATGCCAAACACATAAAAGGGCGCAAAGTAAACAACAATCAACTGCAGCATCAGCGGAGTCCCCCGCATCACGGATATGTAAAATTTGCTAAGCCCCTGCACGGGTTTCCGGCGGGACATCCTGCCAAAAGATAACACCAGCCCTAACGGAAGGGAAAACAAAAGCGTCAGAAAAAAGATTTCTATCGTAACTCCCATACCCTTTATCAATTGTAAAAATACCGTTGCCAGATTCATAACCGTTTCCCTTGCCTTTCTTTACTATGAAAAAGTCTCTCTGCCCCCCATTTTCCATCACTGGTGATGCCGCCTAAGAGCCTGTTTAAAATCTCATTTTCACCATCTGTACACAGTGAAACCGTTCACCATTTTACGAGATCTTTGCCCCGAATGAGGGGGCGATGCCCCACTACGCCTCCCTCATTCGGGGCAAACCTCTCACAAACTGTGGCGCACATCTGGCGAAAAGCAGATTTTAGACAGGCTCTAAGACTCCTAAAACAAGGCCGCTGTATTTGTAATGCAGCGGCCTTTGCCCTTTTCCCTGTCTCTTTCTTTTTCCGGTTTTCCAGGATTCAATCCAATCCTTCCCTTTCAATTGCTTTCCTTTTCCGGGACTCTTCCCAATCCTTCCCCTGCAATCACTATCCTTATTTCCCAAGGCATACACTTTCCGTCAGGCCATAATCGGAATATTTTTCCGCTATTTCCATAAAAGTGCCGTCGTCCGCCATCTCAAGCAAGGTCTTCTGGACCTGATCCCGCAGCTCCTCATTGCCCAGGTTAAAGCCTACCGCATACTGCTCGCTTGCAAGATGGTCTTCCAGTATAATGAACCCGTCCCCTCTGGAACTTATCTGGTAATTCGCCACTCCAATATCAATAGCCACCGCATTAATAGCCCCCTGCTCCAAATCCATAAACGCTACATTATAGTCGTCATACTGGTACAAATCCTGGAACGTAATGGCAAGCATGGCCGCATCCGTTTCCAACGCCGCCAGCGCGGAAGAATCTTTCTGTACCCCTACAATTTTCCCGGCCAGATCCGCCTGTGAAGAAATCCCTGCATCGGCGGGCACAACAAATACCTGGCTGTTGTCAACATAAGGGACACTCCATGTATATTCCTCTTCCCGCCCCTGCATAGTGAAACCGTTCCAGATACAGTCGATAGCCCCGGAGCTTAACTCCATATCCTTCGCGTCCCAGTTAATGGGCTTTGCCACAAATTCCCAGCCGTTGCGTTCGCATACTTCCTGCGCAAGCTCCAGGTCAAAACCCGTATATTCCCCATTCTCATCCATATAACCGTAAGGCGGGAACTCCGCGTCAAACCCTACCGTCAATGTCTCCCTGCCCCCTGTCGGCTGTGCCTTCCCGCACGCAGCCAGGGTGCCCACGGCCAACGCCGCCATACACATAATTACCGCAATCCTTTTCCTCATAATATCCTCCCTGTTTTCCTTTCCCTATCCGATCCTTCTTTTCAGATCGGCCTTTATACGGCATTCCTGAACGATCCTTAAGGATCGGCTCCGCCCGTCTCTGCTATGCCACATTCCCACTGCATCTTGCTAAATTATGGCACGTTGTCATAGTAACACGGCTCCGGCAAAGTGTCAAGATAAAATACGCTCCAGGAATTAAAGCACTTTACAACTGGTTACACTCCCACGCCCTATGCGCGGCTCCGGATACGGAACCAATGTCATTAACTTAAACTTCCCGGGGTGCCGCAGACAATATATCTCATCCGGACGCGCTTCCGCTCACGGCAGACGCAACGGTACTAAGGCGCC
>CANDKY010000167.1 GCA_947385425.1 uncultured Lachnospiraceae bacterium | reverse complement strand
TTTCTTACAGCCATTATACCAGAAAAACCGGAAAATGCCAATCCTGCCGAAAACGAAATCTTCCAGACCTACACCAGTTATCCACCGGGGATGCTGGTAAAGGTCGCAAAAAATTCAGCATCTTTTTTAGAGGGCCGTCTGAACTGTTACTCTCAAACAACTAATATCTATAATGTTATTTTAAAATTTATTTGCAATATTTATACTGTTATGCTATACTAAAAAATACCAGATTTTTACAGATTATGCAAAGAATTGATGTAATATGTTGTACCATGGGAGAAAAGGGGGAAGAAAAAGGTGGGAAGATTATTTGATGTTGCGATATCCTTTGCTATGGAAAATCAAGAAGTGGCGGATACGGTATACCATTATCTGCGGGCAGAGGGATTATCGGTATTTTATGCCCCGGCTCCGGAATGCCAGAGTATTTTAAGCGGTGAAAACCAGAGGGAAATTTTCTATCGTGTGTTTGGGCTGGAATCGCAGTATGTCTTACTTCTTGTATCCAGATTCTATGTTATAAAGCAGGTGCCTATGGAAGAGGCAAGGATAGCCTTTTCAAAACATGGAAGTGATTCCAGCGTGATTCCGGTATATTTGGATGGCACGGGGCTTCCGGCAGAACTTTTGGACATTAAAAAGCAAAATTATTTTTCTTCTGACAATGCGGCTGAAATAGCTGCCCATGTAGCCTTGAAAATAAGTAAAACAAAAAGGAAAAAGGAAAAAAAGACCGCTAATGGAGTGGGAGGAATAATGAAGAACGAGAAAAATAAGGCAGATACGCAGATTTTTATACAGAATTATAACGGGGAATAAAATGAAAGAAGATAAAGATGAAAATAAGGATGAAAAGGCTGCAGAGGAACGTATTGAGGAAACTGAAAAAGATGCGGTGGAAACGCCGGATGATCTGGTAAAAGAAAAAGAGGGCAATAAATTCGTTGCGCGGGAAAACTCAGCCCAGATACAGATATTTGTGCAGAATGCAAATTTAGGGAATAAGACAGATATTAAAATGGTACAGGATTTGCTGAATGTTAGTACCGGAAGTGATAAGAAGTATAATTTGCGGAAGCCAGAAGAGTGTGCAGTTTTTTTTAGCGCCTGCAAAAACAGGGAGTATATTGTTTTAGCTATTGTACTCTCTGTTTTTGAGATAGTTCCAATCGGTGATTATGCAAATTTAAAAGATATTTTAGCAGAATACCTTCCTGTCGTTTCTAAAATAGATACAGAAGGGAGGGAAATATATGTACAGCAGACCAACCCCTATATATCTTTAAATACAGCATTAGCTGTTATTGGAGGGAAGATATTTATTACCAAAGAGGGGCAGCGATGCATCGGATATGGGGAGGGTTTTGAGGAAGTTTTAGAAAATATATGGATCCAGTTTCCGGATCTGAGGAAGCCGGTGATAGGATGGCTGCTAAGGGTAAATGAGATTTTTGAATATAAAACTTCTTTTGAAGTGGAACAGGTCGTAGGGGCATTTACCCGTATTATTAAGAAGGATTATCAATATGCTAAGAGGCAGATGTTTGGCAAATTATACTCTGAACCGGATAACCTTGGCTTTTTAGCGCGTTTGGCTCAGGAATTATTACAGGATGAAAGACTCGGGCCGGATATTTTGCATATGGTTTTGCGATGGGCAGAATCGGAAAGTAACTGGTTATGGAAAACTGCCCTGCTTGTTTGTTTGCATACATATGGCAAGGATATGGATAATCAGTTGCACAAAACGATGATCAGAATTATAAAAAAGAGGATGTTTGAATTTCAAAATTCAGATTTGAGATTTATTGTATTGTTTGCCGGGGATGCCGGAAATGTGAAAGCGATAGCGGCATCCGCTTTTTATGGGCTATATCGGACAGGAAGCCCGGATGAAAAGAAAAATCTGGCACTGATTTACTTAAAGATGATTCGGTATGGGTATTATCAGGTGAACAGGAGCCGGATTGATTTGCCTTTTGTGACGTGTGATTCGAGGGAACAGATGGACAATCTGTGCCCTGTTCTGGCATTTATAATGGCACAATATGATTTGTATTGCCAGCTATGCTGGATATTGCAGGCTTATTTGGAAGAAATAGCTGATTATGAAGTTACTGTCAGGACGTTGAATCATATTGTGGCTTTTTTTTATGTTTTGTCAAAGGGTAATTATGATTATCAGAGGGATATACTGCTTTTTTTATCGGAGATGAAAGGAAGCATTGCGAAAAAAATATACAGTAAGCTGATAAAGATTTACGAAAGTAAGGGAGGGGCAGATGAACGAATTTTATAATGAATTGATATTGAGTGATAAAGAATATGAGTGTAAACTATTTTCTCAGGTGCCCAATTATAAGAAGCAGGGCGTGGCGTATATTTTGACGGAAGGGGTTAATGATGATATCAGAATTGATGAACATATAACGACAAGGGAGATTAGGCGCGGGAAATACAGGCGACTGGTTGAAATATCTACAAGCCCCTATTTAAAGGAAATCCGATTTAGATCAGCAAGTAAAGAGAGGTCTTATACATTTGATATTTATGTAAAGGCTGTCATACAGGTAAAAAACCCAATCGTTTTTTACAACAATAAGAATCTGGATGTGGATGCTTATTTTACCAATTTGTTTACTCTTGATGTTAAGAAGATAACCAGGAAATATAGTATACTTGAGTATGATGGCATGGATGAAGAACTGACAAATAAGCTTTCCAGCTACAATACTATAGATGAATCGACGGGATTTGAGTATCGGATATCTGTTGTGGATGCAGAGCCTGGTTCTGAGGCTATCGAATATGTGAAGCGGAATGATAAACAGAATTTAGATACGGAATTAATGCATAAAGCCAGGGAACTTGCCAGAAATGTTGCAACTGATTATGAAAATGCGGTAAGGACAGAGGTTATTGAAGGAAAGATATCTGAGAAAGAGGCTATTCTCGAAATAAACAGATTTAAAAGTGCTGATTATGAAGAGAAGCTGAATAAGATTGTTGATTTGCGGGAGCGCCGGCTCGTTTCGGAGGAAGATGCCAGAAAGATGATAAGGAAGATGCAGGCAGCAGGTAATTCAGATAACCTGATTGAAGAGAGGCAAAGCAGTTTGGCAGATACAGAGAGCCAGAATGATGATGTGTTAGATGAACTGTATGGAGAGGAATGATAAAAGATGAAGCTTTTTATATCAAATTTTTTCTCTGGAGATGTCAGAATCCGTGCTGCAGTGCTGCTGGCATTGTTTCTTATTGTTTTCTGGTGGGGGCTGGGTAAATTAATAATTCGCCTGGCTTCTGTTATCCCATATTTGCTGCGGGCTGTTTTTAAAGGGGGATATTTGTTGGTTGAAGTTCCTGTGTGTTGGATACATGAAAGAGCCGGTTCGTTTTTTCATGGAATAGATAATGGAATGGCCGACAGGGGAAGTAAAATAGATGCTTTTTTGGGACGGTGGTACAGATGTTGGCGTAATCCGGAAAAACGCCATATTGTTATATCGCTTATAATATATTGTTTACTCATTGTCTGGATTTGTATTCCTTATAATTTAGACAAGCCTGATGTAAAGGCTGTTAGCGGGCAGGCGGTATACCTAAAGCTGGAAAGTAAGTTGACGGGGTGGCTGGAAAAACATGGTTTGTATGCGGAGCGGATGGCTGAGACGGTGGTTTATGAGGAAGCAGAACCGGCTGAGGCAGAAGATATCACGGAGAGTGTCCTTATGGAAGTAATTACAAAGAATGATCCGCTTTCCGTCCGAAATATCCCTTCTATGAAAAACTGTGAGATCCTGGAGAGTGTTGAGAGAGAAAGTACGGTAGTTTGGAAAGGTGAAATAGCATTTGGGGATGGAAGTGATGGGGACGTGGAGCCTTGGATCAGGGTGGAAACACCGGGAGGAACTATCGGGTGGGCAAGGTTAATATACCTTTGCCCGGTAAATGAGGGGGATTTGGAGCTGCAATTGTTGTTTCGGTAGAAATGTAAACAACTGACATGGGAGAATTTTTGAACTTTTTTGGCAGAAGACAGACTTGAATAATTCATCAAGTGACTATAGAATTATCGGGGAAGCATACATTGGTATCGGGCTGGTATGTCAAACAGATTAGGGATGTAAATGGAAAATACAGTGAAGGGTACAGCAGACCGGTACAGATGACAGTCTGCCAGAAAGAATATGGTAAGGATCTGGTACATGCAATTTCACTGGAGAGACAGCATTGCTGAATGAGTTTAACCTTATGAAAGCATACATACAAACTATCCCATTTGTTGTAAAGTTTTATAGATATATCAATAAAACTTTACAACAAATGGAATAGACTATATGCTACATGCGTAAGGTTTATTTATCTACAGACTATTGTTTGACTGGAATTTCATGGTTAACCGTTGGTACAAATCTTTGAAATAAATTGACAACTTTTTGTCGTTTTAATTCAATATATGAAGAAGAATGTCGGTTTTTTTTATCTTCAGATATTGATTTGGATACAATTTTAAGCATTTCATTTGCAGAAGGAACGTCATTGGAATCCATAGCTTCTGTTATTGCTGAAAAGGCATCAATTTTAGTAATTTTTATTGTTGGCATAGACATATCCCTCTATTTGTATAATATTTTTTCAATACAAAAACGTTCATTGATTTCTTCGATATAATCTTCTAAGTATTCTTCAATTCTAAAATAATTAAAAAAATAAAACAAATTTTTGAACCTGGTTTCGTTTTTTACTGATATGCCAAAAGTTAAATAGGGAATATTAATGCTCTCTTACATTCAAATGATTTTTGTATCATTATGGAATTGGAGTCATTTTTTTAGTTACTAATTTTGCTTCCATAATTGCGATTAGTTTATCATATTTTCCTGTATTTTCATTGTAATATCTAAAATGGACTCTAATGTCATTTGGCTTTCCGCCAAAGACATCTTGTTCCATCAATCATTTATAAATATTCCCCTTTCGTTAATATTTGACATATAGTATATTGCAAAAGAAATTTAAATGCCAGAATATTTGTAAAAAATGTTATGAATATCACTTATCTACGCTGGCAAACCCAGAAAATTATGCGTTTACCGTATTCCATGAAATATTATATAATGACGGGAAGGCCGGAGGGTGCTATAATTTAATATCATGATATTCTTACGGTACATGATACAAGTACGTGACAAAGGCAGGGGATTTTGTATGGTACATTCTAAAAATTTAGAGGAGACCGCTCTCTGGAAAGCATACTTGGAAAAGGTGGCCTTTGAGGGCACGAGGAGCGGCTGGATCAGGGAAGTCTTTGAAACGGCAGTGCATTTTATGAAGGATGTGCGCCAGACTTTTCAGAATTATACTTTGCATGACGGGATCCATATCATCAATGTATTGGATGCGATGGGGGGATTGCTGGGGGATCAGGTTTCCAAGCTGACTGTTGGGGAAATGGAATTGCTGATCCTTGCCGCCAGTCTGCATGATCTGGGAATGGTTTATCAGGAAGAGGAAAAACAGCAGTGCTATGAGGATGTTGAGGCATGCAGAAAGTTTTTGAGGGAGTACTGTCCGGAGTATATGGGCTTTCCGGCGGGAGAATGGACGGAGGAGATCCGCCAGTGGTATCTTCGCACCTTACATCCCTTCCGGGTGACAGAAGTATTGCAAAAGGGAGTGTGGAAGGAATTATTTGGGCACTGTCCCCGGGAGATTGTGCCCAGGCGCTGCATAGCGGCTGTCTGCATGGCTCATGGAGAGGAGTCGGAGCTGCTTTTACATAATAAGGATTTAGAATATCTGGAGGCGAATGAGGTGGATCCCTTGTTTTGTGCGCTTTTGCTGCGGTTGGGCGATTTGCTGGATTTCGATGATACCCGTGCGCCCAGGGTACTGTACCGTTATGCTGTCAACAATGAGAAGAGCCGTGCCGAATGGAATAAGCATCAGGTATCGGCAGGCTTTTACTATCCGGCTTCTCCTTCCGCAAAAGATCTGCCTTACAGGGCCTGCTGCACCAATCCGGGGGTGGAGCATGCGGTCAGGGACTTTCTGAACTGGATCGACGACGAACTGGGCAGTTGTATTAAATTGCAGAAGTTCTGCAGGGCGGGATGGCAGCGGGAATTTCTCTTTCCCAGGGCAGTTTTGCGCGATGGGATCGAAGCGGATGGATATATGAGCGGCGATTTCTGCCTGACCATGGATCAGACACAGATTTTAGAACTGTTGACGGGAAACAACCTATACAATAGCAGGGATGTTTTTGTGAGGGAACTGTTGCAGAATGCAATCGATGTCACGCTGCTCCGGGGCAAAATGGATCAGGATTTTCATCCGGAACAGTCACGTATCGATCTATGGGAATGGAATGACAAAGAGGGGAATATCTGGTTCCGGGTAGACGATCAGGGAACCGGCATGACAATGGGGATGCTGCAGAGATATTTCCTCAAAGTGGGCAATTCATATTATACATCCCGGGAAATGGAGCGGGATCTGCGGGATCAAGGCCAGACGGAGAAATACTATGGGATCAGCCGCTTCGGCATAGGATTCCTGTCCTGCTTCCTCTGCGGGGATCACGCGGAGGTTTCCACTCTTTATTTTGATTCCGGTAAAAACTGCAGGGAGGATGCTGTTCCGGAATCTTACCAGACCGTGCATTATGGCCTGCGCCTGCAGGTGACGGGACTGAGAGGATATTACACGTTAAAAAACCAGGCAAAGCACCATCCCACAGAGGGAGATATGCCGGCGCCGGAGGGGTATGGCAGAAGTGGGCAGCACAACTGCGAGAGAGAAGGTTACCGTGCCAGGGCGGGAACCTCCATTGCCATCCGGTTAAATCCGGGGAGGCTGGGTACGCTGAATTTGCGTGATACGGTGGAGAAGTATCTGTGCGGTGCCAGGATACCGGTGTACTATAATAACCGGCGCATTGGGCAGACTTATGAGGAAGTGATGCAGGAGGCTCATGAAGCGGCAGGGGAGAGGATTTATGAACTGACGGATCAGAGGAAGAAGGAATATGACGAAAGCTTTCCTGCTGTCTGTGGGCAGTATCCCAGAATAGCGATGACGACGATTCCTCTGGACACGGAGGAGGACAGCGTCCTGCCGGGATTATCAGGAGTGTTGGTAAAATATGAGGTGCAGTTTGACAAAGCCCCAGAGTGGGAAGTGAAGGACTTGAAGTATGCAGTCAGGGGGGATGTGAGGCAAGCAGGGGATACTCTGCAGGTGGATTTACACAGCCGTTGTGAGGGCAGGGAAGTGAATTCATATGAATGGGAGAAAATAAGGAAAGAGTGTGGCGAAGAGACAGTGACTGCTTTGGAGGCAGAGTTTGAACGTTATTCTGCATGCCCCCGGACGGAGAGCGAACTGGGTGAAGTATGGCTTCCATTTGCGGAAAAAATCGGGTTAATTGACGCATGGGCGGCATATCATAATGCTCAGCATAGCGCGAAGGTAAGGTTCCTTCTTTGGGAATGCGGATGCCCTGTTATGGCCGTTTTGGATTCCCGGCGTCGGGGTGAGCAGTTTGCATGTGTGTATCAGGGTATTGACGCTGGCAGAATATCGAGTTCGCATAGCGCAGTATATTCCCAAAGGGGTGTATTCTTTCTGGAAAATGAATGGAAGCCTGCGGTGGAAGTAAGCCGTTTCAGGATAAGGGGAATCCCGTTGAAGGTATTGGTGGCAATCAGTGGGATTATGAGTAAGTATCAAATGTTGGGCGGATTAGAATGGCAGAATCTTATCTACGATAAACGTCAGGGGCACTCATTAAAAGAATGGAGGAAAGTGCGGACTCCGTGTTTAAAACAGTGGATGGATGCAAACCAGAACAGTTTGCTCATGTGAGATAAAGAAGTAAAAGAAGTGTAAAAAATTTTGCCGTTCCCT
>CANDKY010000166.1 GCA_947385425.1 uncultured Lachnospiraceae bacterium | reverse complement strand
CGGATGAGATATGTGGTTTGCGGCACCCCGGGAAGCTTAAGTTAATGACATTGCTGTATCGGCAGAACCGCCTTTTAGTAATTTCTGTGTATTTATCGACATTGGGGTTATCAAACGGGGGAATATGGTGTACAATGTACTCTGGGACAGAAAAAAGAGCGCTCCAGGGGAATTTAAGGGAATGCATAATACATGATATATTAGGATAGGAAAGGATGTGGCAGGATGGAGAATAAGTTTGATGTGATTATTATCGGCGCCGGCCCGGGAGGGATTTTCTGCGCTTATGAGCTGATGGCCGGGAGGAAGGATTTAAATGTGCTGATCGTGGAGAAAGGGCGTTCCATAGAGAAGAGGAATTGCCCGAAGAGGGTGACGAAGCAGTGTGTGGGCTGCAAGCCCTGTTCCATTACGACAGGTTTCGCCGGGGCCGGGGCTTTTTCGGACGGGAAGCTGTCGCTGTCGCCGGATGTGGGCGGAAACCTCCCCGCGATTCTCGGGTATGATGAGACGGTGAGGCTGATCCGGGAATCGGATGCGGTTTACCTGAAATTCGGCGCCGATGAGAATGTCTACGGGGCGGACAAGGCGAATGAAATAAGGGAAATCCGTAAGAAAGCGATCAATGCGAACCTGAAGCTGATCGAGTGTCCGATCCGGCATTTGGGGACGGAGGAAGGGTATAAAATATACGGGAAGCTGCAGCAGCATCTGGAAGAAAGCGGGGTGACGCTTCTCTTTGAGACAATGGTGGAGCAGATCCTTGTGGAAGACGGCAGGGCCGTAGGCATCGTCACGGATAAGGGGGAAAGCTTCTATGCGGGGGAAATCGTTTCCGCAGTGGGGCGTGAAGGTGCGGACTGGTTTAAAGATAAATGTGAAGAGATCGGCATTGAGACAAAGCCGGGCACCGTGGATATCGGCGTGCGCGTGGAAGTACGGGATGAGGTTATGCAGTATCTGAACGAAAACCTGTATGAGGCGAAGCTGGTGCTGTATACGCCTACGTTTGATGATAAGGTGCGGACATTTTGTACAAACCCTTCCGGCGAGGTGGCGACGGAATATTATGAAGGCGGCCTGGCGGTAGTGAACGGGCATGCTTATAAGTCCAAAGATTTTAAGACGGACAATACCAATTTTGCCATCCTGGTTTCCAAGAATTTTACAAAACCTTTCCGGACACCTATTGAGTACGGGAAGCAGATTGCGCAGCTTTCCAATATGCTCTGCGGCGGGAAGATTATGGTGCAGACGTTCGGGGACTTTAAGCGGGGGCGGAGGACGACGGAGGAGAGGCTCTGCCGGAACAATCTGATCCCTACGTTGAAGGATGCGGTGCCGGGGGATTTGTCACTGGTATTCCCGCACAGGATCATGGTGGATATTCAGGAGATGCTGGAGGCATTGGACAAGGTGACGCCGGGCATTGCTTCGGATGAAACGCTGCTGTATGGCGTGGAAGTGAAATTTTATTCCAACCGGGTTGTAGTGAACCGTGACTTTGAGACGAGCATTAAGGGGCTGCGTGCCATCGGGGACGGTGCAGGTGTGACGAGGGGGCTGCAGCAGGCTTCGGCGAATGGTATCAGTGTGGCAAGGAGTATTTTGAAAGGAATGGAAGGATAGGAAGTGGCAGGGAATCGTAAGGAGAGGAAAGCCGGAAGGGTATGGGGGGATAGCGCCCGGAACCATGTGAGAGTGGGGGATTGCGGCGGCCTATATGGTATTGCTCGCAGGAACCTGTTTCTCTTCCTGCTTGCGTCTGTTTTGTGTCTGGCAGGGTGCGGAAAAGCGAAGGAGGATGCGAATACAAAGGTGGTGCTCACAACCGGGTTTGCAAAGGATGAGATATTCCGTATTGAAAGTATTTCCTGTACGGTGCCGGAGATTATGGTTTATCTGACGAATACGCAGAACCAGTATGAAAGCGTGTACGGGCCGGAGATATGGAAGGCAAGCGCCGAGGGCGTTACCCTGGAGCAGAATATCAAGGATACTGCGTTGGCCAGGATTGCGCAGATCAAGTCCATGAACCTGCTGGCGGCGGAACATGGGGTGGAGCTGTCGGAGCAGGAGAGGGGGTATGCGGCTGCTGCGGCAAAGGCATACTATGGTTCACTGAATGATGCCGAACGGGCGCAGATGGGTGTGACGGAAGAGCTGATTGAGAATCTGTATGCGGAATATGGGCTGGCCAACAAAGTTTACAATTTTATCATACGGGATATCAACCCGGAAATCAGCGATGACGAGGCGCGTACCATTACCGTGCAGCATATCCTGATCAAAACCTATGCATTGAACAGTGCGGGGGAAAGGACAGAATATGAGGACGATGCAAAGGCGGAGGCATATGGGCGTGCGAAGGAAATCCTGGATATGGCAAAAGATGGGGAGACGGATTTCGAAGAGCTGATAAGCAGGTACAGCGAGGATAGTACAGCGATTTATTCGTTTGGCAAAGGGGATATGGAACCGGTGTTTGAGGAGGCCGCTTTTAACCTGGGAAAAGGGGAAATCAGCGATATTGTGGAGACGAAGTTCGGCTACCACATTATTAAGTGCATCAGTACATTTGACCGGGCAGAGACGGATGCAAACAAGGTAAAGATCGTGGAGGAACGCAAGAAAGAAGTGTTCGGGCAGGAATATGATACATTTGTGAAGTCGCTGACGAGGAACCTGAATGAGGAATTGTGGGATCAGGTGGCATTTATCCATGATGAGAATGTGAAAACATTGGATTTTTTTGATATTTATGGGGAATATTTTGTGGAGGATTAAAGGGGCCGGGTGGCTGTTTTTTGGGCGGTGCCGGCGGAGAAAAAGGCAGGGAACAAGTTCCTGTGCAAATTTTCGGAGATATTTTTTGAGTGTGCGGGTCCGGAAACGGTGGCATTGCCTCCGTTTCCGGACTTGTGCAATCGGGAAAATCGATCGAAATATTTGCACAGGGGTTCACACGATATCCTCTTTTTGGAATCTCCATATACTGCTGCCGATCCCGAGCAGGCATACAGATAAAATAATTGATATTGCCAGGGGGACAGGGCATCCTGCTTGTGCCAGCCTGCCGGACAGCAGGAGATAAGCCGCTGTCCACGGATAAAATCCTGCTATCGGCGAACCGGATAGTACGACATTTAACAAACAGACTGCGGCTATAACAATAAATGGTGCAAGGCTTCCCTTTGTGCGCAGGGTGAGATATACAAAAGGCGTAAGGGTTGCAAACAGCAGCAGTCCGCCCTTCATCATTTGCAGGAAGAAATATATGGCCGATAATGCCGTTATCCGGGAAACCTCAAAAAACAAACTGCATACAAGGGATATCACAATAATGTCCAGCCATGAAATCGCCATGAAGAGCAGTATAAGTATAAAAAGCGTGATGAATTTACCTGCCAGAAATTGCCTCCGCCCTATGGGGACAGCAAAAATTGTCTTCAATGTCTTTTCCGTATATTCCCTGCTGACCAGATGTGCTGCAACAACCGCCATCACCAGCGGGCCGAACAACAGCATAAGAAACATGATGGTATCTTCGTATATCCAGTCCAGGCTCAGGGTAACTGCCGGATTTGAAAAGTAAATCCTGAGATCATTTACAGTTACCAGAAACGGTACGATAAACGAACCGGAAACCCCAATCAGAATAATTTTGGAACGTTTTAATTTCATGCATTCGCAATATATAATATCAGCCAATCCCATCACCTCCAACCAATTCGGTAAAATAATCTTCCAGTTTCCCGGCACCGATGCTTATATTGGAAACCGCTATCCCCTCTTTTACAAAACTGCCGTTGATATCTGCCCTGCTGTCAAGTTTATCATACAGCCGCAATCTGCCCTTATCTATTATCGCATAGTCCGAAATGTGGTATTGGCGTTCCAATACCAAAGCCGCCCTGTTCACATCGGATACCTGAAATTCGGCGTACCTGCGGCTATGCTTATACAATTCCTGCAAATTTGTTTCTTCCAGCAGCTTTCCGTTGTTTATGACACCTATTACATCGGCAAGCTGTTCAATTTCACTTAATACATGGCTGGAAATAAATATCGTCGTACCTTTTTCCCTGCATAAATGCAGTAAATAGTTTCTGGTTTCGTGTATTCCGACAGGGTCAAGGCTGTTCATTGGTTCATCCAAAATCAACAGTTCCGGTTCATGCATGATAGCCGCTGCTAACCCCAAACGCTGCTTCATCCCTAACGAATATTCACGGAATAGCTTTTTCTCTTCCTTATCCAGACTGACAACTGCCAGCGCATGGCTTATCGTATCCTTGCGGTGCCTTCCTCTCAGCCGCGCCAGGATTTCCAGGTTTTCTTTCGCGGTTAAATTCTCATAGAATGCAGGGGTTTCAATAATGGAACCAATGCGGTGGTAATTTTTTCTGCCGCAGGCAGAAAGGTTTTCGCCGAAAAGGGAAAGGCTGCCGCTTGTCGGCCGGATAAGGTTCAGCAGCATTTTCATAGTTGTTGTTTTCCCGGCGCCGTTTCTCCCTAAAAGGGCATATATTTTTCCTTTGGGAACATGGATGTTTAAATTGTCTGCAGCAATCCGGGTATCATATTTTTTTGTCAAATTCTCTGTTTCTATCACATATTTCATCTCGTAGACACCTCCTGTTTTTTATTTTACAGGCAAGTCCTGACACGCCCCTTTATCAAATCTTAATTTTCCCTTACAATCAGCGGCAGTGTCAGGCAGAAGGCGGTCATTCCTCCCGGGATGCTCCGGACAGCTATATCCCCGGACATTGCTCTTGTAAGCTCCATGGTAATTGCCAGCCCTAACCCGTTTCCGGTTTCGGGGCGGGAGGTATCGCATTTATACAGGCGTTCAAAGAGAAATGGAATGTCAGGCTCCGGAATGCCGGCCCCATTATTTGATACAGAAAGCTGCACATTGCCTTTGTTTTTTTGGATATCAATTTCTATCAGAGAGCATTTTCCGTGTTTTACGGCATTGCTTATAAGGTTGTTGATAATCCTTGCAAATGCCATTCTGTCAATTTTTACAAACCATTCATCATCAGCAATATTTGCAGAAAAGGAAATATGGTTTTTTTCAAATACCGGGATATGCCCGATCATAATTTCCCTCGTCAATTCATTAATGTCATATATTTCCATCTGATAGGGCTGTTCCCCGGAGGTTAATTTGGACCATTGAAAAAGCATATCAATCAATTCCTGCAGATCCAATGCCTTCCGATATGCCACATGGATATATTCCTCTTTCTCCTTTGCGGTCTGGGAATCCAATGCTTCCAAATACCCGATTAAGGAAGCAAGCGGTGTCCGTACATCATGTGACAGATCTGTTAATAACTGCCGGCTGGCCGCTTCGGCCCTTTGCAGTTTTGCAAGCTGCCTGCGGCTTTTCTTTAAGATACCGTTTATTTCAAAATTGATATCTGAAAGAATATCATTTCCCTTTACAAACAGATACCGTTCCGGTGTTTCATGCATGCTTTTCAGGGAAATAAGCCATTCAGCCAACTGTTTCCGGATACGGAGAAGGTAATATAGGACTGTGATACAGACAAATATTAAAATGATATTAAGCGCGATCATCCCATGCCACCGCCAAACTTGTATCCCACGCCCCATACCGTTAAAATATATTCTGGGTTCTCAGGATTGTCTTCAATCTTTTTCCTTAACCTGCGGATATGGACCATGATATTATTGTCGTCAAAAGCATATTCTTCTTTCCATACGGCCCGGTAAATTTGTTTTTTTGTAAAAACTTGTCCCTGATGTTGTGCAAAAAACAGAAGCAAATCAAATTCTTTTGCTGTAAGTTCAAGCAAAATTCCATCCTTGTAGACGGCATGCCCTAATTTGTCAACAGACAGTTTGCCGGCTGTGACATATCTATTGGAAAGGTTTGCCGCATTAAATACGGTATATCTCCGCAAAAGGGATGACACCCTGGCAAGAAATTCACTGTTGGCAAAGGGTTTTGTCAGGTAGTCATCCGCTCCCATCCTTAATCCGGATACTTTGTCGCCTTCGCTGTCTTTGGCTGTCAGCATCAGGACAGGGACAACACTTTCTTCCCTGATTTTTTCCAATACTTCATATCCGTTTTTTAACGGGAGCATGATGTCCAAAACCACAAGCTGATAATCAGTACTTTGCAATTCCTTCAGCCCTGTCTTTCCGTCATGGCAGGTACGGACGGAATAACCTTCCTGTTCCAGATTATTTCTTAATAATCTGCACAGATCCGTATCATCATCTATAACCAATATTTTCTGTCCCATTTTCTGATTCCTTCCTTTTTATTCCGGTGCCTGTTGGCCTTCCAGAGCGTGTTTGAAAAATGCTTTCTGCCAGATGTGCGTCACAATTTGTGGGAGATTAAAAGCAAGTATGCTTTGCCAAATTTAAGAGGCGTAGCGGGCTACGTTGATTAAATTTGGCAGACCAAATGGTCTTAATATCACGCAAAGTGGTGAAGCGGTTACACTGCGTACAGATGGCGGGAATGATTTTTCAAACACGCTCTAGCCTCTATTTTAAATGTTTAAGCGTATAATAGCAACTGTCTTATTCTTACAGATAAATCGGGGACAGATAGGTATTTCGCAGGTTGAAAAAAGAGTTGGGGACAGATAGGTATTTCACAGGTTGAAAAAAGAGTTTACGAAAATTTTATAAATCCGCAATTCCGCATAAACACTGAGGAAAACGGGAATTATTAGCACTCAGTATAAATGAGTGCTAATTTCTTCTTGACTTTTTGCAAAAAGGGAATTAAACTATGGATTACAGGCACGGATACGAGAATAAAAAAGAAAAGAAAAGTAATCGAAACAAAAACGAAAAAGAAAGAAGAAAAGGAAGTGGCTTAAATGGCAGCAAAGCATGGGAATTTGTCAATTAACAGCGATAATATTTTTCCAATTATCAAGAAGTGGCTGTATTCAGACCATGACATTTTTATGAGGGAATTGATTTCCAACGGGTGTGACGCAATCACGAAGCTGAAAAAACTGGAAATGATGGGTGAGTGTACTTTGCCGGATGATTATAAGGCGAAGATACAGGTTATTGTAAACCCGGAAGAGAAGACGTTAAAGTTTATCGATAACGGGATCGGCATGACTGCGGAAGAGGTAGAGGAGTATATTAATCAGATTGCTTTTTCAGGGGCAACGGACTTTTTCGAGAAATATAAGGACAAGACCAATGAAGACCAGATTATCGGGCATTTCGGCCTGGGCTTTTATTCCGCATTTATGGTGGCGGATCAGGTGAATATTGATTCTCTTTCTTATAAGGAGGGGGCCGTACCTGTGCACTGGGAATGTGACGGCGGTACTGAGTTTGATATGACGGAGGGCAGCCGGACACAGGTAGGTACGGAAATTACGCTTTTTATCAATGAGGATTGTTTGGAATTCTGCAATGAATATAAGGCGCGTGAGGTCATTAAGAAATATTGTTCTTTCATGCCTACGGAAATTTATCTGGAAAAGGAAAATACAAAGGAAACCCAGATTATTAAGGCGGAAGAAAAACTGGATACCGATACGGTGGTAGAGGAAATCGCGAAGGAAAAGGAGGAGGACGAGCAGAAGCTTAAGATTATTAAGAGGCCGGAGCTTCTGAACGATACGACGCCTTTGTGGACAAAGCATGCCAATGACTGCACGAAGGAAGAGTATCTGGAGTTTTACCGGAAGGTATTCCAGGATTATAAGGAGCCGCTGTTCTGGATCCACCTGAATATGGATTATCCGTTCAATTTAAAGGGTATCCTCTATTTCCCGAAAATTAATATGGAGTATGAGTCTATTGAGGGTACGATTAAGCTTTACAACAACCAGGTGTTTATCGCGGACAATATCAAGGAAGTTATCCCGGAATTCCTGCTTTTGTTAAAGGGTGTCATCGATTGTCCGGATTTACCGCTGAACGTGTCCAGGAGCGCGCTGCAGAATGACGGGTTTGTAAAGAAAATTTCCGATTATATCTCCAAGAAAGTGGCGGATAAGCTGTCCGGCATGTGTAAGACGGA
>CANDKY010000165.1 GCA_947385425.1 uncultured Lachnospiraceae bacterium | reverse complement strand
TATCATCCATAAGGAGATTTGTAAATATATTTACCAACTATTTTTATCTGCACCCTATACCGGATTTCGCATATTATTTTATTAATATGACTGTTTAAATCCCTGAGCGTGTCCTGAATCTAAGAAACTGTACAAAAATAAGTGACACATCTTAACCTGTCTATTACTCCGCTTGCAAGTTACTGCGTAACTAGGCAAAAAGTGAACAGACTTGAATCTGGACAATCTGAAATGAAAAGAGAACTTTTATCACACCGTCAGAAAAGGAACTCCGCCATCACATAGTTACTGACATCCCTCCCATAAGGCGTCAGCCTGATATACTCTCCCTTATCCAATTCCAATAGTCCCTGCCTGTGCAAATTCTCCATTACAGGGCGGTATACCTCTTCCACGTCCCGGCCAAAAGTTTCCCGGAATTTCCTGCGGCTGATCCCCTTCGTCAGGCGCAGGCCCAAGAACATAAATTCCTCCATCTGCTCCTGCAGGCTTAACCGGACACAGTCTTCCCGGACGGATTCCTTTTTTACAAGATTTCCCCGGATATACCTTTTCATATCAGAAAAATTCTTCCAGCGCACATTATCCACCATAGAAGCTGCCCCCAGGCCGAATCCCGCATAATCCTTCCGCTCCCAGTAACCGATATTATGCCTGCATTCCAGGCCCGGCCTGGCATAATTGGAGATCTCGTACCTGTAATACCCCCGTTCCTTCAAAAATGTACCGGTATCTTCATACATCTCCCGCTCTTCCTCTTCGGAAGGGAGCGGAAGGATCCCGCGCCGCCCGCCGTTTTCCCCTGCAATACCCAATCCCGGCATTCCTGCACCGGTTTTTCCCTCTGCATTTTCTCCTCCGTATAATTCATAAAAAGGCGTCCCTTCCTCTATTATCAGACTATATGCCGATATATGGGCCGGCCCCAGCCCCGCAACCTGCTCCAGGCTTTCCATATAATCCGCTGCCGTCTGCCCGGGCAGGGCCGCCATCAAATCTACATTTATATTGGTAAATCCCGAAGCCACCGCATCCTCATATATACGGAAAAAATCCTCCGCCTTATGGACACGCCCCAAATATGCAAGTTCTCTGTCATGTACAGACTGCGTGCCTATGCTGATACGGTTTACCCCTGCCCTGCGCAGGCTCTCCAGCTTCTTCCTGTCCGCCGTCGCCGGGTTAATCTCCACGGTAATCTCCGCCTCTTCCTCCGCTTCCCTGTCACCTGCGAAACAAAAGGACTGTCTCAGACAGTCCAGTATCCCTTCCACTGCCCCTTCCGGCAGTACAGTAGGCGTCCCGCCTCCGAAAAAAACGGAATCCACAATATAATCTGTATAAAACACCGCTTCCCTTCTGATTTCCGCCAAAAGAGCCTGCACATATTCCTTTTTCTCCTCCTCCCGCGCCGGGAAGGAAAGGAAATCACAGTACAGGCATTTTTTCACGCAAAAAGGAATATGGATATAAATTCCCAATCTCCGCATGGCACATCTTCCCCGTTGATAATCCCCGCCTATCTGTCATCCAGTTTCAGCACACTCATAAACGCTTTCTGCGGAATCTCTACGCTCCCTATCTGGCGCATCCGCTTCTTCCCCTCTTTCTGCTTCTCCAAAAGCTTCTTCTTACGGGTAATATCGCCTCCGTAACACTTGGCAAGTACATCCTTCCGCATGGCTTTCACAGTTTCCCTCGCGATAATCTTACCGCCCACCGCTGCCTGGATCGGGATCTCAAACAAATGGCGCGGAATTTCATCCTTCAGCTTCTCGCACATTTTACGTCCCCTCTCGTAAGCGCTGTCCGCGTGTACAATGAAGGACAAAGCATCTACTTCCTCACGGTTAATCAGAATGTCCAGTTTTACCAGCCTGGACTCCTCATATCCTTTCAGATCATAATCAAAGGAAGCATATCCCCTGGACCGTGATTTCAAAGCATCAAAAAAGTCATAAATAATCTCATTTAGCGGCAGCTCATATTTTAACAGCGCCCTCGTTTCCTCTATATATTCCATACCGAGATAACGTCCCCGGCGCTCCTGGCACAGTTCCATAATAGGGCCGATAAACTCCGTTGTCACCATAATCTCCGCCGCCACGATCGGCTCCTCCATATATTCGATTTCGGACGGATCCGGCAGGTTCGTCGGATTGGTCAGTTCGATAACCTCCCCGTTACTTTTATGCACCTTGTAAATAACCCCGGGCGCCGTAGTCACCAAATCCAGATTGTATTCCCGCTCCAGCCGTTCCTGTATGATTTCCAGATGCAGCAGCCCCAGGAAACCGCACCGGAAACCGAATCCCAAAGCTACCGAAGTTTCCGGCTCATACCGCAGCGACGCGTCGTTTAACTGCAGTTTTTCCAGCGCATCCCTCAAATCAGGATATTTGGCGCCGTCCGCCGGATACATGCCGCAGTACACCATGGAATTAACTTTTTTATAACCGGGCAATGGCTCCTTACACGGGCATTTTGCATCCGTCACCGTATCCCCCACCGCGGTATCCTTTACATTTTTAATCGATGCCGTAATATAACCCACCATCCCGGCGGACAGCTCCTCACAGGGAATAAACTGCCCCGCTCCGAAGTAACCCACTTCCACTACTTCAAACTTCGCCCCGGTGGCCATCATAAGTATCTGCGTTCCTTTCCTGACCCGCCCCTCCTTAATACGGCAAAACACGATGACACCTTTATAAGAATCATACAGAGAGTCAAAAATAAGGGCCTGGAGCGGATTATCCGAACTGCCTGACGGAGCCGGTATTTTTTCAACGATAGCTTCCAAAACCTCTTCAATGCCAATACCATTCTTGGCCGAGATCATCGGTGCATCCTGTGCCTCAAGCCCAATCACATCCTCAATCTCATCCTTCACATGCTGGGGCTGCGCGCTGGGCAGGTCTATTTTATTTATAACCGGAAACACATCCAGATCGTGATCCAGCGCCAGATACACATTCGCCAAGGTCTGCGCTTCTATCCCCTGCGCCGCGTCCACAACCAGAATCGCACCGTCACAGGCCGCCAGGCTTCTGCTTACCTCATAATTAAAGTCCACATGGCCGGGCGTATCGATCAAATTAAAAATATACTCCTCCCCATCCTTCGCTTTATACACAATACGGACTGTCTGTGCCTTAATCGTAATACCCCGTTCCCTCTCCAGTTCCATATTGTCCAAAACCTGCGCCTGCATCTCACGGCTTGTCAAAAGCCCCGTCTTCTCTATAATCCGATCTGCCAAAGTGGATTTACCATGATCGATATGCGCCACAATACAAAAATTCCTAATTTTACTTTGATCTATATCTGCCATCGTCTTCCTCCATTCCGGATTTTTCTACGCCTTTTGTTTTCGTTATATTCCGTTTTTTATGCCCAAACCATAATGCCATATCATCTAAAGGCGTCTGCCATCGTCCATTATAACATACTCTATTTTGTTGGAGAAGAGGAAGTATACAAAAACAATGCCATTATGGCTGCTATTCATGGCCAATGTCGATAGAGCTGTCCTTATACTCCCTATCGTATCTCATTTTCGCAAGTCCTTTTAGCGGCGGCTCTCCATCTACATGGCTTGGATCGGCGCAAAGAAGGTATACATAAGAGCCATCTTCCCCTACTCGCGCGCCGGGCACCCGTCAGCTCTTGCTGACATTTTTCCTTTGGGTGCCCGTGTGCATAAAAAGGGAAGCTGATTGTCTGTTAAGATAACCGCTACCTGAAAATAAACAATATTCAGCTTTCATATTATTTTTCTGTCTTGACTTTTCTGACAAACGGGAATTCATTGCTCTGTTTGCTCGGTCATAATTCCCCAACGAATACCAAACTTATCAACAAAAACTACTCGGCAAGAACTGTAAGGCGTTGCTTCCAGTTGATATATTGTCTTACTTCCTTCTTTCATAATTCCATATGCTCTTTGCACTTCTTCTTTTGTATCATACATAATAGTGAGAAAATTGGAATAGCACGTCTGAAATGCAATATCCACATGGTCACTCATTATTATTCTTTGATTATCCAATACAAGTTCCGAATGGTATATATAATCTTTTTGATTTTCCTTAAGCAACGGTATATATGCAGGGTCATTCGCCTCTCCATATGTAATCATACAACTAATCTTTCCATTAAATGCCTTTTCATACATTTGAATTGCTTCCCGGCAATTTCCTCCAAAATTTAAAGTAGGTACAATCTGCATTCTTATTCTCCTTTTTCATTAAATTCCGATTTGCACTGTTAGCCTGCCAAAATCTTTACCATTTTGTACTCATCTCTATAGCTACCATCATCATATTTAAAGGCACGGAAATTTTTCCCTGTTTCTCTGAACCCAAATCGCTCATATAAATTCTTTGCGCGGGTATTTCCTTCAACCAATTTCGGGCAGTAGCGGGGGAAATTTTTCAACTCTGTATCTGGCAGTGGCTGCAATCTCGTTTTATTCCCGCAGATAGGACAGAGCGTCCATTTTGTTTGCATACATTTCCCCCTGTTACTCAATCATAATTTCCTTGATAGAAATCTTCTTGATTTTTTCGGAATATACATACATCAGAATTTCATAAATCGCAATAAAAGCAACAAGTGATATAATCATAACAGGAAAGTCAAATTCATATGCAGGTATACCCTCAAAATCCTTGAATATTATATCAACCGTAAGCCTTAACAATCCATACTGATATACTGTTCCGATTGCAAAACCAACATATGACATTGGCCTGTAACCGCCGAGAATTGCCCTGCAGCATTCCTTTTGTGAATAGCCGAATACCCTCATCATAGCAATCGTTTTTGTGTTTCCATTTATTACTGTAGTTATGGCAAGAAACAGAGTTGTAAACGCTAATACAAGTCCGATGACTAACATCATCACACCCATCATTTCACTTGATAGATCTTTCATACTAAACGACATTTGTGTCATAGCCGAAAAACAAAACGAAGCAAAAATAATAAAAAATACAAGTGTCTTTTTAGTTTTCAGGGTACTCCTTCTCAAATCCTCTACAAATGATAGTTCTCTGCCTTTTTCGATTCTGTGTTTTGGAGTTTTAGAAGCAGTTTGCAGATTATCTTTCAAAAGCAGCAACACGGGCTTTTTTAGTTTGTAGCAAGCATAATAAACAGAAAGCACCGAAAAACATACTGTCGGCAAAATCACGAAATAAAGCAAAATGCTTGGATGATAATTTATAGTTATCTCAGGAAGCATTTTATCTTTATTTTGCAGGGTGTAAAACCATGGCATTAAAAGAAATGCTCCTGCATATCCGATTACAGTTCCAATAAAAGTGCTAATTCCGAATACCCAAAAATCTTTTGCGATTTTAAGATTTGAATATCCCAACGCCTTTAATATCCCAAGTTCCTTCTTATGTGTGTCGATATAATGCTTAATATAAAACAACAGCATAACAATCGCAGTTAAAAGCAAGCAGCCGCCACTTACAAGGCAAACGACTTTTGCGGTAGAAACCTGAGCATTATAAAAAAACATTGACAATTCAGATGTTATTTTGCCCTCAATTAACCGAATATCAAAATAAAAGTTCAAAAACATGGTACAAACAAGTACAGCACAACAGGCAATAACGGAAATTCCAATGAGTTTTGAAGCGTTCTTTATTCCAATGACCATACTATCACCACCCAATCTCATAAGCAGTCTTTTGTGTTTCATTTGTGTAAATTTCAGATATTTTTCCGCTGTTCATTTTGATAACCGTGTGCGCCATTTCCGCAATATTCAGATTGTGCGTTACCATTACGATTGTAAAACCATATTCTTTTTGAAGTTTACAGATATAATCAAGCACCTGCCGCCCTGTTTGTTCATCTAATGCACCTGTCGGCTCGTCCAGGAATAAAACTCTCGGTCTTTTTGCCAAAGCTCTTGCAACAGATACTCTTTGCTGTTCGCCGCCCGAAAGTTCGCTAGGATATTTATGTCGTTTTTCTCCGAGCCCGACCGCCCCGATAATGGTTTTGTAATCTTTGTTATCTGCTAAGTCAGCACCCATTTTCACATTTTTATCGACGCTCATATTGGGCAGCAGATAATACTGCTGAAAAATAAAACCGACACTTTTCTTGCGGAATGAAGTTAATTCATGATCGGAAAGTGCCGTAATATCCTTTCCGTCATAAAGCACTTTACCGCTGTCAGGACGTTCAAGACCCGAAATTACATTCAAAAAAGTTGACTTGCCCGAACCCGACGCACCAAGAATAACCACAAAATCATGATCCTCAATATCAAGACTGATATCCTTTAATACTTGAAATCTGCTTTCGCCGTTTCCGTATGATTTTATGATATCTCTCGCTTCAATCATTGTTTTCTTCCTCCTGTATTTTTTTCAAAACGCTCATACATACCTCGGTAATCATTGTACTGATTTCTTCACCTGTAAAGCGACACATTTTGGTGGCACAAAGCGATGCAATCCCATGTGTATATATCCAAAGATGACGATATAACTTATTTGCGGACAACTCGCTAATTTCGTAATCTTTCTGGATCGACAAAAGAATATCCTTATAACTCTCATCTATTAAAGGAAGCACACCTGATAAGTCAGGAATTTGTTTTTGCTCCGCCATAAAGAGGAGCTGAAAAAGTTTTGGCTCATTAACAGAAAAGAGGATATATTGTGTACCCACCCCCTTAAAAGGGTGTTCCGCTGTTAATCCTTTATTGACATATTCTTTATACAGAGTTTTAGCAGCTTCGATCATAGCCTGCTGAACTTCCTCCATATTTTTGAATACAGTAAAAATCGGTCTTGCCGAACTGCCGAGGTATGTTCCCAATGCTCTGGAAGTTAAAGCCTCGTATCCGTCTGTCCTGACAATATTTAATGCAGCTTCAATAATTTCTGCTTTTGTAAATTTTGCTTTCGGTGGCATTTTTGTTCTTCCTTATATTAAATTATATGTTTTAAATCATATGATTTATTATACTCGAAATCATCAAAAAGTCAATAGGCGGCATTTGAGAATTATTTTTAAGCATAAAGAGCGCTGGTAAACTGAGATTTCTCGCAGAGAGTATTCTCCACATAGATTTCCACATGACTTGCGCCGCTGGTGTTATAGGTCCCCTGGAAGAAAACCGGATCCCCCGGCCTCGCGTCCCCGCCTGATACAGGGGTACATCCGTCAGGGGACGCAGCTTCTCCATAAGGCTTTCTGACGTTTTCCGCCTGGCCGGGTCCTCGGCATACTGTGAGGCCATGGACATCTCCTGCAGGAAGGCATACCGTTCAGTCCCTTCTGTCTGGTACAGCATCCGTTTCTCCATTTCCGTAAATTCCATAAGAATCCCTCCTGCCTTCTTCCATCAAAAAAGCCACAGCATTACACCGTGACTAAAAAATGGCAACAAAAAAAGCCTGACAGTAATAGTGTTGTTTACTATCAGGCGGTTACAACCGGAATACGAAATGCAGCGCAATCCCGGTTCATTTTTCGGTTAACATTCACATGCCTGTCTTTACAGCCATGCGATCTATGGTGCCTCTCCTGAGGCTGAATCCTTAAACAAGAAAAACCCGCAAACACTGATGTTTACGGGTTTCGTCTAACTCCCCGAGTAGGGCTCGAACCTACAACAACTCGGTTAACAGCCGAGTGCTCTACCATTGATACAGTTACATACCGGAAAACACTTCTAATAAAATCCAAATTGCCAGCTCATTTTTAATAACCACTTCGTTATTCTTCTATTTTACCCCAACAGTGCATACAAATTTTATGTTGCGCATATGAAGGATGACTCATGTCAATCATACCTCCACACTTCGGGCATTTAAAACTATTTCCTATATTCATATTAAACTCCTCAAAAAACTTATCTTCCAAAGAAATCCTTCGAATCTCCCTGAAATCATCTATAGTTTCTATTTCATTTAAAAGAGAAGTTTTTATTTTATTATGATATAAATTTGTACTAGTATAACAAGCATAATCTATATAATACACATTATATACAACGCCTTTATTTCCCTTATGAGATATTCCCCTCTTTCGTAAAT
>CANDKY010000164.1 GCA_947385425.1 uncultured Lachnospiraceae bacterium | reverse complement strand
CCGAAGTTATGCGGTTTTCGACATGTTTTTTTATTTACAAGTGTTAAAGACCCGACAAAAAAGTACCGCATTTCTGCGGTTTGTAGAACTTTTATTCAATTACAAGTGTTGAAAACCCGACGTACCGCCTTCCAGAACCCTCTGTTGTCAGGATTCAGATATATTCCCATAAAATCACATCCCCGTCTGTTCCTTATTCTCTGCCTATATTGTACGGTTTTGCCATTGCTTTTGCAATAAGATTTTCATGAAGCAGTTTTTTACTTTTATTTAAAAAAAATACTTGACAAAAAGTACTTTTCTCATATATACTATAGATGAAAAGAAGATTTCATTCTTTTTATCGCCAAAAGAAGACGAGTGACGGTTCCGACTCGTCGATAAAATAAAAATTGACCGAGCGATGATGACGAGTGACGGTTCTGACTCGTCGATAAAATAAAAATTGACCGGGCGAAGAACAATCGGCAAGGTTGACTCTGTCAGTTAACCTTGCTTTTTTGTATATTGGGTTTGCAGACAAAAATACCATAAAATGGCACACTTCTGCGGAAACCTCTTTATCTCAGTTCACTACCTCTTTTCATTCAAAATTAAATCCTCAAGTAGCTTAAATTCGAAAGGTATCAAAGTTTGAAAGTTCTTTTCAGACTATATTTTTTGGCGCAGTACCGCAAGCGGGGCTTGTGACATACGGGAGTATAAAAATGAAATATAATTCAAAACTTTATCTTTTATCCACGAAATTTGTCCAGGATTATCCCCCTTCTATTTATCCTGAATTAATGTATAAACAGGGGCGTCCATATGCCTGCCTGTTAATCCCTTCCCATGATGATTATTTTATCTGCATACCGTTTCGTTCATCCATCAGACATAAAAACGCATTTATGTTTACCGGAACCGCACGTTCCCGCAAATCAAAATCCGGCCTCGACTATTCCAAAATCGCAATCATTAAAGATATGGACTATTTTAACACAGATGCAAAAGCTATTATTGACCAGGATGAATATTCTGAAATGATAAAAAATATCCCGGCTATTGTCCAGGAAGCAAATAATTATGTTGATACATACATTAACCATATGAAAGGGATTTCCCCCATACATCCGGACATGTTTGCCAGGAAATATCAGTACTCCACGCTGCCCTACTTCCATGATATTATGAAAATATAAGGAACTGTAGGAAAATACCCCGGTATTTATTGCGGTAAGATTTGCCTGATACAGACCAAATTGAATCGAATAGAGGAGGCGCACGCTACGCAGGCAGCAACTTCATCTGTACGCCCCGGTACAATCGAGCAGGGAAGGGCTTTTCCCTACTCGCCTCGCGCCCATGCGCCGCCTGAGCGGCATATTTCCACTGCATGGGCTGTGCAATCGAGTAGGGGAGGCTTTTCCCCCTACTCGCCGCGCGGGGTGCGTGCAGCAAAGCTGCTAATTTCCCTACGCACCCCTGCACCCCTGTGCATAAAAAAGGGATACGTACTAATCCGATCCGCATCCCTTACCGGCTATCATTGCCCTTTCCTGAAGCCCGGCTTCAAGACTTATTTATATAATTCACCAGCCCACCGGAATCGATAATTTTCTGCATAAATTCCGGAAAAGCCTGCCCCTGGAATTTCGTCCCTCTCGTAATGTTAGTAATAATACCGGAATCAAAATCCACCTCCACCTCGTCTCCCGCTTCTATCCCCTTAGCTGCCTCCGGGCATTCGATAATCGGCAGGCCGATGTTTATGGCATTGCGGTAAAAAATTCTTGCAAAAGTTTCCGCAATCACACAGCTTACCCCAGCCGCTTTGATTGCAATGGGGGCATGTTCCCTGGAAGAGCCGCAGCCAAAATTTTTATCTGCGACAATGATATCCCCCCTGTGTACCTTTTCCACAAATCCTTTGTCAATGTCCTCCATGCAATGAGCCGCAAGTTCCGCCGGATCGGAGGAATTTAAATATCTTGCCGGAATAATGACGTCCGTATCCACATTATCGCCGTATTTAAACACTGTTCCCTTTGCTGATTTCATATCTACAAACTTTCCTTTCTCTTCTATTTATACTGCACATCGGTTAAATTTACAGTAGTATAAAATATTAAAGCTGTCCGGGTTCGGAAATTTTCCCCGTAACGGCACTGGCCGCCGCCACTGCAGGGCTTGCAAGATAAATCTCCGATTTCACATGCCCCATACGTCCCACAAAGTTGCGGTTCGTCGTGGAAACACAGCGTTCCCCCTCAGCCAGTATCCCCATATACCCGCCAAGGCAGGGGCCGCAGGTAGGTGTACTCACAACCGCGCCGGCTTCCACAAAAGTCTTTAACAGCCCCTCTTCCATCGCCTGCAGATAAATCTTCTGTGTCGCCGGAATAATGATGCAGCGCATCCCCTTCGCCACATGCCTGCCGGCCAGGACCTTCGCCGCAATCCGCAGATCGTCCAGACGCCCGTTGGTACAGGAACCGATAACCACCTGGTCAATGGCTATATCCTCTTTGATCTCGTCAATGGTCTTCGTATTCTCCGGCAGATGCGGGAAAGCCACCGTCGGCCTGAGCGAGCCAAGATCAACCGTATATTCCTCCTCATATACAGCGTCTTCATCCGCTTCATATACCGTATAAGGTTTTACGGAATGTTCCTTCATATAAGCAATGGCCAAATCATCCACCGGGAAAATCCCGTTTTTCCCGCCTGCCTCTATGGCCATATTGGCAATCGTAAAACGATCGTCCATAGACAGGTGCCGTATCCCTTCCCCGGTAAACTCCATGGATTTATACAAAGCGCCGTCCACACCTATCTTCCCGATAATATGTAAAATCACATCCTTACCGCTCACCCAGCCGGAAGGCTTCCCTGTAATATGGAACCGGATAGCGCCCGGCACCTTGAACCATGCCTTCCCGGTTGCCATGCCTGCCGCCATATCCGTACTTCCCACACCGGTGGAAAATGCCCCCAATGCCCCGTAAGTACACGTATGGGAATCCGCACCGATAATCACATCCCCCGCCACCGTAAGCCCCTTTTCCGGCAGCAATGCATGTTCAATACCCATCTCCCCTACTTCAAAATAATTCGTAATCTCATTCCGATAAGCAAACTCCCTGACACATTTGCAATGCTCTGCGGATTTAATATCCTTATTCGGCACAAAATGATCCGGCACCAAAGCGATTTTATCCTTGTCAAATACGCCGTCCACCTTCATTTTCTCCATTTCCCTGATAGCCACCGGGCTTGTAATATCATTCCCAAGCACCAAATCCAAATCCGCCTCTATCAACTGCCCCGCTTCCACCTTATCCAATCCGGCATGAGCCGCCAAAATCTTCTGGGTCATTGTCATTCCCATGCTCTAATCCCTCCTGCAATCCTTTCTTCTTTTCTTTTTATACAATGCCATTTACTTAAACTCTGCCCATATATAGAATGTGCTTTAAAGCTGCTTTCTCTGAGTAATGTGGCATTGATTTTTATATCTGCCGGAAAGGGCACGTTTCCTGTAAAACCCCCTCCCTGCAGTTCCTAATGGAATTATAGCATAATGCGCATGTATTGAAAAATAGAAACTTTTCATGCTCCATATAACTTGAAGTTATGGAAAATGCATGTTATAATGCCTGGTAATTAGAGATTATGCCGCACTGTCATCGAAATTCTGCCCCGCTCCGGTGCGGCTCAGGGCAAAACCTACAGGAAGCAAGTTTGAAAGTCCCTTTCAAACTATTTATTGGTGCCTATCGCAGACGGGGCTTGCGATAGGCGGGGAGTATAAATATGGAACAGAACCTTAACCTGTACCAGGTATTTTATGAAGCCGCCAAACATCATAACCTTTCGGCGGCCGCGCAAAAACTATACGTCAGCCAGCCTGCCGTGAGCAAATCCATTTCCCAGTTGGAAAAAAATCTAAATACCGTCCTTTTCCGCCGTTCTTCCCGCGGGGTTTCCCTGACACCGGAAGGCGAACTGCTGTACCGCCATGTGGAAGAAGCTTTCCGTTCACTGAAAACAGGCGAAGAATTGCTGCGTTCCGCGCGGGCCGGCGGTATCTGCCGGCTTTCCATCGGTGTCAGCACCACCCTGTGCAAATACATCCTTCTTCCCCTGCTGAAACCCTTTGTCACGGAAAATCCCAATATTAAAATAACGATTTCCTGCCAGTCCACCTTTGAAACCATAGCCGCCCTGCAAAACTCCTCTATAGATATAGGTTTAGTAGGGATTCCATTCAAAGGCACAGCGCACAAAACCCATGCCGTCTCTTACCTGCCCCTGAAAACCATAGAAGATATTTTTGTGGCCGCCGATACTTATCTGATGCCGTTCCTCCAGGCTTATGGAAATGAGCCGCATACGGACAGCCGCTTTTTCGAGGAAGCCGCCTTTATCCTGCTGGACAAAGGCAATATTTCCCGCCAGCATACCGATAACTTTTTATCCGCCCATCATATGGAACCCTCCAATATTATTGAAGTAAACAATATGGATTTATCCATCGATTTTGCCCGGGCCGGGCTGGGCATAGCCTGTGTGATCAGCGACTTTGTCCAAAAAGATATCGAAAACGGTACTTTGCGTGAATTGAAATTGGGCCATACAGCGCCGAAACGGCAGATTGGTTTCGCCTGCCCTTCCAAAAAGCAGGTAAACAGCGCCATGGACAAACTAATCCAATATTACAGTTCCATGGTATACGGGCCGGGCTCTTAAGTTAATGGCATTTGGGGGGTTGAACCAATGTCATTAACTTAAGCTTCCCGGAGCGCCGCAGACCACATATCTCATCCGGACACGCTTTCGCTCAGCGGCAGACGCAACGGCACTAAGGCGCCAAAACACGGCGCCTTAGTGCCGGCGTCTTTCAATGGTCCGGATTGAGATATATGGTCTGCAGCGCCCCGAAAAGCTTAAGTTAATGACATTGGGGTTGAACTGTAACGGGCGAACGGATCCGCGGGAAAAATCCTGCCGCCCAATATTGCCTTTCATCCGGAAGAATAGTATAATAAAAAAAGGATCCCAATTACAGGAGGTAAGACAATGAATTCCCTGCCCATAGAGGATATGAGTAAAACCTATCTGGAACATTCCATGGTGATCCACAATTTCGTCATAAAAATTGGAAGCCAGATGAAAGACAGCCTGTGCCTATACGCTGCCCAACCTCCCCGCCATGTTTCATGCCATGCTACATTTCAGAAAACAACGGCGTGGAGAAATACCTTTCCGCCGTATCCGGCAGCACCGTAACGACCGTCTTTCCCTTCCCCAGCTTTTCCGCCAGCTTCAAAGCCGCCGCCACATTGGTCCCGCTGGAAATACCGCACATAATCCCTTCCAGGCGGGCCAGGTCTTTCGCTGTCCGGATTGCTTCTTCATCGGAAACAATATAAACATCATCATAAATATCCCTGTTCAGGTTCTTCGGGATAAGCCCGTCGCCGATCCCCATCTGCAGATGTGTTCCGATGTTCCCGCCCGCAAGTATGGCCGCATTTTCCGGTTCCACTGCCCAGATCACAATACCCGGATTCTGCGCTTTCAATACTTCCCCGATTCCGGTAATCGTCCCTCCTGTCCCTATGCCGGAACAAAAGCCGTGAATCGGCCCGGCAACCTGTTCCATAATCTCCAATCCCGTATGATGCTTATGAACCAAAGGATTGGCCGGATTTTCGAACTGCTGGGGGACATAAACCCTCGGATCTTCCCTGGCCATCCGCATGGCCGTAGCCAGGCACTCGTCGATACACTCCCCGATATTTCCCGCATCATGGATCAATATCACTTCCGCACCATAATGGCATACCAGCTTCCTGCGTTCCTCGCTGACCGAATCAGGCATAATAATTATTGTACGGTATCCCCGGACTGCCCCGATCAATGCCAGCCCGATACCCTGGTTTCCGCTGGTCGGCTCCACAATAATGGTATCCTCCCGTATCAGCCCCTCTTTTTCCGCCTGGCGGATCATGTTGTAAGCAGTTCTCGTCTTAATGGAACCGCCTACATTCAGCCCCTCAAATTTCACCAGGACTTCCGCGTTCGCTTCGTTGTCGTTCATGCGGTTCAGGCGTATCATCGGCGTATGCCCTATAGCATCCAGTATAGTATCATATATCATAATTTTTCAAAAACCTCCCTTTTCCGGTTTCAGACGCTGCCCTCTGCCCGCCCGGCCCTTATACGCAAAAACTGGCCGGAACGTTAAAATCAGGCTTCCGCGAACAGGATCCCCTTATCCTTTTATACTATGGTTTTTCCCAGCTTTCGCTACCCATTTTAACAGGCTGCGCCCATGCAAAAAACTTCTTATTGCCTCCAAACAGCCAAAAAGAAAACCTTTTCCACACGCTCTCACAAACCCTTCCTCCGCACAACATATTCACCGAAAGCCAGTGCCAGGCACCCGGCAGCGTAACACGCAATGTCCTTCCAATCAAAAACAGAACCGAGGACAATCCTGGCAATCCGTATATGATCCACCCCAAGCAGCGCCGCCAGATGAAAATACTGGCCGGCCTCCACGGCCGCCGCAAAGAGGAAAACCCACAGCGGAAGCCCTTTTACCCCTTTCGGGAAAACCGCCCTAATCCCTAAATACACCAGCACCACCACCAGCATGTCCCCCACATACGGACGCACAAACCTGTCCCTCACATACAGTGCGATAAACCCTTCTATCAGGAACACCAATATAAAGGCTGCCAAAAATAAAAGCCGTTTTCTCATATTGCCCCTCCCCGCAGGCCTTCCCGACCGAGTAAGGAAATGCCCTTCTCCCCTTACTCGCCGCGCCAGGCACACGCCGGCTCATGCTGACAGGTGCCCGTGTGCACAAAAACGCGGCGCCGGCACACGCCCTTCAGCGTCTTTAGACCATCACTCCGTCCGCAATAATCTCGCCCCTGGAATCCGCATCGTCCCGGATAACCTCCCCTACGGACGGTACACAGATACGCCCGCATAAAGGATTTTTGATACTCACCACCGGCGATATAATAACCGCATCCACTTCCGACTTTTCGAAACTAAGGTCAGTGTCTGCCATTTCACAGTCAATCAGCTTTAAACCCCTGCAGTAACACAAAGGCTGCGTACCGATAATCTTACAGTTTTCAAAAGTAACATTCTCGCAATACCAGGCAAGATACTCCCCCTTAACAACACTATTCCTTACCGTGACGTTCTTCGCATGCCAGAAAGCATCCTTTGTGTCAAAATTACAATCTTCAAACGTAGAATTCTCTATGTACTGGAAAGAATACTTCCCTTTTAACCGCACGTTTTTAAATTTAAGGCCGTCGGAGCGCATCATGAAATATTCACTCTGCACTGTGCAGTCCTCCATTTCCAAGCCATGCACAGACCAGCCGAATTCCGGAGAAATGATATCGCACCCCCGCATTTTTACCAAACCGCATTCCCGCAGCGCTTTAATACCGTGCAGCCTGGAATCCGCAATTTCCACGTCTTTGGAATACCAGAGCGCGGCACGGCACAGTCCGGTCATCTCGGAATTTTCTATTTTCAGGCGGTCAACATGCCAGAACGGGTATCTGAGATTGAAATAACAGCCGGAAACCTGAATATCCCGGCTCTCTTTCAAAGCGCTCTCGCCGTCTGCGGGCCCGTCAAACTTACAATTCTTTACCATGGCATCCCGGCTCCCGTACAATGCCCGCTCCATATCAAAAGTTTCGTTTTCTATTACTTTCATACCGCATAGCTCCTCTCTGATCCTGAATCTGTTCCTTCCACAAAAAGGCCATCGTCCTGTCAATGTACCGATGGCCTTCCGTTAACTTATTCTATTCTACCTATATTGCCGCTATAAAGGACCGCCATTTACCGCCTTGCCCGTCTGGTAAATGTATTTGTTTACAGTTCCTTACTTTGCAGGATGCCGGCATCCGTCCGTTAATTATTGATCAGCTTATCACTTTCATTATTCCAGCTATACAGCTTGCGGATCTCCTTGCCAACCGTCTCGGCAGGATGCTCTGCCGCCAGTTTCCTCATAGCTTTGAAATGGGCCTGCCCGCCTGCCGCAGACATATCCAGAAGGAAATCCTTTGCAAAAGAACCATCCTGGATATCGGAAAGGATCTTCTTCATCGTCTTCTTTGTCTCTTCCGTAATAATCTTCGGCCCTGTAATAT
>CANDKY010000163.1 GCA_947385425.1 uncultured Lachnospiraceae bacterium | reverse complement strand
AACAGCAGGGAGTGATCGGGGCGTTTGACAAACGCACAATCATAGAGCTTTCCGGTGATGTGATTAAAGATATTGCACAGAAATATGAGAATGTGCAGAAAGGCGTAGGTGATATGATGAGTGGAGCATTGATTGAAACAAGTGCAAGAAGATTAAAAAATGAAGCTGAAAATGAAACAAAAAAGAGAACGGCACTTAGAATGATTAAAATGGGAAAGTTGACAATTGAGGAGATTGCAGAATGTTCCGAACTCAGCGTAGCAGAGGTAGAACGGCTTGCAGGGTTTCAAACGGTGTAAAGTGATAGTGTTGGAATATACAGTTAAACGGTAATTTAGGTTTGGTTAGGCTATTCATGGCATATATAGTTGCTTTATTCTTAGCTAACACCAAAAATATTTATGTACAGCAGTAAGATAGGAGAATGTGCGGATGGATATGGAAATTAATGATTATGAAATCTTGGATAGAGCAAATCAATTTAGAGATGCGGTCGAAATACTAAAGAAATCGAATAAGTTGATACCAACAGAGTACAGCGTCAGGGCAATTACAGAAAATGGAGAGGATTAAGATTATGGATAATGTGACAGGTAATTGCGCCAATATTACGGTAAAAACAGTCTTTGACGGAAAAAAGAGCGGATGGCAGGCATTTATGAAGCTGATACAAAGGCAGTACCGTATCAATGGAACTGATACACAAAATATTGATATTGATAAAACACAATATGAAGATTATACTAAGGACAGTGAAGCAAATGTTGGCGGTACAACTGTTGGTTTTGCGGAAAACGGAGGACAGCATGGATTTTAATTTGGCAGCATTATAACAGCTTCACAGCAATTTACGGGTTGCCATATACTGCAGGCTCTCAAAGGACGATAATCTTGACGGGGAAAGTGCAAGCATACATAACCAGCGTGATATGCTGGAAACATGGTCATCGGATGCATCGCACCATTTGGCTACATGAAGTCACCGGAGGATAAAAACTTCCTGATACCGGACAAAGATACCGCTTGGATTGTTCAGAAAATATTCGGATGGGCGGCTGAAGGACATGGAACGAACTGGATCAGGCGTAGACTGGAGGACGAGAAAATCCCTGCCCCTTGCTGGTGGAATAGAAAGAAAGGCTTGCGCAACCATGTGACCAAATGGGAAAAGGAGTACGGCGAAAAGGGCATTTATATGTGGGACTTTTCCACAATTAAGCAGATACTCGCCAATCCCGTCTATATCGGAACGATAGCGTCACAGAAAGCAGATTACCGTTTCAAGATTGGCTGGATTGGAGATAAAAAGCCGGAAGAATGGTTTCAGGTGGAGAACGTACATGAGCCGCTTGTGGATATGGATACCTACAATTTTGTGCGAGAAAAAGTGAAGATGCGCAAAAGACCGGACGCATGGGGCAACTACGGAATATTTGCAGGGCTTGTCAAATGCGGGGAATGCGGCAGCACCATGAACCAGCGCGTGGCAAATGCGAAGGCAAAAACAAGGATACTGACCTGTGCAAAGTATAACCGTTACGGGGTGGCGCATTGCAGCCAGCACCGATTGGAGCTTGACACGCTGTATCAGATTGTTTTGGAACAGATACGCTCCTGTGTGGCTCTCGCTCTTGCAGATGAAACGAAAGTCATGGAGGAACTGCGGAAAAGCTGTCAGTGTGACAGTGAGGAAGAAAGCAGGCGCATAACCTTTATCCCATGTGGCGGAGAAATATCTACAAAACACAATCATTTCGATTATTATTCAACTATTTAGGTATGACACAGGTTATTAAAAGCGGCGGGGCATGTGCAGGCCACAAGAGATCCAGGAGGGGTATAATGAAAAAAATTTTAATTCACGGTTCGGGGCATAAAGCGGCAAGTTGGAAGGAAACCATCCGATATATGAAATGCAGTAAGGATATACTGTGCCCGGATTTATCTGCAATTCTTAACGGAAAGGAAGCGACTTATCCCAATTTATATTCTTCATTTGCGGAGTACTGCAGCAGGGCCGGCGGGCAAATTGACTTATGCGGTATTTCTTTAGGCGGTATATTAGCATTGAGTTATGCTTTAGACTTTCCGGAAAATGTGAGATCATTGGTTTTAATCGGTACACCGCACAAAGTACCTAAAGTAATGTTTGGTATCCAGAATATGATTTTCCGGTTTTTGCCGAAATCAGCCTTTGAGGGTATGGCGTTTGATAAGAAGGATACCTTTCTTTTGGGAAACTCCATGAAAAAACTGGATTTTAGCAGCAGAGTGCATAATATAAAGTGCCCGGCGCTGATCGTCTGCGGGCAAAAGGATAGTGCTAACATGAAGTCAGCATGTTTTTTATCTGAAAATATTAAGAATGCAAAGAAGGAAATTATTGCGGATACCGGCCATGTGGTAAATGAGGAAAGTCCGGAGATTTTGGCAAAAATATTGGATAGTTTCTATAACGGGATGGAATAAGCCGCCGATATCAGGGATTCATTTGTACAGATTGTAACAGGCATTAGGAGGGCATTGGTATGGCCCAAAATGACAATGTATTAAAAAGGTATAGAAGAGGAACGCCCCATGATTTGGGGCGTTTTTTGCGGCAGGGCAAGGGAACCCGACGCCGGGAAATGAAAAAGAAAATACTTGACATATATAGGATGCCGATATAATATATAGGTACGATGTATAGACGTCCTATATATCATATTGTTTTTTAATGCACAGCCCCATGCAGAGGAAGTATGGCGATAAGGAGGGATTGTTTTTGGATAAGACATTGGTGTCGGGAAGTATGGCAATGCTACTACTGAAATTATTATCGGAGGGGGATAAGTATGGGTATGAGATGATTGAGACACTGCGCAGGCGGTCGGAGAATGTGTTTGAATTAAAAGCGGGGACACTTTACCCTCTGCTGCACAGCATGGAAGAGAAAAAATGGCTGGATTCGTATGAAAAGGAAGTAGCCGGGAAAGTAAGAAAATATTATAGCATCACCCGGGAAGGGAGTAAGGCGCTGAAGGCTAAGGAGGGGGAATGGAGGGAGTATTCCCGTGCTGTCCTGAATGTATTGGCGTAGACGGGAGGGCCGGGATGTGGAACTGGAAACAGGCATCTGGCTCCCGAAGGGAGGGATGCCGGTACTGGAAACAGGCATTCCTGCCATCGGGGTTCGGAGGAAATACTGTCCATGTATTAGGGACAGAATTTCCTCCGCTGGGGAGACCCCGAAGGGAGGGATGCCGGTACTGGAATAGGAGAATAGCGATGGAAGAGTATTTAAGGGTGCTTTTGGATCAGATACATTGCAGGAAGGCCAGGGAGATGGTAGGGAAGGAAATGAAGAACCATATCCTGGATCAGATGGAGGCAAACCAACAGGCAGGCATGGAACGGGAGCAGGCGTTGGAGGAAGCCGTCAGGGATATGGGGGATCCGGTGGAAGCGGGGATGGCGTTAAACAAAATACACCGGTTCCGGACGGATTGGAGGATGCTGGCTCTGGTAGGGCTGGTTAGTGTGATAAACATCCTTGTGCATATTGGCATCGGCGGTAGGGATGCGTCGCTGGGAGAGGCATACGGGCTGCGGCACAGCCTGGAGGCTATGGCCGGATTCGGGATTATGCTGGCAGTTTACCGCATGGATTATAATTATATTGGGAAATATGCAAAGCAGACGGCGGTTTTCTTTTTTCTGGCAGCGGCGCTGGTATCTTTTGCGGGGACGGAGATTAACGGTGCAAGGGCATGGATTTCGCTTGGGGTGCTGGGAACCGTAGCGGTGGCGGATTTGGCGTATCTGTATATCCCGGTATATGGGGCTTTGCTGTACCGGTATCGGGGAGAGGGATATAGGGGGGTAGGGAAATGTATCTTATGGATGTCTTTCCCATTGTGTGTGCTTCTGATGAACCGGTTCAGTACAGCGGTCTGCCTGTTTTTTATACTGGCGGCTATGCTGTCCGTTGCTGTTGGGAAAGATTGGTTCCGGGTTAACAGGAAAGCGGCCTTAGCGGCCTTGTGGACGGTCTTTGGGGCGCTGCCTTTGTCCGGGGTGGTGGTTTTGGCAATTTCGGGAAACTATTATGCGACTTACAAGACAGAGCGGATCCGGGCTTTTTTGGGACAGGAGAGTTCATACCAGGATTACGGAAGGAGGATGGCGGCGGAATATTGGAAAAGCAGCCGGCTGCTCGGCGGCAGCGGAAGGGAGATCACCGATTTGGTCGGGGTTAACAATGATTATCTGCTGAATTATGTGGCGAATTATTATGGGATAGCGATTATGCTGCTGATTGGCCTGCTGCTTTTTGCGGTAGCGGCCAGGGTCATCCATGTATCTTTCAGTCAGAAAAATCCGTTGGGGATGATAATGGGCTGCGGCTGCGGGCTGTTTCTGGAAATGGTGACGGTTATAGCCGTCCTGCACTGCCTGGGGCTGATACCTTCCGCGCGGCTGTTCCTGCCTTTTTTCTCCGCGGATGTGGGCGGGCTGCTGGTGGCTTATGTCATGGCGGGGATTGTGCTGAGTGTGTACAGGTATCAGAGCGTCGTGGTTCCGGGGCAGGTGTAGGTTTGCCGGAGTGCCGGATATTTTCGGCACTCTGTTTTCCGGCCGGATGGGATTTTAACGGGACAGCCGGTAGCGGCCTTTCTGCAGTTTCACAAGGATACCCTGCCCCTCTAATTTTTTTACCACCCGCTGTAACTGCCGTCTGCTGCATTGGAGCTTTGCGGCGGTACTTTCCATACCGATGAGAGTCTGGTGAATGCATTCATTTTCCAGGTAGTAAAGCAGGCGCTCTTCCAGATGGGGCAGTATAACCTGGTTGCGGGCGGTTGAAATTTTAATCCGGGAGGCATTGCGCAGTAAATACAGAAGGAATTTACAGTCCTTTTCCAGTTTTTCACGGTTTTGTTCCATGGGCAGTGCAAGTGCGGTGACCGATGAGACAGCCTCAATATAAAAGATAGGCATGTTGCCCAGCGCAAATTCCATATCCCCCAATAATCCTGTGTGCTCCAGGACTACGACATTTCTTCTCGCGCCGTTTTCATCCAGATAATACAGCACAGCGCTGCCCCTGATGAGAAACTGGAAACAGGTGATAGGCTGTTCCGGCGTGGACAGGAATTCTCCCTGCTGGTAATGTATTACGAAGAAATTAAGGCCTTTAGTATCAAATTGGCCAGACAGCCCGGATTCTTTGAGGGCTTCTCTGGTGATATCTGCGTCATATATTTTTTTCATTTTATTTTCCAATCTTCTTAGAATTTTTTGCCTGTGCGGCTGGTAATCCATTCGGCCGGAACTGTCCCCTCCGCCTGTCCTGCATCTTTTCCGTTCCGGTTTATCCGGGTTAGGCAGTTACGCAGTAACTTGCTATCGGAGAAAAAGTTCAGCAAGTCCGCCATAGCTTCTATTTATTGTGACACATGTCACAATATTTGCAAAGCAATTCTGATAAAATATTTATAAAAGGCAGATGCGGAACTGGAATTAACAGCATATGCCGAACAAAGCCCGGGAAGGGTTTCAGGACGTGCCTGCGGCCGGAAACCCTTCCATGGGGGAAGGGCTTTGTGCGGCAGATGCGGAACTGAAATAAGGAGAATGAAAATGAAAAAGGATAACAGCAATGCTCTATTTGAAACTACCCCTGTGCCCAGGGCGTTCCTGACATTGACGATCCCGGTGGTGTTGTCGAAAATCGTCAGCCTGATATACAATATGGCGGATACTTTTTTCATTGCCCGTACAGGGAATGCGGATCTGGTAGCCGGGGTATCTATCTGCGCCCCTGTTTTCCTGCTGATGGTGTCGCTGGGCGATCTGTTTGGCCTGGGCGGGAGCAGTGTGATGAGCCGCCTGTTTGGGCAGCAGAAAGACGAGGAGGGGAAGCGGGTCAGCGGTTTTACATTTTATGGCGCTATCGTGACAGGTATTATAGTTGCTGCTGTGATGCTGCTGTTCCGTAACCCTATCCTGCGGATGCTTGGAGCGGAGGGCAGCGTGCTTAAATATGCAGGCGAATATTATGTATGGATTGCGCTGGGCGCCCCTTTTATCATCCTGACCCTGATTCCCACCAATCAGCTTCGGACGGAAGGGCTGGCTAATACCGCTATGGCTGGCAGCATAGTGGGAAGTATCGTCAATATTATTCTTGACCCGGTATTTATTTTCGGGCTGGGCATGGGCGCTGCCGGCGCCGCTATTGCCACTGTGTTTGGCAATGTGGCTACCGATATAGTATTTGCCGTCTGTATCCATAAAAAGAGCCGCAAGCTGACGATTGACCCGCGGATGGCAAAAGTGGATTTGGCAACGGTTGCGGCGGTTTTGGCCATCGGGCTGCCTTCAAGCCTGAATAATTTGATGAACAGCCTTGGAACCGCCCTGCTGAACCGTAACCTGGTGCCCTATGGTGCGGATAAAGTGGCCGCTATGGGGATTGCCAGTAAAGTAAATATGCTGGTAGCTATGATAATGATAGCTTTTGCATTCGGCGCCCAGGCTTTGATCGGTTATAATTATAGCTCCGGGAATAAGGTGCGGCTGCGTGAAATCCTGAAGTTTGATTTGCTTGTGCAGATGGCCATCGCCTTTGTGGGCGGAGGCATACTGATGGTATCGGCTCCCTGGATGATCCGTATGTTTATGGATGATCCGGTTATTGTGGAAGCGGGAACCCTTATGCTGCGCAGGCTGCTTATCGGCCTGCCTTTTATCGGAATTTTTCTGATATGCAGTACGGTATTTATGAGTATCGGCAAGCCGATGCCGACCTTGATTTTGTCTCTGAGCCGCCAGGGTATTGTTTTTGCCGTTGTACTCCTGCTGCTTTCAGCCACGATGGGATATGAGGGTGTGGTTATTGCCCAGCCGGCCGCGGATTTTTTGTCCGCACTGTTGGGAGTGGTGTTGCTGAAGGCATGTAAAGCAGGGCTGTAACGGCTGTAGCGGTTTCTCTTTGGTTCAGCGGGCGCTTTGTATTGTATTCCGTTATTTCATGTGTTATGATCAGAATGTTTAAAGGTATATCTGATTTAAGGAGACCGCTATGAAAAGTTCCGGTATTGATTTTACTCAATTTGAAGGAAAACGTATTATTAGGGCGAATGAAATGGTAACACTTTATCATGGTTCGAAATCAGGAATTTGCGGTTCCATTGCCCCTGTAAGCCGGGAATGCTGCGATTTTGGAAAGGGATTTTATATGGGGACTATCCGTACTCAGCCACTTACATTAATCTGTAATTATCCCAATGCCAGAATATATACGTTACGTGTCAATTTATCAGAACTCAAAATTGTTGATGTTGAAGCGGGGTTAGACTGGGCATTGTTAGTGGCATATAACCGTGGCAAAATGGAATCCATAAAACATTCGGCAATTTATAATCGTTTTGCAAATTTAAGCAAAGATTATGACATGGTTATTGGGGATATTGCTGACGATAGGATGTTCGTCGTTCTGGATCGTTTTTTTAATGGGGAAATTACGGATATAGCGCTTATTAACAGTCTTTCGGCATTGAAGCTTGGTAAGCAATATGCAGCTTTAACAGAAAAAGCCTGTAAAAAAATAGAGATTCTTGATGAGCAGGCTCTCACCAGGAACGAGCGGGATAAACTAAAACAGGAAAGTGAAGCCAACCGTTTAAAAGGCATTGCGATGGCAGGTGAAATCTGTCGGAAATACCGTCGTGATGGCCGGTTCTTTGATGAAATATTGAAGGCAGGTGAATAAAATGGAACAGCTTACTCTTGAGAAGCGCCAACTTTGCGATATACAGGGCCGGTTGTTTGAACTTGCGCTGGCAACTGGCCTGGACTGTCCATCATTTATAAAATCTTTTATGGGCAGTAAAACCGCTGCTGCCCTTGATGATGTCTATGATCGGTTACAATGGGCGGGTGAGGAATATATTCTCGAGGAACTGGATGATGAAGTCAGAGGGCTTAAAAAGGCGGGCGCGGCTTATTCTATGGAAGTAATGTATTGGATAGGGTATACTTATCGTTATTGGCATTACTACACGGGTGAATACAGCCATGAGATATATAAAATCGCTGATGCCGAAACAATGAGTGAATGTTGGCTTGGCTTCCATACTTTAGATGTTAAAATGGCCATTGATGATTTGAAAGAGATATATAAGCAAAAAGGTAAGGAAAGGAATCCTCTGTATGATTGATTTACAAGATAAAAATATTTGCCCGACGATTGAGGAAATAA
>CANDKY010000162.1 GCA_947385425.1 uncultured Lachnospiraceae bacterium | reverse complement strand
TGGATTGAGGTATATGGTTTGCAGCACCCCGAAAAGCTTAAGTTAATGACATTGCTTCTGCCTCTGTCCTAAAATAAGTTTCCACAATACCTGCATCCACGCATATCGGCTCTCTTCCGTCCAACCCCCCATCCCGCACCCGGGAAAAAAATGCCTCCGCCTTAATATCCTTATACAGTGTCACGATATCCGACCCTGACGGCCTTATTTCCTCTTTCTCCAGCCGTACGAACTTCTGTCCGCCGCTCTCAAGTATATCCATCTTCCTGCAGTATTCCCGGTACTTCCTTGTATGCAGCCTGTCATATAAATCCGTGATAATATCCGGGCTGTCAACCCTGGCCTTTTCATCCCGCTCAAATTTCCGTTCCAATATCCGGAGCCCGTGCTCCCTTGACGGATTATCCATTTGTATATGGTCGTCGATTCTGCCTTTTCGGATAACCGCCTCATCCAACTGCTGCCTGTGGTTGGTTGCCGCCATAAGAAGCACTTTCCCGTATTCCGCCCGAACCCCGTTTTCATTGGCCAGATAGTCCAAAAGTGTCCCTCTTACCACACTGTTTAAAGTAAGCCCTGCCAGGGAATCAAATTCATCAAAAAACAGAAGGACGCCTTCGTACCTGCTTGTTATCTTGGATAAACGAAGCGCCTGTCCAAAGATTTCCTGCAGGTTCTCCAGTTGCTTTTCCGTATAGCTGGAAACAAAATCCTTGCTCAGGACTTTTATAAAATAGAACCGGTTTTCCTTTGCGGCCGCCCTGGCCAGCTCTGTCTTCGCATTTCCCGGAGGCCCGTAGAGCAGGATTCCCTTTTCCCCCTTAATCCCGTATTTTTCCCGCAAAACGGCATCCTCCGCACTGCTCCTTATAAAACCGGCCTGTCTCATAATCCGTTTCTTAGCGTCTTCATAACCGATCACATCGTCCAGGCCGCCCCTGATATCCTCCGGGAGCTCCACCTCCACCGGGACCTTCCGCTGCATTTCTTCTATTAAAAGCTGCTCATTATCCTGCAAAATCTGAAGGAAAATATTCCTGCTGCCCTCATCGTCCTTCAAATTCCTGATTTCCCGATAGGGGGTACTGTCTATTTTTTCTTTGAGCTTTTTTACAAAATTGTCGATATCCCTGCCTGACATCTTTTCGCTCTTCTTTTCCATTTCGGCCCGGTACGGTTTATCGCTGAGACGGAAACCGTATTTTTTCAGCTTATTATCAAATATCGCTATACGCGTCGGCCCGTCCGGAAGCCCGATTTCTATTTCCTGTGACAGCCTGCTCTTAATTGCAGGGTCAATCATCCCGGGACGGTTTGTCGCCGCTATTGTAAACACTTTCACCCCGCCTGTTTTCATCCCGTCGATTTCCTGCAGAAACTGGTTCACCATATCCAGGCTGAAGCTGTCGCTTCCGCCCGCAATGCCCGCATCCCTGGCGGGAAATACCGTATCCGCCTCATCGATAAAGAGGACTGTCGGCGCATTCGCCTTCGCCTCCTCGAAAATCCGCCTCACCTTCGCGCTTGTCCACCCGACATATTCCCCTTTCAGCTCGGATAACGTAGGGGCCATAAAATAACAGTTTTTCTCTGCCGCCAAAGCCCTTACAATCTGCGTCTTCCCTGTACCGGAAGGCCCTTTCAGTATAAGGCCCTTGCGGAATTCCGAAGCGCTGTCATTGGAAAGGAACGTCTCCACCGCCTTCACAATCGTCCTTTTCTTCTCCGGGGATAATATGACATCATCCAGGCTGATTTTCTCTTCGATGATTTTTTCCGCCGCTTTTTCAAAGCTTTCCCTATGGATCTCCGTACAGCCCTCACTTACATTCTCCTCAAATACGTGTATGGCTTCGCGCAGGCTCTTGCTGCCGGAAGACATTGCACAGGATATCTCCTCCAATTCGTCAAACAAATCAAGCTGGAATCCCTCCCCGTTCGGTATAGACATCCCCTTTAAAAACATCCGCAGATAAATATATTTCACTTCCGCCGCCGAAGGGTTTCCGACATAGATGGCATTGCTTCCCTTTATGTCAAAGTTGTAACGTTTTAACAGCTCCACATCTTCCAGCGTAACGATAACCACTGCATTTTCCAGAGCAAAAAAATCCTTCAGGATTTTTATTTTATCTGCCGAAGGTTCATTCATGTACAAGTCGGCCTGCCATTCAAAATCCTCAAACAAAACGGCGAAGCACCCGCTGCCCGGCTGTCCGGAAGCTTCCCCGATCCTCTCCTTCAGGACAGCCGTCCTGTTCTTTACCCTGATATCCGAGTTTTCCATATTTTCCTGCATCTGCCTGACAGAATCCTCCCGCTTTCTGTCCGCCGGAGCCGCCTGGATTTCTTCGTCCAAAGGCAAATCCCCCTCCCCGGTCAGTATAACGGCAGATTCAAAGAATCCGCCCGCCTCGGCGATATCCGTCCCCTGTACCTCATAAACAGTGGCAAGCTCCGTAGTAATATGGGCAAAATACCGATATCTGCCTTGCTGCTGCGTCAGGAAAAAATTCTTTACCGTTTCGCTTAAAGTATACGGTTCCTCGTAAATATTCTCTAAAAAACAATCACTTATCCCGCTGCCGTACAAAAAGAAGGAACGCTTCCCCTTATCCAATCCGTTCTTTAACGGCTCCTTTATCCTGTGCCTGAACATCCATTCCACCTCCCGGCCCCGCTTACGGAACCGCTTCCAGGGCGCGTCCGAAAACTATTATCTGCAAAATGCTGTCCAATCCGCGTTTTTCGGACATGCTCTTTTTACTGCAGTTCCTTAATCGCTTTCTGTACTGCCTCCACTGCTTTCCCGTATCTGTCCGGCATCCTGCCGGCAGCTTCGGCAGACATTTTCTCAATATCCCCCAGCTCTTTTACAATGTTCTCCAGTTTCCTCCGCTGCCTTTCCGCACTTTCCTGCGCCGCCTTTAACTCCTCGTGCTTCTCCCGGATCTCTTCCTGCAAAGCCTCCTCCGTTACGGAAGCCTTCTCAATTTCCCTGTCCAGTTCCCTTATTTCCTGTTCCAGCCCGGCAAGTTCCTTCTTTGCCTCTCTTTTCTCACGCAGACCGGCTTTCCTTTCCTCTTTTTCCCGCTGCAAATCCTCGATTTTCTGCCTGTATTCCCGCAGTGACCGGGAAGTTTTTCTCGTGCTGCCCGCAACCTGTGAAACGGTACTCTGCAGTTCCCTCAGCATCCTTTCCTCCGGGTCATAGGTTTCTATAAAATCATCCAGGTCGCCGGCCGCCCTCTGGAAAATATGTATCAGAATGTTTCCGGAAAGCGGGTATAGTGCCACCAGCGACTTGAATATCTTCTCCTGCTCTGCCTGCGGCCGCTGTGCAATACAGTGGAACAGGGCCTCCTTCTGTCCCTCCTGCAAGTAATACAGCAGCCATGCAATCCGTTCATTTGCATTGGCCATTTTGAAAACTTCCTCCGCATAGTCCCCGTTGCCAAGCATAATTACAACCTGCTCCATATTCGGCTCGTTCATATTTTCTGCTCCTATTATATATTCCAGTACCGCATAGACAGGAAGAATACCCACTCCATGGAAGAATTTCAGGCCGCACTTGCGTCCTGGAATCCTTCCGGGCATTCTTCCTGTCCATGCTGTTTCCAGTTCCGCAAGCCTAGGAAGAATCCCCACTCCATGGAAGAATTTCAGGCCGCTCCTGCGTCCTGGAATCCTTCCGGGCATTCTTCCTGCCCTTGCTGTTTCCAGTTCCGCATCAACCCAGAGAATGCCCACTCTATGGAAGAATTCCCGGCCGCTCCTGCGTCCCCGAATCCTTCCGGCCATTCTCTGGGTTGATGCTGTTTCCAGTTCCGCAAGCCCAGGAAGAATCCCCACCCTATGGAAGAATTCCCGGCCGCTCCTGCGTCCTGGAATTCTTCCGGGCATTCTTCCCGGCCCTGCTGTTTCCAGTTCCGCATCAACCCGGAGAATGCCCGGGTGTCGGATCAACCGGGCCCGGTCCCGGCTTCTTTGGCTTGCCCACGACTGCCGTGCCGTCCTCCCTCCTGACTCCTTCCACGAAAATCCCTTTCTCCGTCATTGCCCTGGAAATTTCTTCCCATTCCTTATGGCAGAATGCACCAGGGCGGATCTTATGGTCTATGCCTATTTCGGATTTACCTGCTTCATCCACGTATACCCGTTCAAAATTTATTGTCTCCCCGCCTCTTGCCGCAACGATCTTCCAGCCGTTTTTCGGATTGCCGTCAATCATGGCGGCGCTTACATTATATTCAAAATCCTTCATAACCTTGCGGATATCCACCGCTATATACGCACTCTTAAGCATACTTTCCTGTACCATCGCCGCATATTCCATGGCCTGGTGTATTTTTTCATCGGTTCCCTTTAGGAGATCCTGCGCCCGGGAAAATGCTTCGTCCTGAAAAGCAGCTTCTGCCTCCCGCATCCCTTCCTCGATTTCACTTACCAGCCCGTCCCTGTCCCCATACTTCCTGATATACCGGAGCAGGCTGTTTTTCTTTGCCTGCTCTCCGTTTCGCAGATAGTCCGTGGGTTCATAATAACCGTCCGCTTCCAGCAAATCCTTTAATTGTTTTATCCCGGCCTCCGTCTTCTGCTGTTCCTCTGTAAATGCGGCATAACGCATGTCCAATGCCGCGCGGAACACGCCGATGCGCTCACTCATCGTTGCCAGGCTGCGGACAAGCTCCCCGTCCTCCATTGCCGCCGCCCTGCAGATTTCCTTTTTCAGGCCGTCAAACTCCTCCGCCATAAATTTCTCCGCAATTGCCGCATCTATCTCCTCTATGGATTTTTTCAGAAATTCTCTCGCTTCGCCGGCCTCTTTGCGCAATTCTGCAATCTTCCGCGCCTTTTCCTCAAGCTGCTTTCTTTTCTCCAAAAGGTTCTTTGCCTGCCGTGCTGCACTTTGAAACGCAACGCATTCCAAACTGCTCTTTCCCGCCGCGTCATCCAATGCCCTTATTGCTTTGTCCCGCTCTTTGGCAAGTTTCCTGTATTTCTCAGCCAGCTTTTCCGCCCTTTCAAATTCCGGATCAAGATACCAACTTCTTCCCTTGATGCTCTGCCGTATAGACTCATTTTCCCTGTCCGCCTCCCGCAGCCCTTTCCGGATTTTTTCCTCCTCCGACTCCGCCTGTGCTATATCCCCGGTATAATCCCCGCATTTCTTTTTCTGCAGTTCCTTCCACTGCCTCTCAATCTCCCGGCTTTCCTCCGGAAATTCCCTCTGGCATTCTTCGCTCAATGACATAGCGCCCTGCCGGATTTGTACATAGCAGTCCTGTATCTTTTTCTGGTTTTCCTTTATCCCCGCTATACCCCCGGCTATCCTGTTCTTCCAGTTTTTCTCGCTGGCCTTCCACGCCTCTTCGCATTTGGAAAGCTGCCCGTTGACATCCTCTATTTTCTTCCCGCTCATCCCTGCACCTCCAGTTCCTCATTTTTCTGCCTGTGCGGATATCTTTTTTATAAATTCGGGGTAAAAATCCTTTGGCGGCACCCCAACCATATAAACCGCTTCCCCTTCAATGGAAAATTCAATGTCCCTGTTCTTCGTCCGGTAAATCTCTTCCCGGAAATCACGGAAACGCTCCGTGAAAAAATAAATATCCTGGTTATCCGAACCGCGGTAAATACTCCCATGATCCTCATCCTGATGGTATTCCCCGTCAATAAAAATATCCACATGCCGTAAAACAGGCATCAGATCATCCCCAAACTTGCCTTGCAGTTCCTGCAGGGTATACCCGGAATACAGCATAACATCCAGCTTTGTTTCTTCTTTTATACCGTCCAGCAGCCGCTTCAGCCCCCGGTACTGTAAAAAAGGTTCCCCGCCGCTTACCGTCACCCCCTGGATTCCCTGCCGCTGCCGGATTTTCCCTAACAGCTCTTCAACGCTTATCAGCCTGCCCCCGTCCAGTTTCTGCCCCTCCGGGTTAATACAGCCCCTGCATCTCTTTGCACAGCCCTGGAACCAGACTGCAAACCGCCGTCCGGGTCCTAAAACCGCCGTCTCGCAGACATAATTGCTGATTCTGATCCTGTCCGATTCATCCATTTCCGCTATTCAACCTCTTTCTCCCGGCGCGATCGCCTTCTGCCTGTATGGCAGCTTCTTTCTCCTGGCACGATCGCCTTCTGCCTGTATGTCTTCCCCATTCTCCCGGCACGATCGCTTTCTGCCTGTATGTCTCTCTCGTCCTTCCGGTGCGATCGCCTCCTGCCCGTATGTCTTCCCCGTTCTCCCGGCGCGAGCGTCTTCTGTCTGTATGTCAGCCTCTTTCCCCCTGCACAATCGCCTTCTGCCTGTATGTCTTCCCATCCTCCCGCAGTCCGGGCACATACACGCCCGCCACATTCCGGTACGGCGCCGTGGGCCTGTCGATATCCTGCATAGCCGACGATTCGAATTTCCCGCCCTCCGGGATATCCAGTACATCAAACTCCGCATGCAAAACCTTCCGGTAATACCGGTTCAGTTCCGCAATAAACGCCCTCTCTTCTTCCGTCAGAAACTGTAACTCTGTTTTCTTATAAGACCGCATCGCATTGTACACTTCCTGGGCAAAACTGCTGCCTGTTCCGATAACCCCGATAAACTTTACCATATTATCCAAAGTATCCGCCCTCTCCACATCCGCTTCCAACGCGAATTTCAAAACAATCCCTTTTAAGGAAGTACAGCGGTACATCCTGCCCATTATGTCCCTGTAGTCCTTCGTGATATCCTCCCAACTGCCAAACCGGCTTTCATAATTATCAAGCTGCCGCCGCACACAGCCGGATGCCTCCCTTTCCGTTTGCAGGCTGCTTTCTGCTTCCCGCAGAGCCTTCTGTGTGTCCTCCCGCAGTTGCGTCTGTGCCTGCAATTCCTCCTTTCTGCTGTCCAGTTCCTCCTTTATCCGGGCCGCCTCCGCAGACTGCGTTTCCCTCTTCCGTTTCTCATCGGCCAGCTCCTTTTCCAACGCTTCCAGCTTCCGGCCTGTATTTTCCAGTTCCCCCCTTATTTTCTGCACTTCTTCCTTTTCCCCGGACAGTTCCCGTCTGGTTTCCTTTAAATCCTGTCCGGCTTCGTTTAACTCCTGCCGCAATGATTCTGCTTCCTGCCGGAACGACTCTGACTCCTGCCTGGCTGCATCCAATTCCTGTCTAACCGATTCCAATTCCTGCCTTGCCACATCCAATTCCCGCCTAACCGATTCCGATTCCTGTCTGGCCACATCCAATTCCTGCCTGGCTGTATCCGATTCCTGCCTAGCCGCATCCAATTCCCGCCTAACCGATTCCAATTCCTGCCTTGCCGCCTTTAATTCCCCGGCCTGCGCCTCTCCCTTCTCCCTTTCGCCAGTTAACGCATCCCTTACCTTTTCCAGTTCCAGGTTAACCGCTTCCAGCTCCTCCTGCGCTTCTCCGCATTTTCCCTTTTCCTCCGATAAATTACTTTTCTCCGTCTCTAACTCTACGGCCAGTGCGGTACACTCCCGCCGCGCTTCCGTTAATTCCTTCTCTTTTTCCCTCAGTTCTTCCCTTACTTCTTCCAGCTTTTTATCCGTTTCGTCCAGCTTTCCATAGATCAGCCCGTCTGTACGCTCCCACAGCTCCTGTATCAATTTTCCATTCGCCTCTTCCAGTTTTACGCTGAACAGGCCGGCCATATCCTTCTGCCGCTTTTCCGATAATCCGGCGGCTTCTTTCAGCTTCCCGCGGAACATTCTGTCCATATCCTTTTGCAGCTTTTCCGATAATTTTATCTCCGTCTCTTCCCATTTCCCGCTTATCAGCCTGTTAATACTGCCCTGCAGCTCTTTAAGCAGCATTTCGCTGTTTTCTTCCAGCTTTCTGTCAATCTGTTCACCGATATGCCTGTATTGTTCCTCCACACTTCCTCCCGGCTCCCTGCCTTTCCCGCTTCTGCCCGGATTTGCGATACCCTGATCGGCGCCGCATTCCCCTTTTGCTTCCCAGCCAGTCCGGAAGCCTGCCCCTTCCTTCTTTTTACTTATCCTAACACCATTCCGTTTTTTCCCGTTCGGTTTTTTATTTCCCATCTTCCGTCCTTCCCGCCTGCCCCTGCAGGCTGCATATCTCCTTCTAAGGACTGCCGGGGAAAGGTGCTGTCCGCAGCATTTTACCCCAGGGTAATTATCTTCTCCGCTATCCCTGCCGCCCCGTCATCCGGTTTGTCGCCGCCGCTGCACACTGCATACTCCACACTGCCCGGCCCTGCAATGCGCAAATACAAATACTTCCCCCTGTCCTCCCGGCTCAGATAAATTTCCTTA
>CANDKY010000161.1 GCA_947385425.1 uncultured Lachnospiraceae bacterium | reverse complement strand
CCGGATGAGATATGTGGTCTGCGGCACCCCGGGAAGCTTAAGTTAATGACATTGGATCAGGCCCTATACCGAAATGAAAGTCTTACCCGAAAACCTTTTCCTTGTCTTCTATCCGTAGGAACAGGGAAAGAAGCAGGGACAGGAGGGCGAAGCAGGCCAGGATAAGGTACAGGCTCCGGATGGGGAAATGGTCCGCAAAGGCGCCGCCGGCATTTTGCAGGATAATGGAGCCAAGTCCGTTGCAGGCGCTGATAAGGGACAGGGCAACTGTGGATAAGCCGGACGGGACCAGATTGTGCACTACCTTTAAGTTGAGCATCATCATCAGGGTAGTGGCGATGGCTTTGAGCAGGACAAGCGGGATAATCACAGCCCAGGGGCCGGATGCCGTGCAGTAAAACAGGTATTGTACCGCAAAAACGGCCATGGTTGCCAGGAGAAGCGTTTTGCTTGAAAAATTGTCCATAAATTTGTGTGAAAACAAAATCACAGGTATTTCTACCAGCGTGCCTATGGAGAGGGCCGTGCCGATGGCTCCTGTAGGCACGCCGAAATCCTTAAGGAGCAGTGGAAGGTAGGTGTTGTTGACGGTAGCGCACCCCATTATCAGGAAGGTGATAAACATATATAAAAGGAAACGCGGATCGCGCAAAAAGACAGTGACAGAAGGCAGCCGGCTTTCTGTCCTTTTTGCCGGTAACTTTTTTTGGGGTATTTCCTTTCCGCCCGCGCCGGAAAATCCCAAGACTGTCAGCGCCGAGGAAGCGGCCGCCATAAAAAACAGCGTCGGGCCGGGAAATATCTGCACAGCCAGTCCGGACGCCTGTGCCCCGGCAGCATAGCCCAGGGTCCCCCAGACACGCAGCACACCGTAGCGGTAGGGGCTGCCTGCCGCCAACTGTTCCGATACTGTCTGGGTGGCGCTGAAAAATGACATGGTGAGCCCCTGTAGCAGAAAAAGGGTCCAGGTCTTCTGGCTTGCGGCCAGAGCCAGCGAGCCGGCAGCCATGCCTGCCGACAGGATGCTGCTGATAAGCCGCGGTTTTTGGGTGAGGTCGCACAGGTAGCCCATAAGCGGTACTGCCGCCAGGGAAAAGAAGCTGGAGGCCGACATGATAAAAGACATTTCCCCTGCCGATTTGCCGATATCTGTCAGATAGACAGGCAGGACGGAAGAAAAAATGGCCAGTGTGAAATAGGCAAAAAAGTAAAGGGTTACGTAACTTATGTAACTGCCCCTGTAACGGGCAAACAGGTTTCTCATTATGATACCCCCGCATATCGCAAGCAAACAAAGATTGACGCAAATACCGTGACAACATATACTATAACTACATGGCGCATAAATTGCAAGATGTAAAGGGCATAACAGCGGAAAAAAGGGATTCCTTGCATTTTAAAAGGGGAATGGATATACTATAGGGAAGTGGGAAGAGGACAGGATAAAATTGTAATAGTGAAAAGGAAGCGGTTTATGGCAAGGAAGATTGGTATTGGAAGCCAGGATTTTGAGAAGGTTAGGATAAATAATAATTTCTATATAGATAAAACAAATTTTATAAAGGAATGGTGGGAGTCTGGAGATGAAGTGACGCTGATTACCCGGCCAAGGCGTTTTGGCAAGACGCTGAATATGAGTATGCTCGAGAAGTTTTTTTCCGTTCAATATGCGGATCGCGGGGATTTGTTTGAAGGGCTTTCTATCTGGCAGGAAAAATTCCCTGATGGAGAATATGAATACAGAAAAAAGCAGGGTACATATCCCGTTCTCTTTATCAGCTTTGCAGGAATAAAGGAGAATTCTTTTGTGAGTGCGCGTGAAAATATCTGCAGGACGATAGAAGAACAATATAATAAGCATGATTATTTATCTGACAGCGGCCTTCTTAATGACAAGGAAAAGGATTATTATAAAAAAGTCGGTGCGGAAATGTCAGACAGTGTGGCGGCGGTATCTCTCAGGACTTTGTCAGATTTCCTTGGCAGATATTATGGGAAAAAAGTTATTATCCTTTTGGATGAGTACGATACGCCCATGCAGGAGGCCTATGTCAATGGGTATTGGAAGGAGATGGCGGCATTTACAAGAGGTTTGTTTAATTCTACCTTCAAGACGAATCCCTATTTAGAGCGTGCTATTATGACAGGGATCACAAGAATAAGCAAAGAGTCCATCTTTTCTGACCTGAATAATTTAAAGGTAATTTCAACAACTTCAAAAAAATATACGGATTGTTTTGGGTTTACCGGGGAGGAAGTATTTGCAGCATTGGAGGAATATGGCCTGTCCGATCAAGAACAGCAGGTAAAGGACTGGTATGATGGATTTACTTTTGGAGAACGGCCGGACATCTATAACCCATGGTCTGTTATTAACTTTCTGGATGATAAAAAAATAGGGTTGTACTGGGCGAATACAAGCTCCAACGGCCTTGTGGGAAAATTAATACAAGAGGGCGATTCGGAGGTTAAGAAAACGTTTGAGCGCTTGATACAAGGTGAAAGTATCCGTATGGAGATTGATGAGCAGATTTATTATGGACAGCTTTCTGTGAAAAAGAATGCAATCTGGAGTCTCCTGCTTGCAAGCGGTTATTTGAAAGTGAAGGATTATCAGGCATATATGACCGAATATGGCGTATGGAAAGAAGAATATGAGCTGGCGCTAACGAATCTGGAAACCAAAATTATGTTTGTCAATATGGTGAGGGGATGGTTTGAAAATGTATCATCCGATTACAATGGTTTTATCATGGCGCTGTTGGACGGCGATATTAAAACAATGAATGTATACATGAACAGAGTATCTTCGGAAATGTTCAGCAGTTTTGATACGGGAAACAAGCCCTCTGAAAGACAGCCGGAGCGGTTTTATCATGGTTTTGTCCTGGGGCTGATCGTAGAACTTGCAGACAGATATGTGGTTACTTCGAACAGGGAGAGCGGCCTGGGACGGTATGATGTAATGCTGGAACCAAGGAATATGGGAAATAATGCTATTTTACTGGAATTTAAAGTGCAGGATGAAGAGGAAAAAGAGTTGTCTGATACCGTCCAGGAAGCGTTACGGCAGATAGAGGAAAAGGATTATCAGGCGAATCTGATTGCTAAGGGGATAGCGAAAGAACGTATACGGAAGTATGGTTTTGCTTTTTGCGGAAAGAAAGTGCTGATTGGATGCAGCAACGTAAACTGAGATACAAAGCGGTGATTGCAGAAGGAGATTTTTATGGGCGGACAGGAAGCTGAAAAAGCAAAAAAACATATATGTGCGGGCCTGCTGGCCCATGTGGACGCGGGAAAGACAACGCTTTCGGAAGCCATGCTGTTCCATGGCGGAAGTATACGGAAAATGGGGCGGGTGGATAACGGGGACGCTTTTTTGGATACGTATTCCCTGGAAAGGGAGAGGGGGATTACGATTTTCTCCAAACAGGCGCTGCTGCGGCTGGGGGATACGCAGGTGACGCTTCTGGATACGCCGGGGCATGTGGATTTTTCGGCGGAGATGGAGCGGACTTTGCAGGTACTGGACTATGCCGTGCTGGTTATCAACGGGGCGGACGGTGTGCAGGGGCATACGCGGACATTGTGGAGGCTGTTGAAGAGGTATGCCATCCCTGTTTTTCTGTTTGTAAATAAAATGGATCAGCCGGGGACGGATAAAGAGGCCCTTCTCAGGCAGCTCAGGGAACGGCTGGACAAGGAGTGCGTGGACTTTACCCGGGAGGGGACGCAGGAATTTTATGAGGATATTGCGACGGCGGATGAAAGGGCGCTGGAACTATTCCTGGAAGAGGGGAAGGTGGGGGAAGAGGAAATACGGGGGCTGATTCAACGGAGGGAGATTTTTCCCTGTTTTTTTGGTTCTGCATTGAAATCCACGGGGATAAGGGAGTTTCTGGAGGGGCTGTACCGTTATATGCAGGCGCCGGTTTACGGGGAGGGATTTGCCGCGAAGGTGTTTAAAATCAGCAGGGATCCGCAGGGAAACCGTCTGACTTTCCTGAAAGTGACGGGGGGAAAGCTGAGGGCGAGGATGGTATTGTCCGGGAGGAAGGGCAGCGGGCAGTGGGAGGAAAAAGTCAGCCAGATCCGTATTTATTCCGGGGAGAAGTACAGTACCGCGGAAGAGGCAAAGGGCGGGGAGGTCTGCGCCGTGACGGGATTGACGCAGACTTATGCGGGTGAAGGGCTGGGGATGGAAGAGGGGAATTTCCAGCCGGTTTTGCAGCCGGTGCTGACCTACCGCCTGGAACTGCCGGAGGGCTGTGATGCGGCAATGTTTCTGCCTAAACTGCGTCAGTTGGAAGAGGAAGAGCCGCAGCTTCATATCGTGTGGGACGGGGAACTGAAGGAGATACAGGCCAAGATCATGGGAGGGGTACAGACGCAGGTGCTGGGCAGCATGATCAGGGAACGGTTCGGCCTGGAAGTAGGGTTCGGCGCCGGAAATATTGTTTATAAAGAAACGATTGCCGGCCGGGTGGAAGGCGTGGGTCATTTTGAACCTTTGCGTCATTATGCGGAAGTGCATTTGCTTATGGAGGCAGGGGAACCGGGGAGCGGGCTTGTATTTTGCACGGACTGCAGCGAAGACGTGCTGGACAGGAACTGGCAGAGGCTGGTTTTGACGCATCTGGAGGAAAAGGAGCACAGGGGAGTGCTGATCGGGGCGCCGATAACGGATATGAGAATTACGCTGGCGGCAGGGCGCGCCCATTTGAAACATACGGAAGGCGGGGATTTCCGCCAGGCTACTTACCGGGCGCTGCGCCAGGGGCTGATGGAGGCAAGGTCGGTATTGCTGGAACCGTATTATGATTTCCGGCTGGAGGTGCCGGGGAATATGGTGGGGCGCGCCATGACGGATTTGGAAAAGTTCGCAGGGGTTTTTGAACTGGCCGGGACGGAAGGGCCTATGGCGGTGCTGGCCGGAAAAGTCCCGGCGGCTTCCATAGGGGATTACCATCAGGAAGTGGTTGCCTATACGAAAGGGGAGGGGAAGTTATTTTGTACGTTCCGGGACTATGAGCCCTGCCATAATACATTGGAAGTCATGGAAAGTGCCGGTTATGATCCGGAGAGGGATACGGACAATCCGTCCGGTTCGGTTTTCTGCGCCCATGGGGCCGGGTTTGTGGTGGAATGGGACAGGGTAAAGGAGTACATGCATATGGAAAGCGTCCTGCCCCAAGGGCAGGACGGGGGAACCGGAGGAGGGTTTTACGCGACGGAAGCGGGGGCTGTCAGGAGACGCAGGCCGGGGAAGCCGGACGGGGAGGAAGCCGGCCTGTGGATGGGGACGGAAGAAGTAGACGCTATCCTGGAAAGTGTTTCCCATGCGAACCGGAAGGGCAGGAAGGCGGACGGGACGGGCAGACCCGGATGGAAAGGGAAAGGAGCCGGACGCGGGGCGGTGGAGAGGGATTATGGGAACGGCGCGGGACGGGCAGGCGTTAAGGAGGACGGCGGAAAAGGAGCCGGGACGGCGGGCGGTGCGCAGGACGGCAGGGTGTCTGGCCCGGACGGTGAAAAGCGGGCAGGGACAGCCGGCAGGCGGGAGGATAAGGACAAGCAGGGGAAACAGCCGGAATACCTGCTGGTAGACGGCTATAATATTATTTATGCCTGGGAGGAGCTGCGGGAGCTGGCGGCGGTGAATATGGACGGGGCCAGGGGAAAGTTGATGGATATCCTCAGCAACTACCAGGGGGTGAGGGGGATAAACCTGATTGTTGTTTTCGATGCTTACCGTGTGCAGGGGCATGATACGGAGATTCTGGATTACTACAATATCCATGTGGTTTATACGAAAGAGGCGGAAACGGCGGATCAGTATATTGAAAAGTTTGCCCATGAGAACGGGCGCCGTGCAAAGGTGACAGTGGCTACTTCCGACGGCCTGGAGCAGATTATCATACGGGGGGAGGGGTGTATATTGCTGTCGGCCAGGGAACTGGAAGAGGAGGTCAAAAGGGCGGGGGAAGGATTGTACAGGGCATATGCGGACAGGCAGGGCAGGGAACGGAATTACCTGTTTGATTCGCTTGCCGGGGAGGCGGCGGAGCAGGTGGAGCGGCTGAAGAGGGGTATGCTCTAGTACACCGTTTTATTAATCCTCGTATACAAAGTGCTTGATATTTGTATCAGTGCAAGGCGGAGGAAGGAAGCGATGCGGTGTACCGGCCAGAAATTTTAATGCGGCAATGGTGAAGGACAGGCAGAATAGAAGTTTGATTTCCGGCCGGAGTACCGGGCCGGGGATATGGATTGTGCCGGAAAGAAAGGGAAAGGAAGCAGGGCAATGCAGCAGGATATGACAAAGGGGCCGATCACGGCCGGGCTGATACGGTTTGCGGTTCCTTTGATGATAGGGAATCTTTTACAGCAGTTTTATAATATTGCGGATACATGGATTGTGGGGCGTTTTCTCGGGGCGGATGCTTTGGCGGCGGTGGGGTCGTCTTATACGCTGATGGTTTTCCTGACTTCGATTTTGCTCGGGCTGTGCATGGGGAGCGGGGCGGTGTGTTCCATCCATTTCGGCGGGAAGGATGAAAAGAGGCTGAAATCCTGTATTTTTGTTTCTTTTGTTATGATTGCCGGAGTGACGGCGGTGATGAATGTGCTGGTGTATGCCGGGCTGGGCGGGCTGATCCGGATTTTGCAGGTGCCCGGGGCGGTGGCGCCGTTGATGCGGGATTATCTGCGCGTGATTTTTATGGGGATTGCGGCTTCTTTCCTTTACAATTATTTTGCCAGCCTGCTGCGGGCAGTGGGAAATTCAGTGACTCCGCTGATTTTTCTCGGGGTGTCGTCGGTGCTGAATATTGTCCTGGATCTGTGGTTTGTGCAGGGTTTTGGCTGGGGCGTAGAAGGGGCGGCGGCAGCTACGGTGCTTTCCCAGTATGTTTCGGGGCTTGGGATCCTGGCCTATACGTTCTTTCGCTGCCCCGGGCTGCGGATACGGAGAGAACATATGGTGTGGAAGGCGGAGACATTAAAGGAGATTATGGGGATGTCTTTCCTGACCTGTGTGCAGCAGTCGGTGATGAATCTGGGAATCCTGATGGTGCAGGGCCTGGTGAACAGTTTCGGTACGGTGGTGATGGCGGCATTTGCGGTGGCTGTGAAAATTGATTCTTTTGCTTATATGCCGGTACAGGATTTCGGCAATGCGTTTTCCACTTATGTGGCACAGAATTACGGTGCGGGCAGGGAGGACAGGATACGGGCAGGGATACGGAGTGCAGCGGCGGCGGTACTTGTGTTCTGCTGCTGTATAAGCCTGGGTGTGTGCCTGTCCGCACGGCCGTTGATGGGGCTCTTTGTTTCGGGGGAGGAAGCGCAGGCTGCAGAGATCGTGGAAACGGGCGTCCATTACCTGAGGATTGAGGGGGCTTGTTATGTGGGGATTGGCGTATTGTTTTTGCTGTACGGGTTTTACCGTGCCGTGCGCCGGCCGGGGATGTCGGTAGTGCTGACGGTGATTTCCCTGGGGACGAGGGTGGCTCTGGCTTACCTGTTGTCGGCGGTTCCCTGGATCGGTGTTACAGGGATCTGGGCGGCCGTGCCTGTAGGATGGGCGCTGGCGGATATGGCTGGTATCGGATATTATTTGTGTAAGTACAGGGGAAAATAGGCGGATAACGCCTTTGCCGGAACCGGAATACCGCGCACTCCGGATTATGGGAAATGACAGGGAACGGCAAATGGCAGACAAGATTATGTTATTTCATGTTGTGCCTGGGAAAGAAATGGGGAAGGGAATGTAAGATTGGAGGCTGATGGATATGTGGTTTTTATTTGCAATACTGTCTGCGCTGTTTGCGGCATTAACGTCGATATTGGCGAAAATCGGTATAGAGGGAGTTAATTCAAACCTTGCCACGGCAATTCGGACAGTCGTAGTAGTTATCATGTCATGGGGAATGGTTTTTCTGACAAATACACAGAGCGGTATAACAGAAATCGGTAAGAAGAGCTGGATTTTTTTGATCCTTTCCGGGCTGGCAACCGGGGCGTCATGGCTCTGCTATTACCGGGCATTGCAGATAGGGGAAGTCTCTAAGGTGGTGCCTGTTGATAAGCTGAGTGTTGTGATTACGCTTTTGTTTGCATTTATATTCCTTCATGAACAATTTACGGTGAAGTCGCTGATTGGCTGTGTATTGATCGGTGCGGGGACACTGTTTATGGTTATATGATTTGTTTTTTTCAGGGATTGTGGGAAAGTTATGGTGGCTTTTATGCGTGATATGACTGTTGGCCCGGCGCAGGGGCATTTATGGAGATAT
>CANDKY010000160.1 GCA_947385425.1 uncultured Lachnospiraceae bacterium | reverse complement strand
AAGATCTCGCAAAATGGGGTGTACAGATGGTGGAAATGAGATTTTAAACAGGCTCCTACAACCCAAAAGCATAACAAACAAAAAACTCCCATCAACACCAAAAAATCTACAAGGGCTTCCGTACATCACAAATGTACGCGAAACCCTTGTTTTCAAAATTCCCTTATATTTCAATCTGTATAAATATATTCCGCCTGTGCAGTTGGCACCCTATTCCTCATCCTGCTTCCCGTCCCAGCAATAAGTACAGAGCTTGCACCTGTCAATCCCCACCGACTCCATCATATCATCCAGCCGGTGATACCGCAAAGACGTAAAATTCAACTGCTGCCGAATCCTCTCGATCATTTCCTGATACTCCTCCGACTCCGGATCCGAATACGCTTCCAGACGGGTAAACCTCCCCTCCCGCTCCAAATCCTTCAATATCCTCCGGGTAATCAAATCCATCTCCGAAGAAGAACGGGAAAAATTCAGGTACTTACACCCATAAAGCAAAGGCGGGCATGCCGGGCGTATATGCACTTCCCTCGCGCCGCTCTGGTACAGAAATTCCGTAGTCTCCCGCATCTGTGTCCCCCGGACAATAGAATCGTCTATCAACAGCAGGCTCTTATCCTGAATCAAATCATGCACCGGGAGCAGCTTCATCTTCGCAATCAGGTTCCGCCTGCTCTGTATCGTAGGCATGAAAGAACGCGGCCAGGTAGGCGTATACTTAATAAACGGCCTGGAAAAAGGAATCCCCGATTCATTGGAATAACCGATGGCATGGGCTGTCCCCGAATCCGGCACACCGGCAACGATATCCGGCTTTACATCATCCCGCTTTGCCAGCAGGGCGCCGCAGTTATAACGCATCTTTTCCACACTGATCCCCTCATAGGACGAAGAAGGATATCCGTAATATACCCACAAAAAGGTACAGATCTTCAGCTTCTTCCCCGGCGCTGCCAAGGTCTGCACACCCTCCGGCGTAACGGCAACAATCTCCCCCGGCCCCAATTCCCGCTCCCCGGTATAACCCAGGTTCAGGTAAGCAAAGCTTTCAAAAGAAACACAGAAAGCATCTTCCTTCTTTCCTAACGCGACCGGCGTCCTGCCAAGCCTGTCCCTCGCCGCATATATGCCCTTGGGTGTTAACAGCAGTATGGTCATGGAACCGTCAATCACTTCCTGCGCATACCGAATGCCTTCCACCAGATTTTCCTTCTGGTTGATAATAGCCGCCACCAGTTCCGTAGCATTGATATCCCCTCCGCTCATCTCCAGGAAGTGGGAATGCCCGGATCGGAAAATCTGCTTCACTATCTCCTCCGTGTTATTCATCTTCCCCACCGTCTCTATGGCATAAGTGCCATGATGGGAGCGGACAATCAATGGCTGCGGCTCATAATCAGAAATACAGCCGATACCCATATATCCCTTCATTTCGTTGGAATCTTTATCAAATTTCGTGCGGAACGGTGCATTCTCAATATTGTGTATGGCACGGTCAAAACCGTTTGCCCCATACACTGCCAGCCCGGCCCTCCGCGTGCCCAGATGGGAATGGTAATCCGTCCCGAAAAACAAATCAAACATACAGTCGTTCCTAGATGCTACTCCAAAAAATCCGCCCATAATCCCTCACCTTATACATTAATCTCTGCCTTAACGCCAAGCAACTCTTTATTTTCTTCCAAAACAGGGCGGATTACATCTGCGAGGAAAGCCTCCACCTGTTCCCTGGATCTCCCTACATATTTAGACGGATCCATAGTTTTGCGCAAATCTTCCAGGGACATGTTGAATGCAGGGTCCGCGGCAATCAGCTCCAACAAATTGTTCTCCTTCCCCTCTTCCTTTACATTCCTGCCCGCTTCCATGGACAGGGTGCGGATCTTCTCATGCAGTTCCTGCCGGTCGCCCCCTGCCTTTACCGCATCCATCATAATATTTTCCGTCGCCATAAAAGGAAGCTCGCTCATCAGCCTCTTTTCAATCACCTTCGGATACACTACCAGGCCGTCCACCACATTCAGGCACAAATCCAGTATCCCGTCCACGGCAAGGAACCCTTCCGGTATAGACAGCCTTTTATTCGCCGAGTCGTCCAAAGTCCTCTCAAACCACTGCGCCGCCGAAGTAATCGCCGGGTTTAAGGCATCCACCATCACATAGCGGGACAGAGAGGCAATCCTCTCACTCCGCATCGGATTCCTCTTATACGCCATGGCCGAAGAACCAATCTGGCTCTTTTCAAAAGGCTCTTCCACTTCCTTTAAATGCTGCAGCAGCCGGATATCGTTGGACATTTTATGGGCGCTGGCCGCTATGCCCGCCAAAACATTCGCCACCCTGGTATCCACCTTCCGCGAATAAGTCTGCCCTGATACCGGGTAACATTCCCGAAATCCCATTTTCTGTGCAATCATCGGGTCTATCTTATCTATCGTCTCCTGATCCCCGTCAAAAAGCTCCAGAAAAGAAGCCTGTGTCCCTGTCGTCCCCTTAGAACCCAAAAGCTTCATATGGGACAATACATGATCCAAATCCTCCAGATCAAGGAAAAACTCCTGCAGCCAAAGCGTTGCCCGCTTCCCGACCGTAGTCGGCTGCGCCGGCTGGAAATGGGTAAAAGCAAGCGTGGGCAAAGCCTTATATCCCTCCGCAAAATCAGCCAGCTCCTTCATGACATTGACCAGCTTCTTCTTTACTAATTTCAAAGCCTCTGTCATCACAATAATATCCGTATTATCACCGACATAACAGGATGTAGCGCCCAGGTGGATGATACCCTTTGCTTTTGGGCACTGCACGCCATACGCATATACATGGCTCATCACATCATGGCGCACTTCCTTCTCACGCGCTTTAGCCACATCATAATTAATATCCTCCGCATGGGCTTTCAGTTCCTCTATCTGCTCCTGCGTAATATTCAGCCCCAGTTCCTTTTCCGTTTCCGCCAGGGCAATCCACAGCTTCCTCCACGTCCTGAATTTCATATCGGGTGAAAAAATATACTGCATTTCCCGGCTGGCATAGCGCTCGGAAAGCGGACTCTGATATTTATCTGTACTCATATAGTTTCTCCTATTCCGGTTCTGCAGCACCGCCAAACAATGCTGCTGTTTTCCTGTCTTATTCTGGCCCCGCCGCCCTTCTTCAGGCACTTAGGAACTGGCAATAAATAACTTGTGCAGTTTGCTTGTCTTTTTCTCCGATAGCGTCGGTTAAAAATCAGTTACATAGCCCTAAGGAATCCACCATTCTGATAACCCCTTAGGGCAAAGCCCGCTATGCGCCCGATTTTTAACCGGCGCTCTCGAAGAAAAATCCTGCGCATCCTGCATAAGTTATTTACCGCCAGTTCCTTATAAACAATTTCCTGCGCAAGAGGTTACCTCGCATACTCCCCGCGGATATCCCCTGTGGGCGGTTCCATCGGATACCTTCCGTTAAAACACCCCTGGCAGATACCCAGGCCGCCAACCATCCCGGAGAGCCTCTCTTCCCGCAGATAAGCCAGCGAATCGGCGCCTATGATACTGCGGATTTCTTCCGTAGTACGTCCGTAAGCAATGAGCTGCTCCCGTGCCGGGACGTCCGTACCAAAATAACATGGCCAGAGGAAGGGCGGGGAACTTACCCGCATATGGACTTCCTTCGCCCCTGCTTCCCGCAGCATGCGGACAATACGGTCGGAAGTCGTCCCGCGGACAATGGAATCGTCTATCATTACTATCCGCTTACCGTCCACGGCTTCCCGCAGGGCATTCAGCTTCACCTGCACACTGCTCTCCCGGCTCTTCTGCCCGGGCTTGATGAAAGTACGCCCTACATAAGCGTTTTTTACAAAAGCCTGCCCGTAAGGGATCCCCGACTGCAGCGAATAGCCCAGCGCGGCACAATTCCCTGATTCGGGCACCCCAACCACCAGATCCGCGTCCACTGCCGAATCCATAGCCAAAAATTTCCCCGCCAGAATCCTGGCATTATATACGCTGACACCGTCTATGTAACTGTCCGGCCTCGCAAAATAAATATACTCAAAGATACACCTGGCATGTTTTCCTTCCGGTATACACAGGCTGGTATCCGACTCAATCCCCTTATCCGGGGAAATAGTCACGATTTCCCCCGGCCGCACATCCCTGACAAAGGACGCCCCTACCGTATCCAAAGCACAGGTTTCCGATGCCAGTATATAGGCATTATCCCGTTTCCCGATGCACAGCGGCCGGAACCCGAACGGATCCCTCGCCCCGATCAGCTTCCTGGGTGACATCACAATCAGGGAATACGCCCCTTTCAGCTTCCGCATGGCACGGCCTACCGCCTCTTCCACAGTGGAAGACTGTAACCGCTCCCTGGCAATATGGTAAGCAATCACTTCCGAATCAATCGTCGTCTGGAAAATTGCCCCTGTATATTCCAGTTCGTGGCGCAGCTCCGGCGCATTGATCAGGTTTCCGTTATGCGCAAGCCCCAAAGTCCCCTTCACATAATTTAGAACCAGCGGCTGCGCATTTTCCCGCGTACTGCTCCCGGCAGTGGAATACCGCACATGCCCGACACCGATATCCCCCTTCAGCGATTCCAGGCACTCCGGGGTAAAGACCTCATTTAAAAGCCCCATATCCTTTGTGCCGGTAACTTTCCCTTTCGGCCCTTTTGTGTCGCTGACCGCAATCCCGCAGCTCTCCTGTCCCCTGTGCTGGAGTGCATATAAGCCATAATAAACGGTAGACGCCACATCCCCGCCGCTGAAATCATACATGCCAAAGACGCCGCACTCCTCCTTTAGCCTGTCCGCCTCTTCTGCCGCCGCCATTCTGCTGCCACTCCAGCCCCTCTTCTTTGACAAAACTACCTCCTGCCCGTTTCCTGTCCTTATAGCCAAACTGCTCCTCCCTGCTTCCTTTAAGGAACTGCATGTAAATTACCTGCGCCATTTACTGCTCTTTTTCTCCGATTGCAGGCTCCTACAGCCCAAGCCGTTTAAACACCTCGTTGTAAGCTTCCTCCACATTGCCCAAATCCCTGCGGAAACGGTCTTTATCCAGTTTTTCATTCGTATGCACGTCCCACAGCCTGCAGGTATCCGGTGAAGTTTCATCTGCCAGCAGGATTTCCCCGTGGAAACGGCCAAACTCGATCTTAAAGTCAATCAGCTTAATATCCGCCTGCAGGAAATATGCCTTCAAAACCTCATTCACCTTAAAAGCATACTTCTTAATCACATCAATCTCTTCCCATGTTGCCAGCCCTAGCGCCACGGCAAAATAACTGTTAATCAATGGATCGCCCAATTCATCATTCTTATAACTAAATTCTATCGTCGGCTCTTTAAACGGAGTACCTTCCGGGACACCAAGCCTCTTTGAAAAGCTCCCGGCCGCAACATTCCGGATAATAACCTCCAGCGGGACAATCTCTACTTTCTTTACCGCTGTCTCCCTGTCGCTCAGTTCTTCCATAAAATGAGTGGGAACCCCTTCCTTTTCCAAAAGCCGGAAAACATGGTTCGTCATCCTATTATTAATTACACCCTTCCCTACGATTGTCCCCTTCTTTTCTCCGTTAAAAGCAGTCGCATCATCCTTATAGTCCACAATGACCACATCCGGATCGTCCGTTGCAAATACCTTCTTCGCTTTCCCCTCATAGATCTGCTCCAGTTTTTTCATTCCATCCTCCGTTCCGCCTTACGGCAAAATGTATTCCAAGCAACAGCCTTGTCACTTTGAAGTATATAACAGTTACCCTGTGAAGTCAATAATACACTCATCCGACTATTTCTGCCATCTTTTTTGCTGTTACAGCAGCCTTATCCTTTCCAGATCATCCGGCACATATATATTACCGCTAAAGCATCTCCCGGCCTCCTGCGTATACCTCTCTTTCCGTTCTGCGAGACATCCGTCCTCCGTATGGTACAGCACCAGGTTCCCTGCCTGCAGTTCTCCTGCCGCCCTCCCCGCATCCAGGGCGGTACTGTGTTTCTTTTCATACGGATGGTAAAGCTCTTTATCACTGTCCAGGCAAAAAGCCTCACATAACAGCCAGTCACAGCCCTCCACATACTTCCTGCAAATTTCCCGATACGGCTCGTCCCCCAGACAGGCCAGCTTCTGTCCGTCCGGCAGTACTGCCGAAAATCCAAACTGCTTCTCTTTTACAGAATGGATATCAAAGAATGTCATATCCATCCCGCCTGCTTTCCTTGTCTCGCCGTCACTTACCTGCACCAGCAGAATCCGCCGATCTATAAAAGCCGTAAATTTCCCCGGAAGCATCTGCCCGCACATAAATCGCAGGATTTTTTCCGACTTGTCATGGCAATAAACCATAAATTTCCCCGTATAACTCCCCTTTCTCATCAAAGCCGCTACCTGGCGGATCACCCATATCACACCGAGAATATGATCCGTGTGGGCATGGGTAACAAACATTTCCCGCACCTTTTCAAAAGGTATTCCCGCCTTTTCCATCTGTACCAGTATTCCGTTCCCGCCCCCTGCATCCACCAGAAAATACGCATCCCCTGTATGCAGTGCAAAACAAGTGTTATAACATTTCGTCACCATGGCATGCCCTGTGCCCAACATAATTAATTCCATATCTTATCCCAGTTTTTTCTTCCAGTTTTCTTCCAGTTTTTATTCCAGTTCCGCATCCCGCATAACAAGCCCCTCTGCACGCAGAAAAAAGCCTGTCCCTTAATAACGGACAGCCTTTTTTCCGGGGGCCTGTTTCGTGGGATGCTGTTTTCCAGTTCCGCATCCCGCATAGCAGGCCCCTCTGCACCAGAAAAAAGCCTGTCCCTTAATGACGGACAGCCTTTTTTCCGGGGCCTGTTTCGTGGAATGCTGTTCCCGGTTTTATTTCCCCTTGCGACCAAAGATCTCTGCCAGTGATTCTTCGTAAGGTGCCCTCGCCACTCCGTATTCTGTCACTATCGCAGTAATCAGTTCGTGATCCGTCACATCAAAAGCCGGGTTATACACCTTCACTCCCTCCGGCGCCATAGGTTCCCTGTACCACATTTTTGTCACTTCCTCTGCCGGGCGTTGTTCTATGCAGATATCGTCCCCGGTTTTGGCTGACCGGTCGATGGTCGAAGTAGGGGCGCATACATAGAATGGCACATGGTACTGCTTCGCCACTGCCGCCACTACGGAAGTCCCTATTTTATTGGCCGTATCCCCGTTCGCAGCCACCCGGTCGCAGCCTACAAAAACTGCCTGGATCCATCCGTTTTTCATAACGGCCGCAGACATATTGTCGCAAATAAGCGTAACATCTACCCCTGAGGAAAGCAGCTCATAAGCCGTCAGCCTTGCCCCCTGCAGCAGCGGCCGGGTTTCATCCGCAAAAACGCGGAACCCATACCCTCTTTCCTGCCCTAAATAAATAGGTGCCGTAGCTGTGCCATATTTGCAGGTTGCCAACTGCCCGGCATTGCAGTGGGTCAGGATACCGTCTCCCGGCTTTACCAGCCCTAACCCATATTCCCCGATTTTCCGGCAGACCCATATATCCTCTTCTTTAATTGCAGCCGCTTCTTCCTTCAGCCTCCGCTTCAGTTCACTTACCGGCATATCCCTGTTATTGCGGCATACATCATCCATACGGTTCAATGCCCAGGACAAATTCACCGCAGTCGGCCTTGCACTGTTCAAATAATCCTTCTGTTTTGTAAACTCATTGTAAAAAGTATCGTAATCTTCCGTATCCGCCTGTTTCGCCAGTACATAAATGCCAAAAGCCGCCGCCACACCAATCGCGGGCGCCCCGCGCACTTTCAGCAGATAAATGGCATCCCATATCTCCTGTGCCGTTTTCAGCCGGATCAGCTCTGTCCTTCCCGGCAATAACGTCTGGTCGATAATCACTACCGCACCAGCCTCATCATCCAGGGCCACCGTTTCATATTCCATTATTCCCATACTATTTTCCCGTTCCTTTTCCAAAGTATTCTCCATAATATTTCTCCTTTTCCTATAACATCCCCTATGATGCTTCCTTCCTATTCAATGCCAATATATGAACCAGTTCCTTATTATCCTAACCCAGATAAACCGGAACCAAAATTTTACCATCCTGCGTAACTTGCCAAAGTTATTCTTTCACAACTCCTAAATCCCCCGGGATGGCGTAAGCCACAGGGGAAAACATATCTACCGGATAATCCTGAGGAATATGCCCGCTGTCAGATACCCGATTATCCCGCAGCATGGGAATGTGATCAGCCATGCGATAAGCATCTCTTTCACAATCCCCATATTGACCGTCCCCCTCGCCCCGGCCGCCCCCACCCCCATAACCGCAGTTGTCTTTACATGGGTTGTGGATACCGGGATTCCCGCCAGGCTGCAAAATAGCAGGCAAAGAGCACCCGCCCCGTCTGCCGCAGCCCCCTGCATC
>CANDKY010000159.1 GCA_947385425.1 uncultured Lachnospiraceae bacterium | reverse complement strand
AGGCTTTCGTGGTTATGTAAAATGGCTTTCGGGAAGCCGGTGGTGCCGGAAGAAAAATAAATGGCCGCATCGTCGGAATCGGCAAGTGTGATTTCCGGCGACTGGCTGGAACAGTTGGCGGAAAGGGAATTGTAATCTTCCGCGAAGGAAGGGCAGTTCTCTCCGACATAAAAAAGCAGCCGGTTGCGGCTGACGGAATCGGCGATTTCTTCCACACGTCCGATAAATTCCGGGCCGAAGACAAGGATGTTGACCTGGGCCAAGTTGACACAGTATTCAATTTCTTCGGAGGTGTAGCGGAAGTTCAGCGGAACAGCCAGGGCGCCTGTCTTTAGTATGCCGAAGTAGATAGGAAGCCACTCCAGGCAGTTCATTAACAGGATGGCAACCTTGTCGCCTTTCCGGATTCCTCTGGATAAGAGCAGGTTGGCAAAACGGTTGGCTTTCTCATTAAAGACATTCCAGGTGATTTCACGGCGGTAGTGGGAAAGCGGGCTTGGTTCCATCAGCTCATATTCTTTCCAGGTGACGCGCCGGATTTCTTTTACTTCGGGGTTGATTTCTACAAGGCAGATATCGTTACCGAATTTTTTGCAGTTTTCTTCCAGTAAATTTGTAATTGGCATTGTTTTATATCTCCGTCTGTTATATTATTTTAACACTTTAACGCATTGCGCCATTGAAGCTTATCATAGCTCATTTTATGGGAAAAGTCAATATGCGGTTTTGGAGGTTGCGAATCTTCTGTTAAGTAAAACCATCATTCAAAACAATGCCAAAAAATCAGATGGGGCGCCGGAGCCACACATAGGGCGTGGGAGTGGACTGAAACTAAGTAATATTGGGAATAATAGCTTGTAATATTCCGCTGAGATGGTATAATTAGGAACTGTTCAGAAATAAATCAGGCGGACTGTATGTAAATAGCCTGTGACAGTCCCTTACTATGGACAGGAAGGAAGAAGAGACAAAAATGACGATTTTTACTGTATTTTTCCAGATGCTTTCGCTTCTTATTATGATAGGAGCCGGTTATTATGTTACCAAAGCGGGAATGATGGACGGGCATACGAACAGCCAGATGTCGAAAATGATAGTCAATGTGTTTAATCCGCTGCTTGTTTTTTCGAGCGCGGCAAATTCGGTGGGGCTGGTTTCCCTGGATACGATGGGGATTGTGGGGGTGATTGCCGCAGGTATGTTTGTTGTCTTCATTATCGCCGGGATGGTTTTGTCACCGTTTTTTGATAAGGATGCAGGGCAGCGTAAAATTTTCCAGATGATGTTTGTTTTTTCTAACCTGGGATTTATCGGCATACCGGTGGTGACAAGTATCCTGGGGGCGGAATATGTTGTTTATGTTACCGAGTTTTTACTTGTGTATACGATTGTTTTTTATACGTATGGCATTACGCTGATGAATGGGAAGTTTTCTTTGTCTTCACTGAAGGAAATGGTTAACCCGGGGACGGTGTCCAGCCTGCTGGCATTATTGGTTATTATTTTCAGTGTCCAGCTTCCGGATTTTGTGAAAACGGCGGTTTCTTATCTGGGGAATGTAACATCGCCTATGGCGCTGGTAGCGGTTGGTTTTACACTGGCCCATTCGGACTTGAAAAAGATTTTCGGGCAGCTTCGGCTGTATGTATTTGCGGTAATTAAACTTTTGGTACTGCCTTTGCTTATGCTGCCGCTTTTGAAACTGGTAACGGATGACGCGGCCCTGCTTCCGGTCTGTATGGTTATGTTTGGTATGCCGATTGGCAATATGCCATTGATATTGGGGAACCAGAAAGGGATAGACGGAAGTACGTGCAGTGCGGCGATTATTCTGACAACGATACTTTGTGTATTTACGGTGCCGGTGCTGCTGACCCTGGTTTAAAAGGCAGGAGGATGCGGGCCGGGCAGAATAGCGGCGGCTGTAATGTGCTATTATCAACTGTTCCTTTACTGCCTTTTCACCGTTTGAGTCAAATTCCGCATTCATTGCATGTTCTAACTTTTGCTCTAAGGAACGGATCCTCACGGGTAATCCCCTTTCTATGCTGTCCTGGTATTCTGGCACCCGCTTTTGTATTCCAATAATGAAACAGGAAAGGGCAAATAGATAAGCCTGCTTTTGGCAAAGCATAATTGCTTTTAATCTCGGGTTTCCGTCATGTATGGTCTGCCGCTGTTTCCATTTCCATCGTAAGCCGTTCTATTTCGCCAATCATTTCCCCGATATAATCTATAGTATCCAGCAGCGGGGCATCGGTGGTGATGTCAATGCCTGCAAGCTTTGCCAGCCCGACGGGGTCTGAGGTGCTGCCTGCGGAAAGGGCTTTTTTCCAGTCTTCCACAGCGCCGGCCCCTTCTTTTTCAATCCGCCTGCAGGCCTGGGTGGCGATGGTAAGCCCGGCGCTGTAGGTGTAGGAGTATAAGCCCATGTAATAATGGGGCTGGCGCATCCAGGTGAGGGCGGCGTCGTCGGAAATTTCCACGTCTTCTCCCCAGAAGGACTGCAGTGTCTGCTTCATGAGGCGGGAGAGCGTTTCGGCATTGACGCTGCCGCCTTTGTCTACGATGCGGTAAACGTCCCGTTGGTATGCCGCTTCCAGCAGGTGGGTGACAAAGTTATGGTAATAGGTGTTGCTGACCATGCAGGATAGTACCCAGCGGCGGAAACGCGGGTTGGGGTTTGTCTTCAGCAGATAATGCGCCATCAGCAGTTCGTTCATGGTAGAGGGCGCTTCGACAAAATAGGTGGAAACGTCCACGTCATAAAGGGACTGGCAGGCATTGCAGGCTTTGAAATGTCCTGCGTGCCCCAGTTCGTGTGCCAGTGTGAAAACGTCGGACATACGGTCATTCCAGGAGAGCAGGATAAAGGAATTCTTCCTGTAGGGGGAGGCGCAGAACCCCCCGGTGGATTTCCCTTTGTTGCGGGCAAAATCTATCCATCGGCCGCGGTAGGCTTCCTTTATCATTTCCACGTAATCCGGACCTAAAACGGCAAGCCCTTTTTCGATATATTCCCTGGATTCCGGGATGGTTACTTTCGGATCGTACTCCGGATCAACGGCAATTTTCAGGTCGGCGAAGGTCATGCGGTCCAGTTTGTGTATTTTTTGCAAAAGCCGCGCAAACCTGCGCATGTGCGGAGAGAGCTTTTCCATAATCAGGTCAATCTGGCGGTGGTACATGTCCGGTGTGGCTTTCTGCCGGAAGAGCAGGCTTTCAAATACGGAATCAAAATTGCGCAGTGAGGCAATGGTTTTTTCCGTCTGTACCTGGGTGTTATAGGCGGCGGCAGTGACATTTTCATATTCCCGGAGTTTGGAGGAGAAAGCAGTAAAGGCGCCGCGGCGTACTGCAGTGTCTTTCTCATATTCGTAATTGTCCTCAAACAGGGAATAACCGAGAGGATATTCTTTTGCGCCCGCCGTAAATGGGGGGAACTTCATATCTGCCAGTTTGGCCATATTGTAAACCTGGTAAGGCGCCTGGATTGTCTGGGACAGCGCGGCCAGGGCACGTTCCGTATCCGGATGGAGCTGGTGGGGTTTGCTGCGCAGGACGTCCTGCAGATAATGTTTGTTGTCGGTGGCAATGGCGATGGCTTCCTGGAGAACAGATTCGTCCTGTCCGGCGATTTCCGTGTCAACGAAGCTGATCCGGCTGGTAACAAGTGCGGACAGGCGGGCGAAGCTTTCGTTCATTTCCTGGTTATGGGTATTGTAGTAGTCCACGGAAACAGCCAGTTCGCAGTAGTTTGTGCCCAGGGACAGCAGGCGGTAAATTTCCCGCAGGTCATCCAGACAGGCATTGATGTTTTCCGGTGTGGTAAGCCTGCCCCGGTAATTTTGCACAAGGCGTCCGGAAAGGGTTTCCAGGCTTTCCATATCTTTGTGCAGTTCTTCTTCTGTTGCGTAAATGGAGGACAGGTCCCAGGTCAGTTCCGCGGGGATGTCCTTGCGTGATTGCAGTTCCATTTCAGGTTCCTCCTGTTTTATGTTTTTTGGTTTTCAACTGCCAAGGGTTATTTACATACAGTTCCTTGCTTTATTATAGATGATATTTACAGTAAAGACAACCGTTTATCATAAAAGGGGTATTGTATTGTTTTGCATTCCGGGCGCTTAGAAGCCTTAGAGCCTGTTTAAAATCTCATTTCCACCATCTGTACACCTCATTTTGCGAGATCTTTGCCCCTCATTCGGGGGCGATGCCCCACTACGCCTCCCTCATTCGGGGCAAACCTCTCACAAACTGTGGCGCACATCTGGCGAAAAGCAGATTTTAAACAGGCTCTTACGCTTGAAAAAAAGCAGCCCTTTTAGTATAATGAAGCTGTAGTGGGCAGGATTGGCGGGAATTAGGGATACAGGAAAATCGGGGATATGTATAACAGGAAAAGGAGATGTTATTATGGCATTTATACAGGTAAATTATATGTCGCAGGCGTTGATGAGGACGGTAGCTGTCCAGGTGCTTCTTCCGGCGGACAAGGTTGTTTTTCCGGGGATGCCGGAGCCGGAAGGGGCGCCGTATAAGACGTTGTATCTGCTGCACGGCATATTCGGGAATAACACGGACTGGATAAACGGGACGAATATCCAGCGGTGGGCGGATGAGAAGAATCTGGCGGTGGTCATGCCTTCCGGGGAAAATATGTTTTATCTGGATCAGGAAAAAAACCATGCATTATATGGGGATTTTATCGGCAGGGAGCTGGTTGAAATGACACGGAAAATGTTTCCGCTGTCGGATAAACGGGAAGACACTTTTATAGCGGGTTTGTCCATGGGCGGCTATGGGGCCTTGAGGAACGGGTTGAAATACCATGGGACATTCGGGTATATCGGTGCGCTTTCGGCGGCTTTGATTGTGGACGGGCTGGAGGGACGGACTGATGAAACGCCTCTTTTCATTGAGTCAAGAAGCTATGCGGAGTCTGTGTTTGGGGATTTATCCAAGGTAAAGGAAAGCGATAAGAATCCGGAATGGCTGGCCCTTAAATTAAAAGAAGCGGGAGAGGAGATGCCCCGGATATATATGGCATGCGGTACGGAAGATTCCCTGTTCCCGGCAAATCAGAAATTTTATCGTTCTCTGTGTGAGGCAGGCATAGATGTCAAGTTTGCCGCGGATCCGGGAAGCCATACATGGGATTTCTGGAATGAGCATATAAAAGAAGTGCTGGACTGGCTGCCGTTAAAGTCAGGGATGGCCGGAATTAACAGCGGGAATGTAATGTGAAAACCGATTTTAAGACACGCTCTGACGTTGCAGGAATGTTAGGGCGTGTCTTTAAATGGGGTACTAGATTGGGATATACGGTTTGCAGGGGGTTACAGGTAAGTTACCTGGGCACCGGCATCGTAAGTATGCGGTTCTTTTGCGGTTGCTTTGTGGCCGAAGGCGATAGCTATTTTATATTCATAATTTTCCGGGAATTTCAGTGTGCCGGAAAAATGGGCTTTCTTTTCTCCTTTTATTGCGTCGTCAATGCAGCCGATAATCAGATTCCCAAGGCCAAGCCCTTCTGCCGCAAGCGCCATGTTTTCCACTGCGATGCCGGCATCCAGTGAACCCCATTTATAGGTGCTGTCCGCACTTAGGATGACTACTGTGGGCGCTTCATAATAAAAGTTGTGCGTGGGGGCAGTAATGCCGCGCAGGCGGTTTTTTTCCTCTTCCAGTTCTTTTAAGGCAGGATGACTGCCCGGCAGTACCGTGAAATGGATTTCCTGTCTGTTTGCCGCTGTCGGCGCCTGGAGCCCTGCCTGGATCAAGGTGTCTAATTCGGTATCTGTCAATGGTTCGTCGGTGTATCCTCTTGTGGAACTTCTTTGCCTGATTGTTTCGATTATACTGTTCATTTTTTCCTCCTGTCCATGTTTTTATTTTGTATACGGCCGCAGCTCTGAACGGCTGCGTATATCACATATTGTACAACGTGTAAGGCAAAAGGGCAAGCAGCAGTAGACTGTAACTTTACATTTTAAAAGCCATGTGATAAAATAGCTTCATGACGATTTCCGGTATGCAATTCTAAGAGAATATGGTTCCCGTATAATCTTGTATGTAATCCATGTTACCAATTAAAAACAGGGCAGAGGCTGTGTAAGGGTATTGCGGGATATTTTATGCGGGAGGAAAGGAAAAGGATAAATGGCAGAGAAGAAGATTATGCTGGGCAATGAGGCGATAGCCAGGGGAGCGTACGAGGCGGGGGTGAAAGTGTCTGCGGCGTATCCCGGGACGCCCAGCACGGAGATTAGCGAAAACGTAGTGAAGTATGAGGAAATTTATGCGGAATGGTCGCCGAATGAGAAGGTGGCCATGGAAGTGGCAATCGGCGCATCCATCAGCGGAGTGCGCGCGATGGCATCAATGAAACATGTAGGGGTGAATGTGGCAAGCGACCCTTTATATACGGCATCTTATACAGGGGTAAACGGGGGGCTGGTGCTGGTGGCGGCAGACGATCCGGGGCTGTACAGTTCCCAGAATGAACAGGATACCCGCTGCGTTGCCAGGGCGGCGCAGGTGCCTGTACTGGAGCCTTCGGACAGCCAGGAAGCAAAGGATTTCATGAAGTTTGCTTTTACGCTGAGCGAGAAATACGATACCCCGGTGATCTTAAGGACGACGACACGTCTGTCACATTCGCAGGGGAATGTGGTGCTGGAAGAGCGGGAAGAGGTTGCGGACAAACCTTATGAACGGAATATCGGCAAGTATGTGATGATGCCGGCGATGGCAAAGGGCAGGCACGTATTTGTGGAAAAACGCATGGAGGCCATGGCGGAGGACGGATGCGCCTTCCCTGTGAACCGGGCGGAATATGGGGACACTTCCATTGGTTTTATTACAAGCGGTATTCCGTATCAGTATGTGAAGGAAGTATTCCCGGATGCGTCGGTGCTGAAGCTTGGCCTGGTGCATCCGCTCCCAAAGAAGCTGATTGAGGAGTTTGCTTCCAGGGTGGATAAGCTGTACATATTCGAGGAACTGGAGCCTGTGATAGAGGAACAGGTGAAGGCGTGGGGCATAGAGGCTGCCGGGAAGGAGATTTTTACCAGGCAGGGGGAGTACAGCGCCAATATGCTACGGCGCGCCCTGCTGCCGGAAGGTGTGGAAACGCAGGCCCCGGCATCCGTACCGGCGCGTCCTCCCATCCTTTGCCCTGGCTGCCCCCACCGGAGCGTATTTTCCGTGCTGAAAAAACTGAAGCTCCATGCGGCTGGGGATATCGGATGTTATACGCTGGGGGCGGTGGCGCCGCTTAGTGTGATTGACACGACGATCTGTATGGGGGCAAGCATTTCTTCCCTCCATGGTATGGAGAAGGCGCGGGGGAAGGATTATATCAAAAACTGGGTGGCAGTCATCGGTGATTCCACTTTTATGCATACAGGGGTAAATTCACTGATGAATATGGTTTATAACCAGGGGACCGGGACAGTGCTGATTGTGGACAATTCCACCACGGGCATGACCGGGCATCAGGATCATGCGGCGACGGGAAAAACGCTGAAAGGCGAAGTGGTTCCGGCTATCAGCATATATAAATTCTGCAAAGCCATCGGCATTGAACATGTGGTGGAGGTCAATGCTTTTGATTTGCAGGAGCTGGAAAGGGTAATCAGGGAAGAGACAGCAAGGGATGCGGTGTCAGTCATCATCACCAAATCGCCCTGTGTGCTGTTAAAGGGTAATGTGTTCCCGGACGTATGTGCCCCTGTGCCGGAGAAGTGTAAGAAGTGCGGCGCCTGCTTAGTGCCGGGCTGTCCGGCCCTCACGAAGAGGGAAGACGGGAGTATTGCGATTGACGCTACCATGTGCAACGGATGCGGCCTGTGTATGCAGTTATGCCCGTTTGGAGCCATTGAAAAACAGCCGAAACAGACAACGGCAGGCAAAGGAGAGAAGAAATGATGACGAAGAGTATTATGATAGTAGGGGTAGGCGGGCAGGGGACGCTGCTGACAAGCCGTATCCTTGGAGGGATTACCAGCGGGGCAGGGTATGATGTCAAGCTGTCGGAAGTGCATGGCATGGCGCAGCGGGGCGGCAGTGTGGTGACTTTTGTCCGGTATGGGGAAAAAGTGGCGGAACCGATTGTAGAAGAAGGGCAGGCGGACGTGCTGATTGCCTTTGAACGTCTGGAAGCGCTCAGATATGCCCATTTCCTGAAAAAGGACGGTGTGCTGATTGTCAATGACTGGCGGATTGAGCCGATCACCGTGGTAACGGGAGCGGAACAGTATCCGGAGAATATTATTGAGGATTTAAGCAGGGAACACAAGGTATATACCATCAATGCAATGGAGGAGGCTTTGAAGCTGGGGAATGCGAAGGCCTTTAATGTGATTGTGCTGGGGATGGCGGCAAAACATATGGATTTTACGAAGGAAGACTGGCTGCGGATAATAGAAAAAACGGTGCCGCCGAAGACTGTGGAGATCAATAAGCGGGCATTTTTAGCCGGGTATGGGAGCTGAGGGCAGTTACAGTTCACTTCCAATGTCATTCACTTAAGGTTTTCGGCAAAACTCAAAAGCTTATGTTAACCAAAAACCAGGAGCCT
>CANDKY010000158.1 GCA_947385425.1 uncultured Lachnospiraceae bacterium | reverse complement strand
ACAGAAATCTATCCATGGTGGAGGGCATGGAGGGAAAGATGCGGAACTGGAATAAGGAGATATTTCAATGGAATTTATTGTATATGAGCAGAAGGGTAATTACGGAATCATTACCATCAGCCGTGAAAAGGCATTGAACGCATTAAATTCAACGGTGCTGGAAGAATTGGATCAGACCTTGCACGCCGTGAACCTGGACGAGGTAAGATGCCTTATTTTGACAGGTGCGGGCCAGAAATCTTTCGTTGCCGGCGCGGATATCGGTGAAATGAGCAGCCTGACGAAAGCGGAAGGGGAAGCATTCGGTAAGAAAGGGAACGACGTATTCCGCAAACTGGAGACATTCCCAATCCCGGTCATTGCTGCAGTAAACGGCTTTGCATTGGGCGGCGGCTGTGAGATTTCCATGAGCTGTGATATCAGGATTTGTTCCGACAATGCAGTATTCGGACAGCCGGAAGTCGGCTTGGGGATTACGCCGGGATTCGGCGGTACGCAGAGGCTGGCACGTCTTGTCGGCGCTGGCATGGCAAAACAGATGATTTACACCGCAAGGAATATTAAAGCGGACGAAGCATTCCGGATCGGCCTTGTAAATGCGGTATATACACAGGAAGAGCTTATGCCGGCGGCGGAGAAGATGGCGGCAGGCATTGCGAAGAACGCGCCTATTGCGGTACGCAACTGCAAGAAAGCGATCAACGAAGGGCTGGATGCGGACATGGATCAGGCGATTGTAATCGAAGAGAAATTATTCGGCGATTGCTTTGAATCCTATGACCAGAAAGAAGGCATGGCTGCTTTCCTTGAAAAGAGAAAGGTAGAAAAGTTTTTGAATAAGTAATGGGGTAATAGCAGTCCGCCGCCGTCCGGCCGGAGGCAGTGCGCCGGCGGATGAAAATTATAGAAAATATTTTAGGAGGAAGTAAGAGATGAAAGTAGGTATTATTGGCGCCGGTACAATGGGTTCTGGTATTGCACAGGCTTTTGCCCAGACAGAAGGGTATGAGGTATTCCTTTGCGATATCAACGAGGAATTTGCAGCAAATGGTAAAAATAAGATTGCAAAAGGTTTTGAGAAACGTATTGCAAAAGGCAAGATGGATCAGGCCAAAGCGGATGCGATCCTTGCCAAGATCACGACAGGCGTGAAGACAATCTGTACAGACTGCGATTTGATCGTGGAGGCAGCTCTTGAAGTTATGGATATCAAGAAACAGACCTTTAAGGAACTGCAGGACATCTGCAAGAAAGAATGTATTTTTGCAACCAATACTTCTTCCCTTTCCATCACAGAGATTGGTGCAGGGCTTGACAGGCCCGTGATCGGCATGCATTTCTTCAACCCGGCTCCGGTTATGAAACTGGTGGAGGTAATTGCAGGATTAAATACGCCGGATGAAGTAGTGGAAAAGATCAAAGCCATTTCCGAAGAAATCGGCAAGACACCGGTGCAGGTAAATGAAGCGGCAGGCTTTGTAGTCAACAGGATCCTTATCCCGATGATCAATGAAGCGATCGGCATCTATGCAGACGGCGTTGCATCGGTAGAGGGGATTGACAATGCAATGAAATTGGGCGCAAACCATCCGATGGGGCCTTTGGCTCTCGGCGATTTGGTAGGGCTTGATATCGTACTTGCCATTATGGAAGTGCTTCAGGCTGAAACAGGCGATCCGAAATACCGTCCTCACCCGCTTCTTAAGAAAATGGTACGCGGCGGGCAGCTTGGACAGAAGACCGGAAAAGGCTTCTATGACTATTCGAAATAAGGGATTCATTATATAAAGATATGGAGGAAATAAAATCATGGATTTTATGTTAACAAAACAACATGAAATGGCAAGGACGCTTTTCAGGGAATTTGCTGAAAAGGAAGTGAAACCTCTGGCACAGGAAGTAGACGAGACAGAAATCTTCCCAAGAGGCACGGTTGAAAAAATGGCAAAAGCAGGATTCATGGGTATTCCGGTTCCGAAGGAGTACGGAGGACAGGGCTGTGATATCTTAACTTATGCTATGTGTGTAGAAGAGCTTTCCAAAGTTTGCGGTACTACAGGCGTTATTGTTTCCGCACATACATCTCTCTGCTGCGATCCGATCCTTACATATGGTACGGAAGAGCAGAAGCAGAAATATCTTCCGGATCTGGCAAGCGGCAGGAAGATCGGCGCTTTCGGCCTGACAGAGCCCGGCGCAGGTACAGACGCGCAGGGACAGCAGACAAAAGCGGTATTGGACGGCGATGAGTGGGTGCTCAACGGTTCTAAGATTTTCATCACAAACGGTAAAGAAGCGGATGTATATGTGATCTTTGCCGTAACGGGCACAGTGGAAAAACGCGGCAGGAAGTCCAAAGAAATCACCGCTTTCATTGTAGAAAAGGGGACCCCTGGCTTTACCTTTGGTACAAAGGAGAAGAAAATGGGTATCCGCGGTTCTTCTACATATGAACTTATTTTCACGGACTGCAGAATCCCGAAGGAGAACATCCTCGGACAGCAGGGCAAGGGATTTGGAATCGCTATGCATACGCTGGACGGCGGACGTATCGGTATCGCTTCCCAGGCTTTGGGGCTTGCAGAAGGCGCTCTGGAGAGGACAATCGAGTATGTAAAGGAAAGGAAGCAGTTTGGCAGGGCAATCGGACAGTTCCAGAATACCCAGTTCCAGCTTGCCGATATGGCTACGAAAGTGGAAGCGGCACAGCTTCTTGTATACAAGGCTGCAGTGGCTAAGAATACCCAGAAAGTATACTCTGTGGAAGCGGCAAAAGCAAAACTTTATGCGGCAGAGGTTGCTATGGAAGTGACGACCAAGGCTGTCCAGCTCCATGGCGGTTACGGTTATACAAGGGAGTACGATGTAGAGCGTATGATGCGTGATGCGAAGATCACGGAGATTTACGAAGGTACGAGCGAAGTACAGAGGATGGTAATTTCCGGGGCATTATTGAAATAAGGAATAAAGGATAAGAGATAGAATTTTGAAACAGGGATAAAAGGGACAGTGAAGGATAAATTTCCTGATTAATACTCATGTGATCCCCATTTTATTATTCATTGTGCCAGGGATATATTTAAATGAAGCAGGTAGTAATTGCTATGCAGGTAAAAATGTGCTATGCAGGTAAAAATGTGCTATGCAGGTAGAAATATGCTGTGCAGATAAAGATATGCAATGCAGGTAGGAATATGCTGTGCAGGTAAAATGTACTTTGCAGGTAAGAAAATGCCTTGCGGAAAAAGAGATTCCTGGCGGATCAAAGAGAATTCAACATAAATATAAGGAGTGGAATACAATGAAAATCGTTGTTTGTGTAAAACAGGTACCTGATACCAAGGGCGGCGTTAAGTTCAATCCTGACGGTACACTTGACAGAGGCGCGATGCTTACCATTATGAACCCGGATGATAAAGCGGGATTGGAAGCAGCGCTCAGATTGAAAGACCAGTACGGGGCAGAAGTGACTGTTGTTACCATGGGCCTTCCGAAAGCAGAGGAAGTACTCCGTGAGGCAATGGCAATGGGAGCGGACAAGGGAATCCTTGTAACGGACAGAGTGTTGGGCGGTGCGGATACATGGGCAACTTCCCAGACACTTGCAGGCGCTATCCGAAACCTGGATTATGACTTGATCATTACGGGGCGTCAGGCGATTGACGGTGATACCGCGCAGGTAGGCCCGCAGATTTCTGAGCATCTTGGAATCCCGGTAATTTCCTATGCACAGAAAATCCGGATTGAGGGGGACAGCGTAATTGTAGAACGTCAGTTTGACGACAGATACCATGTTCTGAAAGCAAAGATGCCCTGCCTGATTACGGCGCTTGCAGAGTTAAATGAGCCCCGTTACATGACTCCGGGCGGAATCTTTGACGCTTACAATGCAGAACTTACCGTATGGGGAAGGGATAAACTGGTAGATGTGGAGGATTCCAACCTTGGTTTGAAAGGTTCGCCGACACAGATTGCAAGGGCTTCGGACAAGGTAAGGAAGGGCGCCGGTGAAAAAGTTACCCTGGATCCTACGGAAGCAGTGGATTACATTGTTGATAAATTGAAGGTGAAACATGTAATTTAAGCCGGAAGATACGAAAGCCTGCATGGAAGATTGCGTGTCCATGTTGCAATTTTGCCAAATTTTGAAAGGAGCAGAATCATAAAATGAATATAGCAGAGTATAAAGGAGTATTTGTCTTTGCACAGCAGGTAGATAACAAACTGAGCGGAATCGCTTTGGAACTGGTGGGCAAAGGAAAAGATCTTGCAAAAGATTTAGGAACCGAAGTAACGGCAGTTTTGGTTGGGGACGGCGTAAAGGATCTGGCGGATGAGCTGGCAGCTTACGGTGCAGACAAAGTGATCCTTGTAGACGACCCGGAATTGAAAGAATACAGGACAGAGCCTTATGCGCATGCCCTCGCATCTGTCATTGAGAAATATAAACCGGAAATTTTCCTGGTAGGCGCTACGGCAATCGGGCGTGATCTGGGTCCCCGTGTGTCCGCGAGAATCCATACAGGGCTTACCGCAGACTGTACGCAGCTTGAAATCGGTGATTTTCCGATCAACCCGGTTCCCGGCAAAGAGCAGCTTCATAACCAGTTGTTAATGACCCGTCCTGCATTCGGCGGCAATACCATCGCTACGATTGCATGTCCGGAATTCCGTCCGCAGATGGCTACGGTACGTCCCGGCGTTATGCAGAAAGCGCCTAAGGTAGAAGGTGCAAAGGCAGTGGTGGAAGAGTTCAATCCCGGATTTACACCGGATGACAAGTATGTAGAGATTCTTGAAATTGTAAAATCCGTAGTGGATACCGTAGATATAATGGATGCGAAAATCCTTGTTTCCGGCGGCCGCGGCGTGGGAAGCCCGGACAACTTCAAGATCCTGGATGATCTTGCAGAAGTGCTCGGCGCTACCGTAAGCTGCTCCCGTGCAGTAGTGGATGCAGGATGGAAGCCGAAGGATCTCCAGGTAGGACAGACCGGTAAAACAGTACGTCCGAATGTATATTTTGCAATCGGTATCTCCGGTGCAATCCAGCATCTGGCAGGTATGGAGGAATCCGACCTGATTATCGCGATCAATAAGGATGAGACAGCCCCGATTTTTGATGTGGCAGACTACGGCATTGTAGGCGATTTGAATAAGATTGTCCCTGCCTTGACTGAGAAATTGAAAGCAGAAATGGCTGCGAAAAACTGAGGCTGAAAATTCAGTTCCTTATATGGCAAAAAAATATAAATGGAAGCTGCGGGTCTTCTGCCGGATGGCGGGAGACCCGTTTTGCGCACAGGGGCGCGCATTTGTCGGAAAGCATTTTTCAAACATGTTCTAAGAGGAAATTTGTCTGCAGATCCTCAGTTCTGCATCCGAATCTGCTCTTCTTTGATTAGGGGATAACGTATGAGGGCAGCCGTGTCCAGGTTTTCACGGTGCATGTCTACGGCCGTGATCTGATGGTTGTCATAGGCAGTATAATAGTAAATTCCTTTGTCGGCATTGCAGCAGGAGGTATAGAGTGTTATCTCATATTTGCCGTTCTCCAGCTCACAGCACCCGCGCTGTTGATCTACAGAGTGCAGGATATGGAAAAACTGGCTGACGCTTTCGGTTTCATTGCCGCCGGAAACGGAATTCATTTTTACAAAGGCGGCTCTGACAAATCTGGACTGTGAGGACAAATCGCCCGGAAGGCCGATGGCGCCCATGCCTCTGCTGTAGGTGTCCAGACGTAAGCCTGGCGCGAAGCGGTTTTCCGGCGTTTTTGCGGATAGGGACATATAGTTGTTGAGCGCAAACATCTGCTCGTTGAAAGGCGGGTTGTTGGTCAGGATGCCAATGGGGTTTTCGTATATCCGCATTCCTTCTTTAACCTGTTCTATTGTTATGGCTTCTTCATGGTCTGCAAGGATCCAGTGTAACTGCGCTGCGGGGAGCTGGGCGCTGAAAGGGGTATTGGTCAGATTAATTTTTCCGATCAAGTTCCGTGCTTCTTTTACCGATGAGCACTGGCAGAGAACCCAGGGGATAAATTCAAACTGCGCAAGGTTATCCTTTCCGGGGATACTCTCATGGTAGACTGCATTTCCGACGAAATTCAGCCCTGCCATGCCTAACCCCTTTTCGTTTACAGCATCATAATAAAGAGGATAGTTTTCAATGACGCATGCCATGCCGATGATGGCGAAATGGGAAGTTTTCATTTTTTTCTCAGTAAAGCGGAACGGATAATTCCTGGGCGTGACGGTTACTTCGTCGCCGTATGAGAAATCATAATCCAGGGTACGTCCGAAATAGAAGTCTTTTGTTTTATAGGTTGCTGCTGTACACATATTGGCTCTCCTTTTTATGATGGTTGGAATGATGATTGGAATTGACGCAATAATAATTAAGTGTATGAATGCCCGGGATATAGCATACTCATTTTGTGGTTGATTTATTAGTTTATTTTACGGCAGATTTCATTTTCTGTTAAGGGATTTCCATACAATTATAGCTGATTTATTCAAGCGGCAAACTCGGGATTGAAATACCAATGACGCCATGTTACAATACCATGAAATAGGGTGCTATGGTTTATACGAAATTGTGAAGGGGATCTTTCTGAACAGATATGGACGCCGCAGAGGGAGATGAAGTTAAGTGGAATTGGTGATTTGGGTAGTATTTGAGACAATATGTGTGCTGGCACATTTATTGATGAGTATGATACCGGTAGCAGACCCTGTTTGGGGATGGACGTTAAGCGCATATAGCCAGGTGTTTATTACTTTGATTTCTATTTACATTTTCCGGAGTTATTTATGCAAAGAACCTGCTCTGTGTTCATTGGGAAGGAAAGAATTGAAATACTGCGTTTGGGCAGCCGTCATAGGGGTTGGGATATGCCTTGGGCACAGAGCCTTGTTACTGTTTTTTCTGGATTTCGTAGAAAAAAGTTTAAGGGATATCGGGGGAGTATCGATATCGAACAATGCGGTATTTGTAAATACGTTACCGGGAATCCTGTATACGGCTTTGCTTGGGCCTGCGACGGAGGATATATTTTACCGTGGGGTTATTTTTCACGTCGCAAGGCAGAGACGGGGCAACCTCTATGCAGTCCTTATTTCAAGTTTCCTGTTTGCAATCTGGCATTTAAACGGCGTCCAGTTTATTTCAGCTTTGTTTATGGGCGTGATCATCGGGTACGCCGTTATTTTGACAGACAATGTCTATATCGGGGTGGTGATCCATGTTGTGAATAATGCTTTTTCACTTTTCAATGGGGTTGTTTTGAATAAGCTGTGGGATTTCGAGGGCAGCTTTGCTTTTGCACCGATTGGAATCGGGATATTATTATTGGTATTTGGTATTTTGATGCTCCGGCGTGAAACGCGGAAAGTGGCATGGCAGATAAGAGCAGAAAAGGGGCAATAGAAAGGAATCCGGATGCGGCGCCTGCAGTGGGTCTTGTTGTCAGCAATTAATCTTAGAAATTTTTTTCCGGATTCACATAATAGTTGCTGTAATATCATTCTTTCAAAAGAACCGGGCATGGCTTATGGCATATTATGTGTTCCGGCCCACTATACTGATAGAAAGGTATACAAGGCTGGAAAACATGACAATATCATTATCTGAGTTTATAACCCGGCTGGCTGTCAGTCCTGTCCTGCGGATAACGGTCCTGCTGATATTGGGAGTTATTATGGTAAACGGGTGGACGGACGCGCCCAATGCCATTGCGTCGCTGGTGGCATCCGGGGGGATGAAGCTGGGGGCGGCAGTCCGTATGGCGGCGGCTTTTAATTTTGCAGGGCTGTTCCTTATGTCCGCAGTGAATACAAAAGTGGCATTTACGGTGTACCATATAGCCGATTTCGGGGAGGACGGGGCAGCGGCCCTGGCGGCTTTGTGTGCGGCCTTGTCGGCGATTATCCTCTGGTCGGCGGCAGCCTGGTGTTTCGGCATTCCTACCAGCGAAAGCCATGCATTGCTTGCAGGCCTTACCGGGGCGTCAGTGGCGCTTCGGCATGGTTTTACGGGGGTGCATATGCAGGAGTGGGGGAAAGTACTCTATGGGCTGGGTGTTTCCGTGGCGTTAGGATTTCTTTTGGGATGGCTTGGAGGGAAACTGCTGCGGACAGCCGGTTCAAAAGCCCTGTTTGCGGCAGTCCCCTGTAAAGGGGAGAAATGCGCACAAAAGCAGTTACCGCCCACCGCCGGCGTATCCGTTCCCTATAAGGGTGAAAAATGCCCCGGGCACTGCCGGGTTCCGGAACCGCCGGGCGTCAGCGTTTTCCATAAGGCAAAGAAGAGGATTACCGATGCGCAGATAGCGGGGGCTGCGGCTATGGCATTTATGCATGGGGCACAGGACGGGCAGAAATTTATGGGGGTGTTTCTGTTAGGGGTGCTGCTGGCGGAAGGGAAGGGGATTGCAGAGGCCGGACAGTTCGTCCTTCCGTTTTGGATGATGATCCTTTGCAGCAGTGTGATGGCTATGGGGACATTGATCGGCGGGGAGCGGATTATCAAAACAGTGGGGAATGACATGGTGCGGCTGGGAAGGATGCAGGGGGCTGCGGCAGACGGGGCGGGTGCTCTTTGCCTGCTATTTTGCAGC
>CANDKY010000157.1 GCA_947385425.1 uncultured Lachnospiraceae bacterium | reverse complement strand
GGGAGGAGATGGTCATTTTTATGAGAAATCTGTTCAATGCGACTTTTAAGACGAATCCTTATTTTGAGCGGGCAATGATGACAGGGATTACAAGGGTCAGCAAAGAATCCATATTTTCTGATTTGAATAACCTGGAAGTAGTGACGACAACTTCAAAAAAATATGCAGATTGTTTTGGGTTTACGGAGGATGAGGTCTTTGCGGCATTAGATGAATTTGGTTTGCCGGAACAAAAGCAGGAGGTAAAAAAATGGTATGACGGTTTTACCTTTGGGGATACGGAAGATATTTATAATCCCTGGTCTATCACCAACTACCTGGATAAAAAGCGAGTAGGCGCTTACTGGGCAAATACCAGTTCCAACAGCCTTGTCGGGAAGCTGCTCATGGAAGGAAGCACGGAGGTCAAGCTGGGATTTGAACGCTTGCTCCAGGGAGGGACTGTAAATGTGGAAATTGACGAGCAGATTGTGTACAGCCAGTTGTCCGTGAAGCAGGATGCCATTTGGAGCCTGCTGCTGGCCAGCGGTTATTTGAAGGTAAAAAGCTATAGGACGTATGTTACGGACGGCGGGGAATGGAAGCAGGAACATGAACTGGAACTGACGAACTTTGAAGTGCGGGTTATGTTCCGCAGTATGGTGCGCGGCTGGTTTGACGGAACATCTTCCGATTACAATGATTTTATCAAAGCATTCCTGCAGGATGATATAAGGGCGATGAACCATTATATGAATAAAGTGGCTTTGATGACATTCAGCTATTTTGATACAGGGAACGGGCCTTCCGGGGAGGAACCGGAACGGTTTTACCATGGATTTGTGCTGGGGCTGATGGTCGACCTGGCCGACAGGTATGTGATAACATCGAACAGGGAAAGCGGTTTTGGCCGGTATGACGTGATGCTGGAGCCAAGGGAGGTATCGGGGGGACAGCCTTTTGCATTAAAAAATGATGCCATGATTTTGGAATTTAAGGTGCAGGATGCGGGGGAAAAGGAACTTGCCGACACGGTGAAGGAAGCGTTGCGCCAGATTGACGGGCGGGATTATAAAGCGTCGCTTGTTGCAAAAGGGATCCCGGAGGGGCGTATTCGTAAGTATGGGTTTGCGTTTTGCGGGAAGAGGGTGCTTATTGGGAAGGGGGAGGAATAGGTGTCGGTACAGTTCTTTACAGGCGAATGGGGGCTGAAAACAGTTGTTTTTTTGCTGAATTGATGGTATATTGTAAGTGAAAGCAGTAGGTATAAGATATTATAAAGGGTGTATGAAGTGGGAGACGCAAAAGAAAAATCAGAAGCCAGGCCACAGGATAAGGTTTGGGACAGGGTATTTAAGACAATGCTGCAGGAACATCCGGCATTATTCATTCCGTTGATTAACCTGGTATTTGGAAAGCAGTATGAGCGGGATATACCTATAACCAGTATGGGCACAGAGACATATAACAAGGACAAAAGTAGGATAATGTCCGATATTTCTTTCCTGATAGAAGGTTTAACATACCATTTTGAATGCCAGTATTCGGATGACAGGATAATGGTTTTTCGTATGTTTGAGTACGATTTCCATATTGCGTTGGCAGATGCGAAGAGAACTAATAATTTTACGGAATTCAATTTTCCCAGGTCGTGCGTTTTTTATATCGTCCCGAAGGACAGTATGCCAAAAGAATTGGAAATGACAGTACATTTTCAGAACGGAAGCTATACTTACAATGTTCCTGCCATCCGTCTGTACGATTATGACCTGGATAAAATTAAACAGAATGAACTGTACCTGTTTCTGCCATATGAAATTTTAAGGCATGTCAGGAATGTTAATACGAAAAAACACTTGGCTGAATATGCGGATGAAATTGACGCTGTATATAGTAAAATTATAGAAATAATCAGAAATGCATATAATGGCAGTAAGATTAGGGACGATGAAACATTAACCTTAATGAACATGCTGAAAGATACAGCGGAATATAAACTAAAGGACTATCCTCAAATATGGAAGGGAGTGGATGAGATGCTGGACAGAGAGTATATTCCTAAATGGAAGATAGACCTGGAGCAGGCTTTAGAGAAAAAAGAAAAAGAGGTAACAAAGTCAGAAGCTATATCAGCAATAGAGTTTATGAAAAGCGGGGGGATTCCGGAAGAATTTATTAGAAGTTTTGCAAAAAAGAAAAAGATTTCCATGGAAACAGTGGACGAAATTTTAGGATCCAGTGGCGGGAAGAAGGTTGTTCAGGTCTGAAAGTATAAGGGTAGTCTATGCATAGTAACCAGGCGCCTGATTGCCCGGCAATTCAGGAAAAAAGTAGTTTACAAGATAGGAAAATAGGTGTATAGTAATGTCCAGTGAGTCGCAACGGAGCGCAGAAAGGCCTTGTTGCGACTTTTTTTATGCACAGGGGTGCGGAACTGGAAACAGCATCCCACCGCAACTGTGCCCAGAAGAAAATGTGACGATGTATTAGCGTCAGATTTTCTTCTGCTGGTATGGTACAGTAGCGGTGGGATGCGGAACTGGAAAACAGCCCCCAGGCCATCCGTGCCCGGAAGAAAAGGTGACGATGTATTAACGTCAGATTTTCTTCCGCCGGTTGTTGGTACGGATGGCGTGGGGGCGGTACTGGAATGGAGGAAAGAAATGTTTGATGTAAGAATGACGGTACCGATAGCGCCGCTTTACCGCGAGGAATTTGAGCATGACAACTGCGGTATCGGCGCTTGTGTAAATATTAAAGGGAAGAAAAGCCATGAGACAGTGGAAAACGCTTTAAAGATAGTGGAAAACCTGGAACACCGGGCAGGCAAGGACGCGGAGGGGAAGACCGGGGACGGTGTGGGAATACTGACCCAGGTGCCGCACCGGTTCCTGGCGAAAGTGACGCGCCCCCTTGGCATCGAGCTGGGGGCGGAAAGGGAATACGGCGTGGGGATGTTTTTCTTTCCGCAGGAAGAGATGAAGCGGAACCAGGCGAAGAAGATGTTTGAAATTATCGTGAAGAAGGAGGGGCTGGAATTTTTGGGCTGGAGGAAGGTGGATATCGTCCCGTCCGTCCTCGGGCCTAAGGCGCTGGAGTGTATGCCCTACATTATGCAGGGATATGTAAAGAAACCTGCGGAGGTGGAAAAGGGGCTTGCTTTTGACCGGATGCTTTATATTGTGCGCCGGGTATTTGAGCAGTCCAGCGATAATACTTATGTGGTTTCCCTTTCCAGCAGGACGGTTGTGTATAAGGGTATGTTTTTGGTGGGGCAGTTGCGCACGTTCTTTGGGGATCTGCAGGATAAGGATTACGAGTCGGCGATAGCTATCGTGCATTCCCGTTTTTCCACCAATACGAACCCAAGCTGGGAGCGGGCGCACCCGAACCGTTTCATCGTCCATAACGGGGAAATCAATACGATACGGGGTAACGCGGATAAGATGCTGGCCCGTGAGGAAAATATGGAATCCGGGTATCTGCAGGGGCAGCTCCACAAGGTCCTGCCGGTGGTAAATACGTCCGGTTCCGATTCGGCCATGCTGGACAATACGCTGGAGTTCCTTGTAATGAGCGGTATGGATCTGCCTCTGGCGGTGATGATCACGATTCCGGAGCCCTGGGCGAATAACAGGACGATGAACCGGCATAAGAAGGATTTTTACCAATATTATGCCACGATGATGGAGCCCTGGGACGGGCCGGCATCCATCCTTTTTTCCGACGGGGATATCATGGGGGCGGTGCTTGACCGCAACGGCCTGCGCCCTTCCCGCTATTTTGTTACCGACGACGGGCAGCTAATCCTCTCTTCCGAGGTGGGGGTATTGGATATTGACCCGGCGAAGATTGTGGTAAAGGAACGGCTTCGCCCGGGGAAAATGCTCCTGGTGGATACGGTAAAGGGTGAAGTGATTGACGATGAAACGCTGAAAGAAAAGTATGCCTGCGCGCAGCCTTACGGTGAATGGCTGGACAGCAACCTGGTCACATTAAAGGAACTTAAGATTCCGAACGAGAGGGTGCCGGAGTTTACGGCGGAGGAGAGGCAGAGGATGCAGAAGGCATTCGGCTATTCTTACGAGGAGCTGAAGACGAGCATTTTGCCTATGGCAAGAAACGGCAGCGAGGCGATTGCGGCTATGGGCGTGGATACGCCGCTGCCGGTGCTGAGCAAGACGTATCATCCGCTGTTCCATTATTTTAAGCAGCTTTTTGCCCAGGTGACGAACCCTCCGATTGATGCGATACGGGAGGAAGTGGTCACTTCCACTACGGTTTACATCGGCACCGAAGGGAACCTGTTGGAGGAAACGCCGAAAAACTGCAATATCCTCAAGGTCAATAACCCGATCCTGACGAACACGGATATTATGAAGATAAAAAATATGAAAGCGGACGGGTTCAAGGTGGGCGTAGTCCCGATTCTTTATTACAAAAATACCAGTTTGGAGCGCGCCATTGAGAGGCTGTTCGTGGAGGTAGACCGGGTGTACCGGGAAGGGGTGAATATCCTCATACTGTCCGACCGGGGTGTGGATGAGAACCATGTGGCGATTCCGTCCCTGTTAGCGGTTTCCGCCCTGAACCAGCATCTGGTGCGGACGAAGAAGCGTACCAGTGTTGCCCTGATACTGGAATCCGGGGAGCCGCGGGAGGTACACCATTTCGCGACGCTGCTCGGGTATGGGGCCTGTGCCGTAAACCCTTATCTGGCGCAGGAATCCATTAAGGAACTGATTGACGGCCGGATGCTGGATAAAGATTATTACGCGGCGGTGGATGATTATAATAATGCGATTTTGCATGGTATTGTGAAAATTGCGTCAAAGATGGGGATTTCCACGATTCAGTCTTATCAGGGTTCCCAGATTTTTGAGGCCATCGGGATAGATTATGATGTGATCCATAAATATTTTACCAATACGGTCTGCCGTGTGGGCGGCATTACGTTAAAGGATATCGAGGGGCAGACGGACGGGCTGCATTCCAGGGCTTTTGACCCGCTGGGCCTGGAATCCGACCTGACGCTGGACAGCCCGGGGCACCACAAAATGCGGAGCGGCTCGGAGGAGCATCTTTACAATCCGGCAACCATCCATTTGCTCCAGGAATCCACGAAGCGCGGTGATTATGGGATGTTCAAGCAGTATACCGCGCTGGTCAATGACGAGAATTCCGTGAAAAACCTGCGCGGGCTGATGGATTTCAATTATCCGGAAAAGGGTGTGGCGATGGAGGAAGTGGAGAGCGTGGAGTCCATTGTGACAAGGTTTAAGACCGGGGCTATGTCATACGGTTCCATTTCAAAGGAGGCCCATGAGACACTGGCGATAGCGATGAACCGGCTGCATGGGAAATCGAATTCCGGCGAAGGCGGCGAGGACTTAGACAGATTGACGGTAGGTGCCGATGGGGAAAACCGGTGTTCGGCGATTAAGCAGGTGGCGAGCGGGAGGTTCGGCGTAACGAGCCGTTACCTTGTCAGTGCAAAGGAGATACAGATTAAGATGGCGCAGGGGGCGAAACCTGGCGAGGGCGGGCATCTGCCCGGCGGGAAGGTGTACCCGTGGATTGCAAAGACCAGGCATTCCACGCCTGGCGTTGGTTTGATTTCCCCGCCGCCCCACCATGACATTTATTCTATAGAGGATTTGGCGGAGCTGATTTATGATTTGAAAAATGCCAATAAGGAGGCAAGGATTTCCGTGAAGCTGGTATCCGAGGCAGGCGTAGGCACGGTGGCGGCCGGTGTGGCCAAGGCCGGGGCGCAGGTGATACTGGTATCCGGGTATGACGGCGGGACGGGCGCGGCGCCGCGCAATTCCATCCATAATGCCGGGCTGCCGTGGGAGCTGGGGCTGGCGGAGACACACCAGACTTTGATTATGAACGGGCTGCGCAGTAAGGTGCGTATTGAGACGGACGGGAAGCTGATGAGCGGGCGGGATGTGGCGATAGCGGCAATCCTGGGCGCGGAGGAATTTGGTTTTGCCACGGCGCCCCTTGTGACGATGGGCTGTGTGATGATGCGTGTCTGCAACCTGGATACCTGTCCGGTGGGTGTGGCGACACAGAATCCGGAGCTGCGGAAGAATTTTAAGGGCAAACCGGAATATGTCATGAATTTCATGAAGTTTATTGCGGAAGAACTGCGGGAGTATATGGCGAAGCTTGGCGTGCGCACGGTGGATGAGCTGGTAGGGCGTACCGATCTGCTCAAAAGGAAGGATAAGCTGACGGAGAGCCAGAGGAAAATTGATCTGGCGCAGATCCTTTTCAATCCTTATGAGGGTAGCAGGGAGAGGATGGCTTTTGACCAGAGAAAAGTATATGATTTCCATTTGGAAAGGACACTGGATGAAAAGGTGCTGGTGAAACAGCTTTCCGGGGCTATGGAGAAGGGGGAAGGAAAGCGTCTGGAAGTAGTGGTAAAGAATACGGACAGGGCGTTCGGGACGATCCTTGGTTCGGAAATTACAAGAAGGCTTGGGGATGAGGTGGAAGAGGATACTTACCGCGTACTCTGTAAGGGAGCGGGAGGACAGAGTTTCGGCGCATTTATCCCCAAAGGGCTGACTTTGGAACTGGCAGGGGAGAGCAACGATTATTTCGGGAAGGGTTTGTCCGGCGGGAAGTTGATTGTTTATCCGCCGGCGGGAAGCAGGTTCCGGCCGGAGGAGAATGTCATTATCGGGAATGTGGCTTTGTACGGCGCGACGGGCGGGAAGGCTTTTATTAACGGTGTGGCAGGGGAGCGTTTTTGTGTGCGCAATTCCGGCGCTTATGCGGTAGTGGAAGGCGTGGGCGACCATGGCTGCGAGTATATGACCGGCGGGCGTGTCGTTGTCCTGGGGCCTACGGGCAAGAATTTTGCGGCGGGCATGAGCGGGGGGATCGCTTATGTGCTGGATGAGGGTAATGATCTGTATATCCGCCTGAATAAGGAAATGGTTTCTTCCCATGAGGTTTCCGGTAAATATGATGTGCTGGAATTGAAAGAGATGATTGAGGAGCATGTGGCATCGACCAATTCTGTGAAGGGGAAGGAGATCCTGGACCATTTTATGGATTATCTGCCGAAATTCAAGAAGATTATTCCTTTTGATTATGAGAGGATGATGGCGGCGATTGTGCAGATGGAAGAGAAGGGGCTGAGCGCGGAACAAGCGCAGATTGAAGCATACCAAACGCGAAAAGAAGTTCTAAGGCAGCAAGGGACGCTGCCTAAGAACTTCTAGGATTTGCATGCAGGATGCATGGCAAATCCATTTCGCGTGGAAGAACGCCGGGAAAGAGGCGTTCTTCCGGGTTGTTGGCGGGGACTGGGGTTTGTGGGTTCTGTGTGTGCAGATTAGTGTTTGGAAGTTGGAAAGGAGTGTTGGGATAGATGGGAAAGCCTACGGGGTTTATGGATTATGGCAGGGAGGTTTCCAGGGCTGTGGAGCCGGGGGTGCGTGTTGGGAATTTTAATGAGTTCCATGTGCATCTTTCGAGGGAGAAGCAGCAGTTGCAGGGGGCTCGGTGTATGGAGTGCGGGGTTCCGTTTTGCCAGTCGGGGATGGATATCTGTGGTATGACGTCGGGGTGCCCGCTGCATAATCTGGTGCCGGAGTGGAATGATTTGGTGTATACCGGGAATTGGGAGCAGGCTTATGGGCGTCTGATGAAGACGAATAGTTTTCCGGAGTTTACTTCCCGGGTTTGTCCGGCTCTGTGTGAGGCGGCGTGTACCTGCGGGCTGAACGGGGAGGCGGTGGCTACGAAGGAAAATGAGTATGCGATTATCGAATATGCTTATGAGCAGGGGATTGCCGGGGCGTGTCCGCCCAGGGTGCGTACGGGCAAGCGTGTGGCTGTCGTGGGAAGTGGGCCGGCGGGGCTGGCGGCGGCGGATCAGTTGAATAAGCGAGGGCATTCGGTGACGGTGTATGAGCGTTCTGACCGGGTCGGCGGTCTGCTGATGTACGGGATACCGAATATGAAGCTGGAAAAGAGGATCGTGGACCGGAAAGTGAAGATTATGGAGGAGGAAGGAGTTACTTTCCTGACAGGTGTTGATGTGGGGAGGGATGTGAAGGCCGGGGATTTGCTGAAGGAGTATCACCGGGTGGTGCTTGCCTGCGGTTCTTCGAACCCGAGGGATATCAATGTGCCCGGGCGGGATGCAAAGGGGATTTATTTTGCGGTGGATTTCCTGAAGGCAAATACGAAGAGCCTCCTGGATTCCGGTTTTGAGGATGGGAATTATATTAATACCAAGGGCAGGAATGTGGTCATTATCGGTGGTGGCGATACGGGGAATGATTGTGTGGGGACGGCAATCCGCCATGGCTGTAAGTCGGTGACGCAAATAGAGATGATGCCTAAGGCGCCGGATCAGAGGGCGGAGGATAATCCGTGGCCGGAATGGCCGAAGGTATGTAAGACGGATTACGGGCAGGAGGAGGCTATAGCTGTCTTCGGCCATGATCCGCGTATATATGAGACGACGGTAAAAGAATTTGTGAAGGATAAGGACGGGGGCCTGAAAGCAGTGAAGACCGTGAAGCTTGCCTGGGAAAGGGATGCTAAGACCGGACGTATGGTTATGAAGGAGGTGGCGGGCAGTGAGCAGACGCTTCCTGCGGAAGTGGTTTTGATTGCCGCGGGTTTCCTGGGAAGCCAGAAGTATGTGGCGGATGCGTTTAAAGTGGAATTGAATGAACGGACAAATGTGAAAACGGCGCCCGGCGCTTATGAAACCAGTGTGAAGAATGTGTTTACGGCAGGGGATATGCACAGGGGGCAGTCGCTGGTGGTGTGGGCGATCCGTGAGGGGCGGGAAGCGGCCAGGGCTGTGGATGAGAGTCTGATGGGGTATAGTAATTTGATGGTGCAGTAGGTTACAGTTCACTCCCAATGTCATTAACTTAAGGGGTATGGTTCACAGGCAATGTCATTAACTTAAGCTTTTCGGGGTGCTGCAAACCATATACCTCAATCCA
>CANDKY010000156.1 GCA_947385425.1 uncultured Lachnospiraceae bacterium | reverse complement strand
CTTCGAGTATCCGTCTTAATGCTTCCTGTACCAACTTATCTTCGTAACAATAGATACTTTCTGTGACAATCTTTCAGCATTTCTTTGTTGATCAAATGTCCGATGGATGTAAATACCATGTCCGGGTTTTCGCTTGACAGCTGTGATATTCTCGCCAATTTCGTTTCCATTGTTCCTCCTATCTCTGGGTATAGACAATGTTTCCTCTTTGATATAGTTTTGCATAGCAGAGGTGCAAGGCACACCTCCTTCTCCGCTTCCCTCCGGTGGCATTGCCCACCTTCCACGGTACTATCGGGCTATCCGACTACCTGTATCCCGTTTGCTGCACTTCTTTCGTTGATTCGCATACCGTCCCCTTACACTTGAGGACGGAGGACACAGGTTCTCCCTCAGTTGACGCAATGTCATTGTATAGCATGACTGGCGTTCCAACACCGCAGTGCTGTGTAAAATCTCACCATAACGATAAATACACATATTGCCTTCCGCATAGTAAACAACGTCGGCACACTGGATTCCCATGATTTCGGTGCTAAATTCGCCATGTAGCCCTACTACCTAACTTCCTACGCTTAGCCTGATATTGTTACCAATACAGACCCAAGGTTCGCTACTGGTGATATGGTTAGTATCTTACCAGATGGGATTTCCACCCATTAAACATTGCGCCCTTCTGGGCGCACTTACTGTTCACGGCCTAACCGTGCACTCGCTGCACGGTTAGCCGCCAGAAAAGTGATGGGGCAGATGTCGTTACTATGAGCGGCAGGTTAGGCCGTGAATTGTAACAAACAACATGGAGCCGGCAGGTTCATCCCTGCCGGCTCTTCATTGCTTCGAAGTTTTAGCCTCATTTTACATTATATCAAGGCGCTCTCCTCTTCCGCCTCCCAGAACCCCTCCCCGATAAATCCATCCGGCAATGGTTCCGGTCTTTCAAAGGTGGTTTCCATTTCATAAATCCTCTGGGTCTTCATGCTGATAAAAATCCCATGGATGATTTCCAGAACATGCAGGGCCATCTCTTTTCCCGCCCGGTGAGGCCTTCCATTTCGGATCGCCCACGCCATCTCCGCCGCTCCAAGCCCTCTGGATTCCTTTTGGAACCCATGGGTAAACGGAAAAGCGGTTGGCTCATTTTGTGCTTTCTCCAAAGTCACCCGGCCTCCGAATGTATTGGGATCCCCCAGACGCAGAATGCCTTTCTCCCCGTAAAATTCCAAATGAAAGGACTCATTTAAAATTGTCCCGGAGTTAAAATGGACTGTGACCAGCGTCTGGTCTTCAAATTCCAGAATTGCCGCGGCTACATTTTCTTCCTCCACCGCAAGCTCCTGTCCATATAGCGGCGACCCTGCCCTCAGTACCCGGTGGGCTTCCTCTGTCTTCTTCCCAAACGCAGATACTCTTTTTACATTTCCAAGGATGCTGCATGCCGCGGTAAAATAGTACCCGCCCATATCGTACAGGACGGAACCCCCTCTTTGATACAGATGGGGTAAATTCTCCCCAAACACCCTGTAATCTCTGGTCAGAGAAATGACTCCGCTTAAAATCCTCCCGGCCAGCCCATGATCCGCCACATATCTGGCCGTCTGGATGCCGCCTCCCAAAAATGTATCCGGCGCACAGCCAAACCGAACCCCGTATTGGTCCGCCAACATGCAAAGCCGTTTCCCATCCTGATAATCCACTGCCATCATCTTTTCGGAATACACGTGTTTCCCATGCTCCATCGCTTGTTTTGAAAGCGGATAATGAACCGACGGCCCTGTCAGATTGAGAATCATTTCTATGGAAGGTTCCTTCAGGATTTCCTGCCAGCTCATCGCCCTGACCTGATAACGTTCTGCGGTTTTTTTCATTCTTTCCTCCGACAAATCCGAGCACGCAACTACTTCTATGGATGTAAAATTTTGCTGTATCGATTTCAGATAGACGCCGCTGATGGCGCCGCACCCTACAATCGCGGCCAAGACCCTTTTCATGGCATCACCTGCTTTGCAAAGCAAAGCCCTTTGTGCTCTTCCTCTTCCGGAAAATATTCCAGTCCTACATAGCCCTCATACCCGGTTTCTTTTATGGCTGAAAGAATCGTTTTGTAATCAATTTCCGAACGGAATAATTCGTGGCGTCCCGGATTTCCGGCCGCGTGGAAATGGCCGATATAGGGAATATATTCCTGAATCCTGCGAATCAAATCCCCTTCTGTAATCTGCTGGTGATAAATATCAAACAGCATTTTTACATAGGGACTGCCCGTCTCCCGGATGATTTCTGCCGCTTCGTCGGAACGGTACAGATAATAGCCTGCATGGTCTACCCGGATATTCAGCGGTTCTACCAACAGCGTCATTCCATGTTCCTTCAGATACGGGACACACGCTTTTAAGCCGTCTATCAGATTCCTGCGCTGTTTGTCTCTTTCGCAGGGAAGTTCTGCACCGGTTTGGGAAATAATCCTGGTACAGCCGAGCCGCTTTGCCGTCTCTATCGTTTTTTTCAGAGACTCCAGATATTCTTCCCGCTTTTTGTCATCAACCAAACTGATAAATCCGGTGCAAAACGCCGCGATTTCGATCCCTTCTTTCCGATATGCTTCCAACAGGGAAATATCCTTTTCTTCCCATGTCCAAAATTCCACTGCATCCAAACCCGCAGCTTTCACTCCTGTAACGGCTTCGTCTATCGGCTTTCCCATATATACCGCATCAATGCATACGGATAATTTCATTTTGACTCTCCTCTCATTTTGTAACTAGTTTTATCATAAATTATCTGGTGCCGCCATATGTAATCACTGCCTGAATTATCTTTCCCGGCTCCTCGTCTATCATCTGATACGCCTTTTGTATCTCGTCATATTCAAATTCCGTAAATAGATTATCTGTTTTCAGTTTTTCCAATATGTGAATGCAGGTATCCACCCTTCTCTGGTAATCCCACAGATTTGAGAACGCCGGATCCATAGCGCCTGTCTGGGACTGTTTGATGCCAATCCTGTTGTGATGAAATTCTTCCGACAAATCTACCGAAGACAGCGCCCCCTGATACCATGCCAGCGCGGTAACGCATGTTTCCGGCGCCGCAATCCGGATTGCCTCATTGAGAGCCTTTCCATTACCGGAAGCCTCAATCACTTTGTCCGCGCCCCTCTTCCCTGTCCGCATCCGGATTTCCATCGCCACATCGCAGGATGCCGGGTCAAACACCTCGTCACATCCATTTTCCAATGCGGCATTCCTTCTTTTTTCCAGTACATCCACGCCATAGACTTTCCAGGCGCCGCTCATTTTTGCCATCTGGACTAAAAGCTGGCCGATCACCCCAAGTCCGCTGACGACCACAACCTCTCCAAGATGGATGTGCGTATCCATAATACCGTTATATGCGGTAATCAGATTGGTAAAAAGGATTCCCTTCTCAGCCGGAATCGTATCTGGAAGGAGTACTGCATCCCTTGCACAGATTACATTTTCCTCCTGATGCGGGGCGCTGCAGGCAACGATATCCCCTTTTTTTATTCCCGTTACCCTGCACCCTGTCTCTATGACCTCGCCTACCGACGCATACCCCATATACCATACCCCGGGGGCACAGCTTTTTACAGGATACTCCCACACTTCATTGTCCGCCGCAGGCACAAACAGCCTTGTTTCCGGATCTTGCTTTTTTCTGAAAAACGGAGCCAGGCCGCGGTAAACATTCATCTCTGTGCCATGGCTGACGCCGGAGTATAATGATTTTAAGCGAATCTCCTCTTCCCCCATTGCCAGAGCCGGAACCTCCGTTATTTTTAATTGTTTTGGCCCTTCATACATCATTGCTTTCATGAATTATACCTTCTCTTCCATTCTATTTTAGTAGCCGATCTTTTCCAGCTTATCCAGACACTCCTCTATTGCTTTGTCAATATCCTCTCCATTCACCACTTTTGCACACATATTCGGGATCGGTCCATCCGGCCATGCGTCCAGCTGGCTCCAGGTCGTAAGCGGCATATCCCCGGACTGAGAATTAGACGCGGTTTTGGAAAATGCGCCAAGCCACTCATCTTCTGTGAAATACGGATCCTTCATTACATTCACGTTAGAATTTAAGAGAGATAATTGCTGGCTGAGATAGAGCTGAATCTCTTCACTACAGAAATACTTCACCCATTCTTTGGCCGCATCTGGATTTTTTGTAGTCTTCATAATCGCGATGGGTGCGGAAAATGCAATTGCATTTTTTTCTTTTCCTGTCGCCGTAGGCAACGGCGCGGAGGCAAACTTCCCTTCCATCTGCGGCGCGGAGCTTAAGATGGAATTCTTATTTTCCCCGGTCGCCCCAAATACCATGGAAACATTGCCGCTCATAAATTCCGTTAGTGCATCATAGGACGCATCCACACTGCTGGAACAGATATTATATTCATTAATGCAGTCCGATAAAAATTGCAGCGCCTTTTTTCCTTCTTCGGTGTCGAAGGTAAATTCCGTAAAATCTTCGTTCATCATCGTGCCGCCGCTCTGTGCCAGCATGGAAAACCAGGTTTGGTCATAACGCCCCATGTCAGAATACCACGCCAGCCCCGCATGGGTTATTTTTCCATTAGCGTCCGTTTCGGTCAGCTTCTGGGCACATTCCACCAGCTCTTCCCATGTCTCCGGCGCTTTGGCAATGCCTGCATTTTTAAAATCCTCGGTATTATATAAAAGTACCCTCGTATCAAATCTCCACGGAACCCCGTACCAGTCCCCGTCCACGCAGGCTTCATCTTTTCCCGCTGAAAGCCAGGTGTCCTCTCCGCCCATTTCCTCTACCACGTCGTTGATTTCAAGCAGCCCTGCTTCTTCTGTACTCATCTCCACAAAAGAATTTGTGAAAAAAATATCCGCCACATCCGGAGCTTCCCCGCCTGTACAGGCAAGCGTCAGCTTCTGGTTCGCACTGTTCCAGTCATTGATGGCGTAATTCACCGTGATGCCTGTACTTTCCTTAAAATCTTCCGTAATCTTGTCCAGCGCTTTCCTCTGGATTGCCGGATCCGTCCCATAAGGCTGCATCCAAAATGTCAGTTCTACACCATCATAGGCTGCGGCTTCTTCCCCGTCTCCTTCATTTTCTGCAGATACAGCGTTCTTTCCTGCATCATCCTCTTTTTCCTGAGTCCCGGAACAGGCCGCTGTCATCCCCGTAACCATTGCCAATGTCAATCCCAGCGCCACTAGTTTCTTTCGTTTCATACATTGTTCCTCCTTCATTTGAATTTTTATCATTTATCCCAAAACATTCGGTTCGTCCCCAAATGTTCTGATACCGCACTTCATTTTCTATCAACCCTTCACTGCTCCTGCGGAAAGGCCGCTGATCAAATGTTTTTGCAGGAATCCAAAAATAATGACTGCGGGCAGTGTAATAAAAATCCCTGCCGTCATGGTCAGCGCCATTTTCGTATTTGCCCCATATTGCCCGATAAAGTCGTAAATTCCTACAGAAACCGGCTTCATTTTATCACCTGACAGCAAAATACTGGCCCACATATACTCATTCCACGCCAGAATAAAGGCAAAAATAGCAGTAGAAATAATTCCCGGTACGGAGATTGGAAGGCAGATATCGAAAAAAGTCCGAATCTGGGAACATCCGTCCACACGCGCGCTTTCTTCAATTTCCCTTGGTATGGCGGCATCAAAATATCCTTTAATCATCAAAGTACAAAATGGAACCGCCCATGCCACATAGGCAATCACAATCCCTGTATAGGTATTGGAAAATCCCAGGTTATATACAATAAAATATAAGCTTACCATAGTCACAATGCCCGGAATCAGCTGCGTGCATAACATCAATACCAGCGAAAATTTCTGCGCCCGCCTCTGGATAAACCGGCTGATGCTGTATCCGCACAGGGTAGCCAGCACCACACTGAGCGCCGTCACCGTCACCGACACTATCAGCGAGTTTTTCATATATGTGCCTAGCGGAATGGACTCCCAGACTTTAAAAAAATTAGAAAACTCCAGCCGCGAAGGAAGCAGGGTGGATGGGGAAACCATCACCTCCTCTGTGGGCTTGACTGCCGTAACGATCATCCAATAATACGGGAGCAGTACGAACACGCTGATGATTCCCAATACAAGATAATGTCCCGCAATTCCAAATATTTTTTTCTTTTTCTTCACGCATATCCCCCCATCCTACGTAATCTCTCTGATCGATGACTTCATGTAAAATATGGCCGGAACCAGCGCAATCATCATCATAATCACACTGACAGATGCCGCATAGCCATAATTAAAATTGGTAAATGCCTGCTGGTAAACTTCCACCGCCAAAAGCTTGGTCAGCCCCAAAGGCCCTCCCTGTGTTACCATATAGCTGATATTAAAATTATTAAACTGCCAGATAAGCTCCAGCAATACGGAAACCGAAATCACCGGTCGGATGCATGGAACCGTAATTTTCCAAAAACTGGTAATCTTTCCAGCCCCGTCCATGGTAGCGGCCTCATATAATTCCTTTGGCACAGTCTGAAGCCCTGCAATAAACATAACCATCAGGAAGGGAAAAATCGACCATACGTTGATGATGGTCAGCATGATCAGCGGCACGGATAAAAATCCGAAGAACACCTCTGTATTGTCCAGAAAACTGACCGGACCCTGAATCCACCCCAGCTTTAAAAGAACCGAGTTTATGGGGCTGAAATTTTGGCTTAACAAAATCCTCCACACAAAGGACGCAACTAATGGCGGGGTAACCCATGGCACCAGGAACAATGCCCGGAAGAATCCCCTTCCCGGTAAAGGCTTGATCAGCTTGACCGCAATGTACATTGCCAGGGCGACCCCCAGCGCCAGAGACGCCAGGGCAAAAAACAGTGTATTGAATATAGTCTGCCATATGACAGCATTGCTAAGGGCTTCTGCATAATTGGCCAGTCCTACGAAAGGCTCTTCCTGATTCAAAAGCTGCTTATCGAAAAACGACATGCCGATCGTTTTTAAAGTAGGATAAACAGATACCAGCAGTACCGAAGCCGCCGCCGGAACCAGCATCAAAAACGGCGTATGTTTATCCAGCACGCCCATATCAAACGTCCCTTTTTTCTTTTCCCTCATGGATACCTCCTGTCTCATTCATCCTTGATGTTTTTGATCGAACTGCGTTCTACAAATACCGGCCCTATCTTCATCGTGCGGTTTCCCGTACACCGTTCCTTCCCCTCTGCCTTTTTGATTAAAGTCTCGACTGCGGCGGCCGCAATCTCTTCCACAGGAAGCTGCATAGTAGACAATGGCGGCGAAAGAAATTTTGCAATGGTATCATCATACCCGACTACTGAAATCTGATCCGGTATCCGGATTCCCATTTCCAAAAATGCCCGATAAACACCTGCAGCCAAAATATCGGATGCAGCAAAGACGGCTGTTGGGTACTCTTCTTTCTTCATCTCTTTAAAAATCTCCAATGTTTTTAAATAGCCGTTCTCTACGGTATATTCTTCTACGAAATGCGAATGCGATTCATAATATTCCGGATGGATGTTCATCATTGCCTGTACATACCCTCGGAAACGTTCCCTTTCTACCGGAGCGTTCTGCACCACTCCCAGATATGCAATATTTTTATGCCCATTATCATGCAGCCTCTTCACGGCCACATAACTTCCCTCTTCATTATCAATTAGGATTTTTTCAATCTCGTACACATCCGCAGGCCTTTCTATCATGACCACAGGTACAGAAATACTGTTTGCCTTGCGGCCAACTTCCTGTATAATATTTTTTTCGCCGCCCGCATTGACAATGATCCCGTCTACACCATAGGACAACAAATCATTCATCATTTCATTGAGCATTTGGATTTTATTTCCTTCTTCTAATGCATAGGAAATAGTTTTATATCCTCTCTCATAACTTTTACGTTCAATGGTTGCCGCTATTTTCACAAAGAGAATGTTCTCATCCGTAGATAAATGAATATGGCCTATCAATTTCGACTGCCCGCCTCTTAAAAATTTTGCCTGCTGGTTCGGGATATAATTCAGCTTCTCCATCACTGCATATACTTTTTGTCGTTTTTCTTCTGACACATATCCGCTTTCATTGACACATCTGGTAACGCAGGAAATAGACACCCCCGCTTCCTTTGCAATCATTTTCAGTGTGACTTTTTTCACATGATTACTGAAATCATTTTCATCTTTTTCCAGACTCAATTTTCATTACCACCTCGTATTCTGATAATTTATCGCTGTTTTTTTAATTTGTATTATTATATTAGCATGACATTTTTATTTTCGCAACCCGTTTTTGTGCATATTGCATAATTTTGTACACATTCCACTATGATAACGTTGTCACATTTTCACAAAACTCATAGATTATATACATAATATCTAAATCGAAAAATATAAGTACAACATATCCGATTGGAAGGTATTTTATACAATGGTTTTATACTCACTGGCAGTATGATTCTGGGAATCATGATTACTTCTTTCATTTTCCAAAGAATTGCCGCACACTCGCGCCGAAGCGCGGCTGCGGCAGCAACCATTTTCCTTTTGCGCGTACAGCGCTCTCCCCGGAGGGTTTTTGTTCTATAGGAAAATTCGGAGAAGTTTCCTATAGAACAAAAAAACCGGAGCATCCCTGCCCCGGTATAAAGCCTTTATTCAATATTCAATTATCTGCAAAAACCCATTGTATAAGAGTATTTTTTTTGATATAATTCAGGTCTTACAGCTATGTTTGTTTCCTCACCCGAAGCAGCGGCTTAGACAGCCATGCCTGCATGGATATTTATACTGCGCGCCAGATAAATCTGCCGCACAGTATAATGTGATGCGCACAGCCGCATGCGGGTTACTATTCACGGTGCCTTGCACCCCGCTGCAAGGCATCCGGCCAGTAAAATAGCGGTTTCAGGCATCCAGCCCCTCGCCGACAGGCGACTTTTCAATGGGCTGGATGCGTTACAGT
>CANDKY010000155.1 GCA_947385425.1 uncultured Lachnospiraceae bacterium | reverse complement strand
TCCGGATGAGATATGTGGTCTGCAGCGCTCCGAGAAGCTTAAGTTAATGACATTGGTTTACTATGCCATCTTTTCCCAGGTCTTCCTTTGGCAAAGCATACTTGCCAAAGCAGATATGCTTTTAATCTACTACAAATTGTGACACATATCTCAGGAACACATTTTCAGACACGATTTAGCTGTGGAAAGAGAAAGAAAAAGGCGCTGCAATGCATAAAGATAAAGAACCTGCCTGCGCCCAAAGAGAAAGAGGGAATATATAAACTTATTATATATCAAATCGAGTAGGGGAGGCTTTTCCCCCTACTCGCGCGCCGGGCACCCAAAGGAAAATGTCAGCTCTTGCTGACATTTTCCTTTGGGTGCCCGTGTGCATAAACACTGAAAAGGATGTTTGCCGAAACAAACATCCTTCTCATGTAAAAGGGGAATTTTACATTGAGCTCTCTCAAGCTCATATTTAATATACCACACTCCCTCAAAACATGCAAGCCTTTTTTTCATATTTTTTAAATTTTTTCACACCTGCAGTAACGGTTGTAACCTGTCCGGCTATTTCCTTTATCCGACGCTGAAAAAATTATCCCCAGCCATATAGTATGATTTATCCCCGTAATGCTCTTTACATGAAAGAATTGTTGTATTCCCTCCCGCAAATTTGTATACAATACGGTTTTTCTCGTCAATACGCCGGCTCCACCACCCTGATAAATTCCCCGACAGCGGTTCCGGATGCCCCATGCCTTCAAAAGGATTCCGTTGTATATCTTGACAAGACGTTTTATCCTCCTTAATGTCTTTTTATCCTGCTCCTGCCAGCCAATATACTCCTGCCACGCTTCATCTTCCCTCAATATTCCCATGCACTATACCTCAATCAGTTCATGTTCCTTGGGAATTGACTTCCCCGATTCAATGTTTGCAGCGCGTTCTTCCAATACCCTTATATTAGATTTTGAATAAAATGTATTCGGCGCAACTGTCACAGGTTATTTTCCTACAGTTCCTAACTCAATGTCATTCACTTAAGCTTCCCGTGGCGCTGCAGACCATATATCTCATCCGGACACGCTTTCGCTCAGCGGCAGACGCAACGGTACTAACACTACATTACATGTGGTGTAGCGCCAAAATACGGCGCCTAAGTGCCGGCGTCTTTCGATGGTCCGGATTAAGATATATGGTCTGCAGCGCCACGAAAAGCTTAAGTGAATGACATTGGTTCCTAACTGGTGTGCAGTATAAATTGCGCAAAAAGGCGCGGAACCTGAACCATTGCAGTCCAATTCCACGCCACAGGTGCGGTTAGTGGGACTTGAACCCACACTCCAAAGGAATAAGAACCTAAATCTTACATGTCTGCCAATTCCATCATAACCGCATATATAACCGAAAACATTTTAATATAACATACCTGTTTTTACACGGAAACCCCAAAAAAGCTACGTACAATATCTTAACATTTCTTTGCCTGCCTGTCAATAAGCAACATTTTTCAACCGCATTATTCGTGATTCATTTGTCACAGTGAACCAATGTCATTAACTTAAGCTTCCCGGAGCGCTGCAGACCATCTATCTCATCCGGACGCGCTTTCGCTCAGCGGCAGACACAACGGTACTAAAGCGTGTTTGAAAATTCATTCCCACCATCTGCACGCGGTATAACCGCTTCACCACTTTGCGCGATATTAAGACAAATAGTCTTGACAAATAGTCTTGACAAATAGTCTTGACAAATAGTCTTAACAAATAGATAAGTTCTGCAGCACCCCGGCTAACCGTTTACAGCCCCTTAATCCTCTCCACAGCCTCCACCGTATTCTCATAACTTCCAAAAGCAGTCAGCCGGAAATAAGTTTCCCCGCTCGGCCCGAACCCGGAACCGGGCGTACCTACTACGTTTGCATTTTCCAATAAGTAATCAAAGAACTCCCAGCTTGTCATGCCATTGGGTGCCTTCAGCCAGATATACGGCGCATTGACTCCCCCGGACACCGTATAACCGGCCTCTTTCAGCCCCTCCAGGATATACTTCGCATTATTCATATAATATGCCACCTGTTTCTTCAACTGTTCCCTGCCGGATTCCGAGTAAACCGCCTCCCCGGCGCGCTGTACAATATAAGGCGCGCCGTTGTATTTCGTCCCGTGGCGCCTTGCCCATAAGGAATGAAGCGTTACGCCGTCACATTTCAACTCCTTCGGAATTACCGTATAACCAAGACGCACTCCGGTAAACCCGGCATTTTTGGAAAAAGAATGCAGTTCAATGGCACAGGTCTTTGCCCCCGCGCACTCATATACACTATGCGGGATATCCTCCTCCGAAATATAAGCTTCATATGCCGCATCATATATAATTACCGCCCCAACCTTATTCGCATAATCCACCCACTCCTGCAGCCGCTCCTTCTTAATTGCAGAGCCTGTCGGATTATTTGGAAAACATAAGTAAATCAGATCCGGTGCCTCTTTGGGCAGTTCCGGCGCAAAATCATTTTCCGCCAGACAGGGCATATAAATAACGTCGCTCCACGTCTCCGTCTTCTCATCGTAAGTGCCTGTCCTGCCGGCCATCACATTGGTGTCCACATAAACCGGATACACCGGGTCGCATACTGCAATCCGGTTGTCCGTACTGAATATTTCCTGGATATTCCCCGAGTCGCATTTTGCCCCGTCCGAGATAAAGATTTCATCCGGCGAAATATTGCAGCCCCTTGCCTTATAATCATTTTTTGAGATAGCGTTCCTTAAAAACTCATATCCCAGATCCGGCGCGTACCCCCGGAATGTCTCCGCCCTGCCCATTTCATCCACGGCTCCATGCAGCGCCTCAATAATGGCCGGGGCAAGCGGCTGGGTCACATCCCCAATCCCCAGACGGATAATCTTCTTATCCGGATTTGCCGCAGAATAAGCATTCACCTTCTTACCTATTGTTGAAAAAAGATAACTCCCGGGCAGTTTTAAATAATTGTCATTAATTTTAAACATCTTATCTGTCTCCTTTATCGTTTTTTTGCCGCAGTCGGCCAAACTGCAGGCAATGGATACCAAACCCATACCACAATCGGCACAAAACCAAATATCCATATAAGGATATGGCTCATTATTCTCCATTGGCCATCAGCCAGACATGGCAACAACCCTATTTCCCTCACGCATTTATATTCCCATATCTGCCTCGCCGTCAAAAACAGTCTCTGCCGGCCCCGTCATATACACCAGGTTCTCCTGCCGGTCCCACCGGATCTTCAGTTCTCCCCCCAATAGTTTAACAGTAACTTCCTCCCCCGTCAAACCATTTAATATACAGGCCACCGCTGCAGCACAGGCTCCTGTCCCGCATGCCAGCGTTTCCCCCGTTCCCCGTTCCCAGACACGCATCTGCACTGTCCCGCGGTCTATCACATTCACAAATTCCACATTCGTTTTCTTCGGGAAACGCGGATGCTTCTCAAGCAGCTGCCCTATCCCCGCTACCGTCTCCCTGCCAAACCGGTCTGTCCCGTCCTTCCCTACGCATACCTCTTCGTTGTCCCGTGCGGTCAATATATTTCCCTCCTCCACAAAAAAAACAGCATGGGGATTTCCCATTGACACACATGTCATTTTATAATTTACCCCGTTTACCTCTATCTCTTCACCAATCACATTGTCATTTTTCGAGATGACAGGAATGTCGGGGGCATTCAAAACCGGCGTCCCCATATTCACCTTCACACTGACTGTCTTTCCATTCTCTACGGACAGCTCCAGATGCTTTACCTTCCCGCAGCTTACGATGCTTATCTCCCTTTTATCCGTCCATCCCTTATCATACACATATTTCGCCACACACCGGATACCATTTCCGCACATTTCCGCCCGGGAACCATCCGCGTTATACATCTCCATTTCAAAATCCGCCTGCCCCGGCGTCCCAGCCATGGGATGGATAAATATCACCCCGTCCCCGCCTATCCCGAAATGCCTGTCGCTCAGCCGCCGCACCAGCTTCACTTTATCCGCCTCCCCGACCTGCCCCCACATCGGCAGCTCGGGCCCGTAAATATATATATAATCATTCCCGCACCCCTGCATCTTCGTAAACTTTATCTTCATAGCCCTCTCTCCTTTTCATTGCAGCAATGGACTCCTTCCTTATCCTATGGCTTAATTCTATGGCTTCCTATAAACTGATATAAGTAATAAGCAACTCCACCCATATTGCTTACAGACCCGGCAAGCGCTGAATAACGGGGTAATTCCGATTTTGTACCCCCGGAACAGCCGCCCTGTCTCATTTGCTATCTGAATATTCCTGTCCTTCTTTATTACCAGAAGGTCTATCTCCAACGGCTTCACGTTCAGGTTATATTCCTTCTCATAAACCAGGTTCTCCCTCTCACCGGCCAGTTCCAGATTCATGGCTGCCACGAATCCGGGGTGCCACTGTATGTCCATATCGCCCATTCCGCCCTCTCCTTCCTTTATATTATAACAGATTCCGGCACTTTTACAACTATCATTCACTTCCCTGTTCCGGCTCCCCTCCCATACCTTGCATATTCATACTTTCCATGCAGCGCCTTCCCCTCTTCCGACTGCGCCACCCCGGCCCTTGTTTCAATTTCCGTTGGAGACTCATATGGCGCGGGCCTTTCTTTCCGATGCTCCCTTATAAATCTGCGGTACTGCTTCCGGATCCGTTCCCGCTCGGACAGACCCGTTCCCGCCTTTTCCCTCTTCTTCCTCATCCATATATATTCCGTTTCCTGCTCTTCCAATTCCTCCACGACATCGCCGTTCTCGTCCCCCGCCTCCCGAAATTCCCGGAATACACGGAAAACCGTTTTTATAAGCATACCTGCGGGAAACAGCAGCGCCGCACCTCCGATCACGTAAGACAAAGTTTCCATCCAGGCCGGCGCGGGTTTTATCTCCCCCAACTCATTGAGCCAGTCCATATCCGCACCGCCCACTGCCGGCTCCCCCGCCTCCGGCTCCAAGCCTGTGAAATCTATCTTCCTGTTTTTTGCCCTCTCCCTGAAATCCTGGTAATCCCGCCGGGAAATTGTCAGAAAAGACGGCAGCACCCCAAGCAACAGCAACAGCAGAAAAATCGCAAGCGCCCCGCTCCCTATCCCGTAAATCCTTTTTGACGGAAGGTTGCATGTCCTCTTATTCAATGTAAGATATTTCTCCGTACTGGCTATATAATGATAAAGCAATGCAGCCATCCCATAAATTGCGGCACTGAATAAAGCTGCATTGCACACTTCCGGACTGTCCACATTCAGCGCCAGGGCGTAAACCAGACAGAAAAAAAGCAATACAGTAAAAGACGGCTCTTTGAGCCATTCCGAATAAGGCCCTGCACCAGGATCCTCCTTCCGCATTACTTCCATCGCCCTTTTCCTGTGCAGCCGTCCCGCAAAGCGGCCGATAATCAGAAACAACGTCTCTGCCAGAAGAAAAACAATATACCCTCCGTACTTCCGCCACTGATACTGCCCTCCGGATATTGCCCATGCCATTGCACCCGTAGCAGCAAACAGGAAAACGCATACGAGCAGATATGACAGCACTCCCCTGCACTTCTCCGCCGCAATCCCCGTCACTACAACCGGAAAGGCAATTATTAAACACCGGAAATAAAATGCCTGTCCCGCCGCACCCCTTTGTTCCGTACCTACTGCATAAAAAAGCGGCGGCAGAATAGCCAGAATAAGCGTCGCATGGATCCACCCGGCCATTATCTCCACATATCTTCTCAACTCCGCTCCACCTCCCGCCTGATAATACGTATATTGCCCGGTGCCCTTATTTCCGGCTCCTCTGCGCCCTGAAAAGGGATTACCCAGATTCCCTGCCTCTCCCTGCCGATAAAATTCCCTATGGCCTCCCGGTTCTCTTCCGCATTCTTCGAAATAATGATAATAAAGGCATCTTCCTCCGGCTGCCCCAGTATGGAAGCAAAAGCCTGCGTCCCTTCCTCCGGCCTGCACCCCGCCAGCATCCGTTCTATTTTCGCCAACTGCTGCCTCCCGCCTGCCGGCTTCATGTATGTTTTATTTCCGGCATACGCCCCTTTATGCCTCCTTATCCCGTCTTCCTGCTGCGGTTCCTTTTCTTCCGGGCTTGTACTCCTTTTTTCTCCAAGCTTTGCCTTCCGTCCCTGCCGTAGCTTTCCCTTCTCTTCCCTCTGCTGCTCCCTCTTCTCTTCTTCCTGCGTTTTCCCCTTCTCTTCTTCCTGCAGTTTCTCATTCTCTTCCTGTGTTTTCCCCTTCTCTTCTTCCTGCAGTTTCTCATTCTCTTCTTCCTGTGGTTTGCTCTTCTCTTCCTTCTGCTGCTTTCCTTTCTCTTCCCTCTGCGGTTTTCCCTTCTCTTCTTCCTGCAGCTTCACCCTCTCTTCCTTCCCCGGCCCTGCCTTCTCTTCCCGCGGCCACAATCCGCTCCGGCCCGCCGCATTCACACAGATCCCCACCTCCATCCCCCGGCAGAGCATCCTGCCGGCAAGGGATGCGGCCACGGATATGGATTCCTCAATTACATCCTCATATTTCAATATCCCCTTATCCTCCACATCGAGATAAAGCATTACCTTCTCCATCCTCGTGGACTCAAAAGTATTGACCATCAGCTTCCCTGTTTTTGCACTGGCCTTCCAGTTCACCGTTTTCATCGGATCTGCCGATGTATATTCTCTAATCGATGCATACGCAAAAGGATCCTCACAAAGCATCCTCGTACACTGTACATTACCCATCATCCGTACACATTCCGACATAATCTCCGACACATCCGTCCGCCCGGCATATACATACAGCTCCGTATCCGCCGTACATTCCCTGGAAAACCGCTGTCTGTGAAGCAGTGAATAAGTCGTCAGATCCGACTGTTCAATCCGGTAATATCCCCTCTTCGTACAATCCAGCGTCAATGTTCTGGTAATACGCTGGTTCCCAAGCAGGGCAAAAATATCCCTTTTGTAAGTATAATCACTCACATTCGTATTTTCAAAATCCGTAAAAATTAGTTCCTTCCGGACTCGGAAAGCCACTTCCAGTATCGGAAGCATCATCCTCTTCCTGTTTTCAATCCGCTCCGTCATCTGCGCCTGCTCCCCCGCATATACATGATCCTGTACAAAATTAAGGAACACATACACACCTTTATGCCACCAATGGCTGAAATACCAGTTCCATGCGGCACACACCAAAAATATCCCAAGAAAAAACAGGCTAATCATGGCTTTGCCCAATCTTCCGTGGGCAATGCGACACGGTTAAGCAGGCCCTGCACTATAACCGCCTTCTCTTCCATAAAGCCGGAATCCGTTATCATCCTGTGCGCAAGCACCGGAACCGCCACCGCTTTTATATCCTCCGGCACAACAAAATCCCGTCCCTGCACCATCGCATATCCCTGTGCGCAGCGCAGTAAAGCCAGCGTCCCCCTGGGGCTGACTCCCTCCGCAATCCTGCGGCCAACGGAGCAAGCCGCACTGCATTCCGCTGCTTCCCGGATCCGGCCTGTAACGCTGCCATACTCCCCGGTTCCCTGCGGCCATCCTCCGGCACTTCCATCCCTCCCGGTTTCCTGCGGCCATCCTCCGGTGCTCACATCCCTCCCGGTTTCCTGCGGCTGCCATATCGCTGCGTTATACTTCCTTGTCCCCTGCACCAGCCTGACTATATAATCCCGCAAATCCGTATGTACATAAATTTTCCTGCACTCCTCCTGCAATTTCACCACTTCCTCCAGGCTGCACACAGCGCCCGTCTCTTCCAGGGGCTGCGCCTCAATATAACGGTCAATCATCTGCCGCTCCTGTTCCTCACTCAGACTCCCCATACTGATCCTCATCAAAAACCGATCCATCTGCGCCTCCGGAAGAGGATAACAGCCCAAAGTTTCCACCGGATTCTGCGTCGCAATTACAAAAAAAGGCACACCCAACACCCTGGTCACGCCATCCACTGTTACCTGCCCTTCGCCCATACATTCCAACAGGCTCGACTGCGTCCTCGGCGTTGCCCGGTTAATTTCATCCGCCAGCAGGAGATTCGTAAAAACAGGCCCCTCCTTAAAAACAAAAGCCCCCTTTTCCTGATTATAATAGGAAAGCCCCGTCACATCACTTGGCAGCAAATCCGGCGTAAACTGAATCCTCCCAAAAGAAAAATCCATGGATTTCGCCAGAGCCTTCGCCAACACCGTTTTCCCGGTTCCCGGCACATCTTCCAGAAGCACATGCCCTCCTGCCGCAAGCGCTGCCAGAAGCAATTCCGTTACACTCTCTTTTCCTACGATTACCCGCGCCACATTCCCCTTAATCCTCCGAAGCAGCCCACTCATACCAGTTACCCGCCCTTCTTTTCCGTTTTTTCCGTAAATTTTTCCATTATATTTATCTTCCGCGCTTTTTTATGGATTGTCAACTGTTTTCACAGACTTTACAATCAAGTAGTGGAAAAATTTCCCCCGGCCTGTGCGCCCCTGTGCAAAAAAAATTGCTGCAAAATATTGTATTTCACAGCAGTCCCATTCCGTCATTACATTTTTGTCTTTTCCGCCAGGCACGTATAAAAAGCAGTACGCTGCGCCTGCGGGATTTCAAGCAGATCCATTGCTTTCCCCGCCGTCCATCCCATTCTGTCCATCAGCTTCCGGATAGACTGCACCATCGCATTCTGCCATCCCTCTTCACGTCCTTCCTCGCGTCCTTCCTCGCGTCCCTCCTCCCTCAGCAGTTCCATGGTTTCCATCTCATTATATTCTGTCAGACACATATCCTTCACCTCCGCCCTGTTTGCCATTATAAATTTCTTAATCTCAAAGTCATCCGGCATTTCGTCCATCGCCTTATCGATAGCTTCCCCGATCCCGGACGGCTGGCCGCCCCCGCCTTTGCAGGCTGCATGGTTTGCCCTGACCCGGGCGACAAACCACGCATATTCCCCCAGCGGCCTGCATGCCGACAGCAGTTCCCTGTTGTGGCCATGGTTAATATTGATCATCCGGACCTTTACCTCAATATCAGGATCGGCTTCCCTGAAAATCCTCTCCGTTTCACCCTGCAGCCCCTCACCGTCTATATTCTTTCCGCCCTGCCCGCACATTATGCCCCGCCGGATTTCCTCCTTAAACGCATCCGAAAGGCGCAGTACCGTCTCATCCTCCTTCTCATCTTCCCCATTATAGAAAACCACCAGTTTTGGAACCGGCAGCGGCTGCAGGCTCCTGCTGTAGCGGTTCCGTTTCCCGGAATGGAGGAACTTGTCATACAGCTTCCCCGCGTACATGAACTCACGGACGGGCATGTTGGGGTTAAAGGAACTCTGCTGTTCATATACAATGTCATTAACTTAAGCTTTTCGGGGTGCTGCAGACCATATATCTCAATCCGG
>CANDKY010000154.1 GCA_947385425.1 uncultured Lachnospiraceae bacterium | reverse complement strand
AGTTGGATATTTGGCATCGTGTAAAATTTTTGCAGGTCATCAAGTGTTTTAAAAGTTCACGAAAATGCGATAAAAGTATTTATATTATTTAGCTGAAAATTATAGCATTACTTAAAAACAGGCATGGGCAGCCTTCCCATGCAGCATGCGGCACTGTGGGTAGTCCACAATTTGTTTGATTTCTAATTGATAGTCCATACATACCTCCTGAATTACAAAATGCCCCGTAGAAAATTACGGGGCATTAAGCGTAAATAATTGTTGTTTGGTGATCGTGCTCTGTTGTATAATATTAAAGCAGAAGAACACGGATTCGGTTTATGGTTCCATGTGTTTTGATATCGCATGAAATTAAGGTATTATACATGAAGCAAGTGCGTTTTTATTGATAGATTTTCCGATTGTCAGTGTAAGTCTGCCTATATGAAACCGAATCCGAATGCGGATTTCTGTCCAACAGTGCCGAGGCCGGGAAGCTCTGCACACCGGAATACCAGGAGAAGGCAGCATGGGCAATACATATGGGGATTTTGCAGTACCTGAATGCCCAGTGACTGAACGGGCCGCCTGTCGGGGAGCGGCATTGGAGCCGGCAGGGCTTACCGCATTTTTTGAATTGAAGACTGCAGCGCCATTCTGAGCCAGAGTATCTGATACGGTTAATTCCGGCAGATGCCCGGCTCAGTTTTTTGCAGGCGGATTTTGGCGGAAAAAGAGAAGAAAATGTCAGAATTCAACAAAATTAAGCAAGATTTTACGTCTGTTTCATAGTATATTACTAAGTGTGAGATTCAGGTTGCAGCAGTTTAGGCGTAAATAAATATTTATACCTTTTTGCGTGATATGGATTTTGCAAGCGCATTGTGCTATAATAAATATCTGGTAATTGTGATGCTGTAAGATGAATTTATCTTTCCGAATGGAATGGAGATTTGAGATGAAAAAGAATCCGGAAGGAAACCCTAAAAACAGAGCATTTTCTTTACTGCTTTCCATCATACTTATTTTTTGTATTCTGGGAGCTGTTGTGTTTTCCGTAGCGCGAAAGATATCCCGGGAAATGTCTGCATCAGCCATTCAAAATCTGAGTGAAAACCTGAACCTGATTAAGTCTACCATAGAGGCGATTCTAAATAATGAAGCGGAATTCCAAAAAATAATTGCCCATGAGATTGCATTGGCGGATGACCCGGCCGGGCATCTTCGTTCTTATGAGACAAACTCTGCCATGGTCAGTATAGCCCTCATTATGTCCGGTGAAAATGAGGGGATTTCCAGTACAGGGGAGGTGTTCAGCGAAAAAGAGCTGGATTTTTCCGCCGGGAGGAAAGTAGCCGGACTTCCCATTTCACAATCCTATTTGAACCAGATGGGCACATGGGCATACACAATGAAATGCCCTGTTGTGAGGGAAGGGACGGAGATTGCACAACTGTATATCGAATATGTCTACGATTCTTTGGACAGGTCGCTGCCGGACGGGTTTTATGATAACCAGGCAGTGCTCTATATCATGGATACTGAAAGCCGGCGGTTTGTGTTAAAGCCGAAGGGTATGGGAAAGCGGAGTGCGGGCCATCTGAACCTGGAAGATTTTTACCATGCAAACAGTATAGAAGATGCCAAGCTGCAGGCAGAGGTCGAAAAATGTCTGCAAAGCGGCAAAAATATTTTATTTTATCATGAAATCCGCAAGGAAAGCTCATTGGTATATATGTGGTCGGTAAACGGAGGAAGCATATATCTGGCAGGTTATGTGGCATACCAGGCCATTCAGCAGGAAGGCCATACGGTTAACCAGAACATTCTGCTTGTTGTTATTGTAATGCTGGTAGCATTCCTGTTGTGCTGCATCCTGTATTATTATAACCAGCGGCAGCAGACGAGGAGTTTGCGGGAAAGGGAAGCAGAGAGGGAGATTCATAATAAACAGCTTATGGATGCGCTGCAGACCGCACAGATTGCCAATAACTCCAAAACAATGTTTCTTTCCAATATGTCGCACGATATCAGGACGCCGATGAACGCTGTGCTTGGCTTTGCTACGCTGCTTGCCAGGGAGGCGGATAATCCGGCGAAAGTGAGGGAATACACAAAGAAAATTACTGCATCCGGCCAGCATCTGCTGAGCCTGATTAACGATATTCTGGATGTTTCGAAAATTGAAAGCGGAAAAATAGTACTCGCATTTGAAGAGTTTTCATTAAATGATGTGGTGTCTTCCGTGGATACGATTATCCGTCCTATGGCAAGGGAGAAAAAACAAAATTTTCATGTGGAGGTCAGGGGGATCAAACATGAGTACCTGATGGGTGATGAAACACGCATTAACCAGATTTTGCTTAATCTGCTCTCCAATTCTGTCAAGTATACGCAGGAAGGCGGTAATATCTGGTTCAGGATTATGGGGCTTAAACAGCGTTCCGGCCAATATGAACATATCCGGATTGAAGTGGAGGACGACGGATACGGTATGACGCCGGAATATCTGGAAACGATTTTTGACGCCTTTACGAGGGCGGAGAACAGTACCACGAATAAAGTCCAGGGCACCGGGCTTGGTATGGCAATCACTAAAAATATTGTGGAACTCATGGGCGGGACAATAGACGTTTCCAGCCAGATAGGCAAAGGGAGCCTGTTCCGGGTTGAGTTGGAATGCCGCATCCCGGAGGAACAGGCCGACAGGCAGTTCTGGAGACAGTCCGGGATCGAAAGAATCCTGGTTGTTGACAGCGATGAGGACTTTTGTGAAAGTATTTCCACGCTTATGAGGGATGTGGGAGTTTCTGTATCCGTGGTTCAAAGTATGGATGAGGCATGGGGGCTGATTCGGAATCCAGGTGCGGAAGGGGGATTTTATCAACTGGTTATGGTTGATTGTAATGCTGCGGACAGGGATGGCGCATGTGCGGTTGAGAGGCTGCGGGAGGGGCTGCCTGCAGCGGTCCCGGTTTTGCTGCTGACGGATACGCATATGGATGATGCAGAAAGCCTGTATCCTTTCGGAAATGCCGATATACTGGAAAAACCGTTTTTCATGTCTGCGCTGAAAGAAAAAATTATGGCGATGCAGAGCGGTTCTCCGGCAAAAGGGGTGGAAGAGGAAAACAATATGTTGGACGGCCTGCATTTTCTTGCCGCAGAGGATAATGAAATTAATGCGGAAATTCTTGCGGAGATTCTCCAGATGGAAGGGGCTGTCTGTGAAATTGTCGAAAACGGACAGTTGGCGGTGGAGCGCTTTGCGCGGGCTGCCGAAGGTGAATTTGACGCTATTTTGATGGATGTACAGATGCCGGTGATGAATGGGTATGATGCAACTGTGGCAATCCGCGCGCTGGATCGGGGCGATGCGAAGCGGATACCTGTTATTGCGATGACCGCGAATGCTTTTGCGGAAGATGAGAAAGCGGCTTTGGATGCAGGAATGAATGCGCATGTCCCCAAGCCGCTGGATATGGAACTTTTTAAGAAGGTGATCAGGCAATATATAAAGCGGAAGGAGTAATGGAATGAAAAGAATCAGGAAGAATGCTGTCCGGGGCCTTGTATTTGTATGTCTTGCGGCAATGTCTGTATCCGCGCTGGCCTCCTGTGCAGGGAAGCCGGATCCGAATCAGAATGTGGTTGTTTCCGAAGAAAAGGAAGAAAGGCTTGTCAATCTGTTCAGTCCCATGGAGAAAATTGATCCGGATGCAGAAAATGTGGCAAGAAATGCATCCGATACGACGATTGCCATGGCGGAAGAGAAACTTGATGTGACAGTGGCATACAGGACTTACACGGCGGAGGACTACCAGGATACAACGTATGATGATGTTTGTCTTGACCGTGTTCGGAACAATATGGACGATATATACCTGCTGAATCCGGATACCATCCTCTCGCTCGGGGCGGAGGATATGCTGGCGGATTTGTCCGGGCTGGATTGTGTGAAGAATCTGCGTGATGTGGTTAAGACCGCGAATACCGTAAACGGAAAACTGATCGCTATTCCACAGGAAGTGGTTGCTTACGGCCTTTTCATTAATATGGATATATTCCGCAAGTATGATCTTGAGCTGCCGGAAACGCCGGAGGAGTTTCTGGAATGCTGCCGGGTGTTGAAGGAAAACGGGATAGAAACACCGGTCGGGGCAAACCGCTGGTGGCTGGAAACGTTTGTCCTTGCCCAGGCATATGCGGATCTTTACAATGGCGGAAACACGGAAGCGGAGATTGCGGCATTGAACAGCGGTGAGGCCAGATACAGCGATTATATGCGCCCCGGTTTTGAATTTCTGCAGGAGTTGATTGACTGCGGCTATATTGATGCGGGGAAAGCGTATATCAGTGAAGCGATCGAAGGGGAAGGGCCTGATTTTCTTGCAGGGAAAACACCTATTGTAATGGCGTACTGGGGAGCGGCAAATTCGGAAACCGCATATGGGGGGACGGACTTTGAATTGCGGGTTATCGGTTTCCCGAGCAGCCGGGGGCAGATGCCGGTTATGCCCATGACCGGGTTTGCCATCGGCGCGGAAGCGGAGCATCGGGAAGATGCCATGAGGACTCTGGATATTATTCTTTCCGATGAAGCGCTTCAGGCTTACGCGGAAATCAACCGGGTTATTTCCCCTTCCCGGAATGTGGAAGTGGAATGTGTTCCGGCCCTGCAGCCGCTGAATGACAAAATCAGCGAGGGTGTCTTTGTCCTCGGCTCTAACGCGGGCATGAAGGTGGAACAATGGGGGAATACCTGTCTGATTGTGCGGGAGCTGTTAAACGGCGCTACGGTTGAGGAATGTATGGCTGCTTTTGACAGGCTGCAGGAAGAAGCAATGGGGAAATAACTGCGGGCATAAGGATATATAATAAGGAAACTGCGGCAGATATATCGCTGCGGGGGCCGGGAACAGGGAAGGAGGACAAAATCATGGATAATGTAGTAGTAACGGGAAAGGGGAGGATCCGGGGAGTTGAGAAGGATGGTTATATTGTTTTTAAAGGGATTCCGTATGCCAGGCCTCCGGTGGGGGAACTGCGGTGGAAGGCACCGGAGGAGAAGGAGGCATGGGACGGGATCTATGAGGCAGACCGCTTTTCCGGCAGAGGAGTCCAAGATGGGGAGCGGTGCGTAGGGTTCTACGACAAAGAATTTTACGGGAATCCGGAATATGATGTGCCCGACAGTGAGGACTGCCTATATCTGAACATTTGGATGCCGGAACATGGTGAAGGCGGGAAGCTGCCGGTGGCATTCTGGATTCATGGAGGAGCTTTTCTGGGCGGCTATGGAAGTGAAATGGAGTTTGACGGTGAGGCATATGCGAAGCGGGGGGTTATCCTCGTGACTTTTAATTACCGGCTGAATGTCTTTGGATTCCTTGCGCATCCATGGCTCAGTGCGGAAAATGGACAGGGGATATCAGGCAATTACGGGATATTGGATCAGATTGCGGCGCTGAAGTGGGTATATGAGAATATTGAGGCGTTTGGCGGAGACAGGGGTAATATAACTGTGATGGGGCAGTCTGCGGGCGCGATGAGTGTGCAGACACTGGTATCTTCGGAGCTTGTGGGGAATATGGCAGCGAAAGCTATCCTGCAGAGCGGAGGAAGCTATGGAAACGGGCTGCACCGTGATATGCCGTTAAAGGAGGCATTTACCTATGGGGAAAGCTTTGTCAGATATACGGGGGCAAAGGATTTGAAGGAACTGCGCGCCATGCCTGCAAAGGAACTGATGGAGCCATTGCGGAGAATGTTGGAGGAGACGGCAGCGTCCGGGCTGGGGCTGGTTTTTATCCCTAATATAGATGGATACGTGTTAAAGCAGGGGTATTATGATACTATAGACCGGAAGAAGATCCTGGACATCCCTTATATGCTCGGAAGCAATAAAGACGATATCATGATGACGGATGAGGACAGGAAGGCGGGAAGAAAAGGGATGCTGTATGAGGGCTGTATGGCGTTCAGCCATAAAATGGAGGAATTGTACGGCAGGCCGTCCTATGTATATTATTTTACCAGGCAGCTTCCGGGAGACTCCGCAGGGGCATTCCATTCCGCGGAATTATGGTATATGTTCGGTACGTTTGGACGATGCTGGCGTCCGCTGACAGAGGCAGATGCGTGTTTAAGCGTGCGGATGCTGGATTATTGGACGAACTTTATGGAGAAAGGAAATCCGAATGGAGAGGGACTGCCGGAATGGAAAGCCTGCAGCAGGGAGGAACCCTTTATTATGAAGTTTGATGTTTAAGGGGAAAACGGTATGAAGTATATGTATAGGGCTGCGATAATAGCGGGCATTTTGTGTATTGTTTATTTTCTGGCGATACGGATTATTGGTTTTCATGGTACAAATTTTTACTTTATATGGCTGTTTATAGGAGCAGCTTTGGCTGTATGGGGTGTCTGCATGGAAAAGGGGATCCTTATCCCGTGTTTTCCGGTATGGCTGCGGCGGGCGGCTTTGGTGCTGTTTTGTCTGGGATGCGTATTGTTTGTCTTTGTGGAAGGATGTATCCTGAGCGGATTTATGGCAGAGGGGAAGGGTAAACTGGATTATATTATTGTGCTTGGCGCGCAGATGAAGGCAGAGGGGCCGAGCAGGGTATTGAAGATGCGGCTTGATAAGGCGTATGATTATCTGATGGAAAATCCTGATACGGTTGTCATAGTGTCGGGAGGGCAGGGAGCCGATGAACATATCAGCGAAGCGCAGGGAATGTATGATTATCTTGTGGGGAAAGGGATCGCGGCGGAGCGCATTATAAAGGAGGATCAGTCGCGCAATACCAGCCAGAATATTGATTTCAGCAGTGCCTTTTTAGATAAAGGGCGGGATTTAGTCGGTATTGTCACAAATAACTTCCATATATTCCGGGCAACGCATATCGCAAAGAAGAGCGGATACAGCCATGTGTACGGGATTGCGGCGCCTTCCGAGTTTGCGATGCAGCCCAATAATATGCTGAGGGAATTTATGGGGGTAATGAAGGATTTTCTGGCAGGGAATTTATGAGTTATCAATGTTTAATTATTAATTTAGTATAGAAAGGCGGGAGTGCAGTTATGAGTCCGACAGAACAGTTGAAGCAAATGGTTGAGGGGAGCAGTAACATTGTATTTTTCGGAGGCGCGGGGGTTTCTACGGAGAGCGGGATTCCGGACTTCAGGAGTGTGGATGGGCTGTACCATCAAAAGTATGATTATCCGCCGGAAACGATTCTGAGCCATACCTTTTATCGGAGGAAGCCGGATGAATTTTATCGGTTTTACAGGGATAAGCTGATTGGGTTTGAGGCAAAACCCAACACTGCCCATAAGAAGCTGGCACAGTGGGAAAAGGAAGGGAAACTGAAAGCGGTCATTACTCAGAATATTGACGGGTTGCACCAGGCGGCGGGCAGTAAAAAGGTGCTGGAGCTGCATGGTTCCACGCTTCGTAATTACTGTGAGGAATGCGGTAAGTTTTTTGATGTGGATTATATCAGGGAATCGGAAGGGGTGCCGGTATGCGATGCCTGCGGGGGCCCCGTCAAGCCGGATGTGGTGCTGTACGAAGAAGGGCTGGATCAGGGGATTTTATCGGAAGCGGTAAGTTTTATTAAAAATGCGGATGTGCTGATCATAGGGGGGACTTCCCTGGTTGTTTATCCGGCGGCAGGGCTGATTGACTATTATAACGGCAATAAGCTGGTGCTGGTGAATAAGACCGCTACGGCACGGGATGATGTGGCAGACCTGGTTGTGCAGGGAGCGATCGGGGAGATTTTCGGGCAGTTATAAAAACATTTTACCTGTGCGTTTGGCACACTGCCCCTCCCGGCTGCCCCTGGCTGCGCAGGAGAAGAAAAATCCAACTGCAAAAATGAGATATTTCTAACGGTTTTTCCGGATAGATTTGCTGCCAGGCGGTGACTCCGCCAAAAACAGCAGCAAATCTATCCGGAAAAGCCGTAAGAAATCTCATCATTTTTTTGAAGGGATTTTTCTTCTCCTGCGCAGCCAGGGGCAGCCGGGAGGGGACAGGATGCCAAACGCACAGGTGGGCGGTTTGTAAGGCAATGGCATTTTGCGGGGAGGACGGCAGGTATGGATATACAGGTTGGGAATGTGCTGCGGTTGAAAAAAAAGCATCCATGCGGCAGCAGCGAGTGGGAGGTTCTGCGCAGCGGGGCGGATTTCCGGCTGAAATGTATGGGGTGCGGTCATCAGATTATGATCGCGCGGAGGGCATTAGAAAAAAATGTGAAGGAAATCATGCAAAAACCTTGAAAATATTGGATTTGTATGCTATGATATTAACTCGTGATATATTTCAAATTCCTTGCTCCCGGTTGGGCGGGGGCCAGAGACCAAAAGGAGGTAAGCACATGAACAAGTATGAATTAGCCGTTGTTGTCAGTGCAAAAATCGAAGATGAGGAAAGGGCGGCAGTGATTGAAAAATGTAAAGCCCTTATCGAAAGATTTGGCGGGCAGATTACGGATGTTGATGAATGGGGTAAGAAGAGGCTTGCTTATGAGATTCAGAAAATGAAGGAAGCTTTCTTTTATTTTATCCATTTCGATGCTGAGAGTACTGTTCCGATTGAAATCGAAAACAGGGTCCGTATTATGGACAATGTAATCAGATATTTGTGCGTAAGGCAGGACGAGGCATAGAGAACAGGAGAATGTATGAATAAAGTAATACTTATGGGGCGCCTGACGAGGGATCCTGAGGTGAGGTATTCCCAGGGGGAACCTCCATTGGCGATTGCCAGATACACATTGGCGGTAGACCGCCGTTTTAACAGGAACGGGAACGATGACGCAACTGCGGATTTTATCAGTTGCGTGGCGTTTGGAAAGAGCGGTGAGTTTGCAGAAAGGTATCTGCATAAGGGAACCAAGATCGCGGTATCCGGGCGTATCCAGACAGGCAGTTATACCAACAGGGACGGCGTAAAAGTATATACAACGGAAGTGGTTGTAGAAGATCAGGAATTTGCGGAGAGCAAGAACAGTTCCGGCGGTGACGGGGGTTATGCCGGCAACAGCGGTTTCTCCGGCTCAGGCAGGCCTGCACCGGCGCCTATGGCGGCCGGCGATGGCTTTATGAATATACCGGATGGTATAGATGAAGAGCTGCCGTTTAACTGACAATGAATTATAGATAGGAGGCATGTATTATGGCTTATAATAAAGCAGAGAAGTCGGATTCTCCCATGAGGAGAAAAGGCGGTATGCGCAGAAGGAAAAAGGTCTGCGTATTTTGCGGGAAAGACAATGTGATTGATTATAAAGATGTGAATAAGCTGAAAAGATATATTACGGAAAGAGGGAAGATCCTTCCCAGAAGGATTACCGGAAACTGTGCAAAGCATCAGAGAGCCCTTACCGTTGCGATTAAGCGGGCACGCCATTTGTCTTTGATGCCTTATGTACAGGATTAATATTCCTGCATCACGGTATGGAAAATAAAAGGCCGGGAGTGGAAAATTTCCGGTATGGATATGTGATCGGCAAAAGAGGACAGCCCCGGAAGTAAATATTCCGGAGGCCGTCTTTTTTATGCACAGGGGTGCGTAAGGAAATTAGCAGCTTTGCTGCACGCACCCC
>CANDKY010000153.1 GCA_947385425.1 uncultured Lachnospiraceae bacterium | reverse complement strand
GATTGAGATATATGGTCTGCAACACCCCGAAAAGCTTAAGTTAATGACATTGGTTCAGGAGATTACCCTTTGCAGGATATTCCCCCGCACAGGGCCCGTCGTGCGGATCTGCCGCGCATAGGTGGGAACCAACGTTATTAACTTAAGCTTTTCGGGTGAACTGTAACTCTTTATGACAATATCCCAAAAAGCTCCTGGCTATTATTGAAATATTATAACAAATTTGCTATAATATCATTAAGAAAGGGAAACACTATGTACGAAATTGAATTTTACGAAGACAAAATGGAAAGTCTGAAATAGCCGATTATATTAAAGAATTAAATGCCAAAGCTGCTACAAGCAAAGAATGCCGAATCAATTTCAATAAAATTGTAGCATATATGGATATGCTTGAGGAATTTGGAACAAGGATTGGCGAGCCGATGACAAAACATCTGGATGGCGAAATATGGGAACTACGGCCATTAAAAAACAGGTTTCTTTATGCATATTATAAAGATAACAAGTTTATCATTCTTCACCACTTTATCAAAAAGACGCAAAAAACACCTAAACACGAAATAGAACAAGCTAAAAGAAATTTGAAAGATTTTTTGGAAAGGAATGAATAATATGACTACATGGAAAGAATTAAAAAATGATTTGTCTATCGACAAAGAAAACCAAAATGCTATTGCACTGGAAAAAGACCTGATTCGTACAATGGTGGCTATACGTGAAGAAAAAGGGCTTACACAATCCCAATTAGCCGAGATGTGCAATGTCAAACAACCTGTCATAGCACGGATAGAATCTTCTGTCCATTCTCCTCAGATTGACAGTCTTTTGAAAATTTTAACTCCCTTGGGATACACTTTACAAATTGTGCCTATGGCAAAGAAGCAATAATTATCCTGAAGGATCCCGGAACAGGACAGAGTCCTGATTTCCGGCCGGATAGGGCTCATATATAAATCCCCCTTTCCGTCAGCACCATATCCGGTTTCCGGTCATATACATCCGACGGGACCTTCTCCAGCACCTGCATATCAAAACATACGGCCACAGTGGCAATCCCTGCATGGCCAGCCAGATACCGGTCATAATATCCCCCTCCGTAACCGATGCGGTTCCTATCCCTGTCAAAAACACTTCCGGGCATAACCATCAGGCATTTCTCCTCCGCAGCCATCCCGGGCGTAAATAACCTTTCCCCCTCCCCCCGCGGTTCCCGGATCCCCTTATATCCTTTTTTCAGATCATCCATAGCAAAAATGCGGTAAAACTCCATTTCCTTCCCATGGACTTTCGGGCAAAACACCTTTTTCCCCATCGCCAGGGCATGTCCCATCAGGCTAAAAGTATCCGCTTCGCTTTTATAACTGGCATAGCACAATATACAGGCCGCCTCTTTAAATGCCGGATGATCCATAACCCTCCCGGCAATCAGCGAACTTTTCCGCTCACGCTCCTCCGCGTCCATACCATCCCGCAATTCCAGTATCCGCCGCCTAATGAGTGCCTTTGTTTCCATATTTTTCCCCCAGATTGGTGACGGAACCGTCCGTCTCCTGAATGTCAATATTGTCCAACTGCCCGCGCAGGTTCGCCCGCACCTTCGCAATATACTCACTGCGCAGCGCCGCCTGTTCCTTCTTCTCCGCCTCGCTCAGCCCTTCCGCCTTCGACTTCCGATATAACTCGTTAATCCTCTTTATCTTATCTTCCATCCCTGCCATAAGCCGCAAACTCCTTCCTGCCTGCAATACTTTCCTTCAAACTACATATTTTCTACAAATTCCGGCAAATCAAAATATACCTTCTCTTTGCCCAGGAACAAAGTACCGATATTCTGCCCGTCCAAAATACGGTGCAGCACTTTTATATCCCTGCTGTTGGCAATCACCATATCGATATTTGAGTGGGTTGCTATCTTTGCGGCGATCAGTTTGGTATTCATCCCTCCCGTCCCCACTTCGCTTCCCGTCGAAGGCTTCCCCATATCCATCAGTTCCTCCGTCAGTTCTTCCACCACATCAATAAACTTTGCCTCCGCATTTTTCCTCGGATCATCCGTATACAGCCCGTCAATATCAGAAAGCAATATCAGCAGATCCGCCTCCACCAAAGCGGCCACAATAGCCGACAGGCTGTCATTATCCCCAAATTCAATTTCATAGGTGGCAACCGTATCATTCTCGTTTACTATGGAAATGACGCCGAGACGGAATAATTCCGAGAAAGTATTGTGCGCATTATACCGGTTCAGGTTGTCCACAATCGTATTCTTTGTCATCAGTATCTGCGCCGCCACCTGGTTATATTCCGCAAAAATCTTCTGATAGGTCATCATCAGCCTCGCCTGCCCCACCGCCGCGCATGCCTGCTTTACCGCAATCGGGCTATCCGCCCGGTATTCCACATTTGAAACAGGTAACGCCTTCTTCCCGACGGCAATGGCCCCTGAAGTGACTAATACTACATCCTTCCCCCGGTTCCGCATATCGCAAAGCTCCCTCACCAGCACATCCAGTTTTGTGTAATCCAAATCCCCCGTTTCCGGATGCTGCAGCGAAGAAGAACCTATTTTCACTACAATCCTCTTTTTATCCTTCAATGCTTCCCTGCATTTCTTTTTCCGGCTTTCATCCATTTCCCTTTCTCCTTTTCTAATCATTCCGCCGATCCGGTGCCATCTGCTTAAACACTTTGCCCGCGCCCGCAGCCTTACTTTTTACTTTCCATCCCTCTTTTTTCCAACGGCTTATATTCCCCCGCAATCAGCTCTGCAATGCGCATCCCGTCCATTGCCGCCGAAGTTATTCCCCCGGCATAACCGGCGCCTTCCCCGCACGGATACAATCCCCGGATTGCAGACTGCCCGGAGCCATCCCGGTGTATCCGCACCGGGGACGATGTCCGGCTCTCAATCCCGGAAAGAAGCACCTGATCCGACGCAAACCCTTCCACCGTACGGCCGAAAGCTTCCATGCCTTCTATAAAAGCCCGGTTCAATGCATCGGGCATAATCTCATGCACCGGGGCAAACTGCCACTGCCCTTTTATCTGCGGCATATACTCTGTTTCCCGCACTCCGCCACGCGGTTCTTCCGCACAGTTCCCTGCCTGGCCGTATCCTTCCTCCACGCATCCTCCCTGCAGCGCTTCCCGGCTTTCCCAGCCCGCCGCCTGCACTGGGCCGCCGCTTTTCCGGCTTAAATCACGCTCCTGTCCTCCGTTATCCCGGCCGATATCATGGCCCTTTCCCTTTACCTCGCATTTAAAATCCCCGTAATACTCTACCGGAACTTTCCCTTTTCCCACTTCATAAGCCCTTTCCTCCAGCCTGCGCTGGAAAAAAAGCCCTCCCAGCGGATGGCTGCTCCCATAGTCTTTTGGTGTAACGGATACCACCACCGCACTGTTGGCGTTTTCCCCGTCCCTGCCGCTGTAACTCATCCCATTGACCGCCAGCCTTCCTTTTTCCGAAGACGCATTCACCACATAACCGCCCGGGCACATACAGAAAGTATAAATCCCCCGCCCCTCTTCCGACCGGGCCGTAAGCTTATAGGACGCCGGAGGAAGGTTTTCCGGCGCCTCCACCCCATATTGGGATAAATTGACAAGCTTCTGCGGATGCTCCACACGGAGCCCCACGGCAAATGCTTTGGCTTCCATCGGCACCTTGCTGTCGTACAACATCTGAAAAGTATCCCTGGCGCTGTGCCCGATGGCAAGCACGACAACATCCGTCTCAATGATTTCCTGCCTTGGCGTATCCGTATTTTCTTCCACAAGGATCCCTGCTGTTTTACCGTCCTTCACCAACAGCTTCTCCATCTTCGTCCGGAACCTTACTTCACCTCCGCAGGCTTCAATCGTCTGGCGCATATGTTTTACCACTTTGGACAGAATATCCGTTCCGATATGGGGCTTCCCCTCATATAAAATACTCTCCGGCGCACCTTCTTCTGCCAAAATACGGAGCACTTCCTGATTCCTTCCCTCTTTGTCCTTCACCAGCGTATTCAGCTTTCCGTCCGAAAATGTCCCTGCGCCGCCCTCCCCGAACTGTACATTGCATTCCGGATCCAGTATGCCCGTTTCCCAGAAGGTTTCTACTGCCCTGCGCCGTTCTTCCACCTCCCGGCCCCGCTCCAGCAAAATTGGACGATACCCGTAACGCGCCAGCATATATCCGCAGAATAGTCCTGCCGGGCCCATCCCCACAATAACCGGCCGCCCGGATAATTCCCTTATCCCTGACGGAGGGAACCGATAGCGGATCGGTTCCGCAATGCCGGCCGATTTGTCCCTGCAGCGTTTCATCACCGCCTGTTCCGCCAACCCTTCCACCTCTACCGTATAGCTAATGAAAATATCCGGCTTCTTCCTCGCATCAATGGAACTCTTTGCAATCCGCCACTGAAACTCCTCTTTCTCAGCCAGCCTTAAAACCTTCCTTATTTTCCTCTCCAATTCCTCCGGCCTCTGGCCCGGCCTTAACTTTATCTGACTGATCCTAATCATGTCCTGTCTCCTTATTCCAGTTCCGCGTGTGACGGTTCAGTGCCCAACGCTATGGAATAAAAATCGGCCATAAAGTGCATGTCCGCTTTTTATTCCGGGCACTGTACAGCCACTCGCTGTTTGGCTTCCAGTTCCGCGTGTGACGGTTCAGTGCCAATCCAGTCCTAACGCGGCATTTTTCCCGGCAATGTAGCCGCTTGTCCAGGCCCACTGTAAATTGTAGCCGCCGCATCTTCCGTCCACATCTAGTACCTCTCCCGCGAAGTAGACACCGGGAACTTTTACTGAGGAAAGTTTGTCCGATATCTCCGCCATATCCACCCCTCCGGCTGTAACCTGTGCCTGTTCAAACGAATTTGCCGCCGATACATGCACCTGCAGCGCCCGGTAGGAAAAGAGCAGCCTTTTCAATTCTTTCCGCCCTGCCGCCCCGGTCTTTTGCTCCGGTTTCAGCCCCGCCAGCTTTAACATTAACAAATTTATCTTCTTATTCGCCATTCCAAGCAAAAACTCTTCCATATTCTTTCCTTTCGCACCGGAAAGGCGTTTTGCGCACAGTTCTTCAAATTCCTGCCTGTCCATGCACGGGAAAAAATCAATGGACGTTGTCACAGTTTTCTTTTCCCTCAGCAGATAAGCGGCCTGGCGGCTCAGTTGAAAGACCGGTATCCCGCTTATTCCATAGTCCGTAAACTGAAGCTCCCCGCGTTCCTCCTGTACCCGCTCCCTCCCAGCGGTTCCTGCCCCGGCATATAATGTAATTCCCGCCTCGCACCTTACCCCTGCCACTATCTTAAAAAAACCATCGCTGCACCGTAGCTGCACAAGGGACGGTACGGTAGGCACTATGCGATGCCCTAATTGCCCTGCCAGTTTATATCCGCCGCCGTCCGACCCTGTTTTCGCCGCCGCACAGCCACCGCAGGCCACCACTACCGCATCGTAAATGCCATCGTCCTCAAATGGGAGCAGCCGGAATTTCCGTCCTCCGCCCCCCTGCAACGTCACTTTTCTTTCATTTTTTTCCCGTACTCCTTCTGTTTTCTCTTCTATTCCACCTGTTGCACCGATTCCATTTACTCCGTCTATTCCATTTATTCCGCTGATTCCACTTATTCCATCAGTTCCATTTATTCCGCCGATTCCACTTATTCCATCAGTTCCATTTAATCTGTCTATTTCATTTATTCCGTCAATTTCAGCTAAAGTCCTTACTTCCACCTTAAGCCGCCTTAACTCCAGCCTTAAAATATCCAAAACCGTAGATGCCTGCTCCGACCACGGATACAGATAACCGTTCTTCTCCTTCACCAGCATCCCCGCCATTTCAAAAAAATTCACCGCATCTTCCATAGAAAACTGCCGGAAAAAATGCTCCAGCCTGCGGCAGTCCGCACCTTTCAGCCCGTTTCCGTTATAATACCCCACTGAAAAATCCCGGTTGGAAAAATTACATTTTCCGTTTCCGGTCGCCAGGATCTTCTTGCCCACACGGTCATTTTTCTCATATACCGTAACCTCTGCACCGTTCCCCGCTGCCGCAATCGCCGCCATCATCCCGGCAGCCCCGCCGCCGATCACCGCAACTCTTGCCATATACAAACCTCCCTGCCGGATCTTCTCCCGGCTTTCGTTTATCCCTCAAACAAATCCGAATGTGTCCCCATTCTGAAACACTGTCATTAACTTAAGCTTTTCGGGGCGCTGCAGACCATATATCTCAATCCGGACCATTGAAAGACGCCGGCACTTAGGCGCCGTGTTTTGGCGCTACACTACATGTAATGTAGTGTTAGTACCGTTGCGTCTGCCGCTGAGCGAAAGCGCGTCCGGATGAGATATGTGGTCTGCGGCGCTCTGGAAAGCTTAAGTTAATGACATTGCATTCTGAAAAGTTCCAAATATTCCCCTTTGTATCGATAAATCAGCCGCCTCATACATTTTCTAACCCTCCGGCATTGCGGAAATAAAATCATGTACCGAACCTTTAAAAACCATACCACCGCCATTTTCCAGTTCCCGCATCGCTGCTATGGTTTCAGCGTCCGGTTCTTCTTCCCCGATTACCGCCCTCTGCAGATATGCAATAACATAGCCCCGTGTGCAATCGAGTTGGGGAGGCTTTTCCCCCTACTCGCCGCGCGGGGTGCGTGCAGCAAAGCTGCTAATTTCCTTACGCACCCCTGTGCATAAAGATAAAAGGCGCAGGCATAAACCTGCGCCCTTTCCAGATATTGGCATCTGTTATTTCTTTAATCAGCAGGGATTTCCCCGTCACACCGTCCCATAGTGTTATTTCTTTATCAGCAGGGATTTCCCCGTCATCTCTTCCGGCTGTTCCATGCCCATAATCTCAATCATGGTAGGAATGATATCCGCCAGGCAGCCGCCCTCGCGCAGCGTATATGCCGGGTCATAATTTACAAGGATAAACGGTACAGGGTTCGTCGTATGGGCAGTGAAAGGCTCCCCTGTCTCATAATCCACCAACTGCTCCGCATTGCCGTGATCCGCACAGATGAACATCACGCCGCCCACCTCTTTGATGGCTTCCACCGCTTTGCCTACACACTCATCCACTGCCTCCACCGCCTTGATGGCCGCAGCTTCCACTCCTGTATGCCCAACCATATCCGGGTTTGCAAAATTGATGATAATTACATCATAATCCCCCGACCGGATCGCCCCTGTCAGCTTGTCGCATACCTCATATGCGCTCATCTGCGGTTTCAGGTCATAAGTAGCCACATCCTTCGGGGAATTTACAAGGATCCTGTCCTCCCCTTCATTGGGCTCTTCCACGCCGCCGTTAAAGAAGAACGTTACATGGGCATATTTTTCCGTCTCCGCAATCCTTGCCTGCTTCATATGATTTGCCGCCAGCCACTCGCCAAAGGTATTGGTCACGGTAATTTTATGGAAAGCAACTTCCTTGTTCGGGATTGTCGGGTCATAATCGGAGAAGCATACATAAGTAATGTCCAGCCTGTCGCCCCTGTCAAAAGCCGTAAACTCATTATCGCAGAAACATCTTGTAATTTCCCTCGCACGGTCAGGGCGGAAATTAAAGAATACCACGGAATCCTTATCCTTGATTGTAGCCACCGGCGCGCCGTCCTTTACCACAACCGTAGGTTTTACAAACTCATCGCTTTCCTTTCTCCCGTAAGACTCCTCAATCCCTGCCGGGCCGCTCGCCGCTGTCAGCCCTTCGCCTTTGGTCAGCGCATCATACGCCAGCTTCACACGGTCATAATTATTGTCGCGGTCCATGGCATAATAACGCCCCATCACCGACGCCACTTCGCCGACACCGATCTCCTTCATTTTCGCTTCCAGCTCTTCCACGAAGCCCTTCCCGCTTTCCGGGGGCGTATCCCTGCCGTCCAGGAAGCAATGTACATACACCTTGGACAGCCCGTTCCTCTTTGCCAGCTCCAGAAGGCCGTAAATATGGGTATTGTGGCTGTGCACGCCGCCGTCGGATACCAGCCCGTACATATGCAGTGCGGAATCATTTTCCTTACAGTTTTTCACCGCATCCAGCAGGGCCGGGTTTTCAAAGAAAGTCCCGTCCTGGATTTCTTTCGTGATTCTCGTTAACTCCTGGTATACGATACGCCCCGCGCCCATATTCAGGTGCCCTACCTCGGAATTTCCCATCTGCCCGTCGGGAAGCCCTACCGCCATACCGCTGGCATTGCCCTTTACAAAAGGATACTCCGCCATCAGCTTATCCATCACGGGCGTATTCGCTTCCGCCACGGCATTGCCGTCCTTCCTCTCATTCAGTCCATAGCCATCCAGAATCATTAATACTGTCGGTTTTTTGCTCATTATGCTCTCTCCTTTATCCTTATATTTCCATCCGCTGCAAGACACGGGTTATTACCAGAACCTTCCCACCGAAACGTCCCCGCGCTTCCGGATACTGTCCTTATACTATTCCCGTCTGCAATTATACATGCTTTTTCCGGAAAAGTAAATACGGACACTCTGAAATTGACACATTTCTGTCAAAAATAAACAGTTTTGTTCTACTACCAAAACTATATTATCCTATATAATAATCCTATAACTGTTTTATAATCAGGATTCCATAAATAGCCAGAGGTAAAACTATGAAAACCATACAAAATTATTTCCACTCACACTCCCTGCGTTTCCGCATTTATCTGCTTCTCCTGCTGCTGATCTTCCTGTTTGGCACGCTTGTGGCCTACAACAATTTTTCGGCCTTCTCCCTGCTGCGCAAAAACGTTTACCGCAACACAGAGGATACGCTAATCCTGTATCAGAAGCATCTCGAAGATACCCTGGACCGGACGGAAACCTGCCTGTACACCCTGGCAATAAACAACAGCGCCCTTTTTACGCTGAAAAACACACCCCAGAACACGACCGAGTGGTTCCGGGCGTTATCCCAGCTCCAGTCCGATTTAAGGAATGCCATGAGCATTTATACCGCCAACGGCTTTTTCTGCTACCTTTCCGCCAAAGAACAGTTGATCACCCAGAACTTCCTGGCAGATTCCCTGTCTTTGCGCCAGGTTATCCGCCAAACGGTCACACAGGAAGCCCCAAACCTCTCTTCCTGGACGGTCGTGGAAACCGAAGGTATCTACTATCTGTTCCGTATTTTATATATTGACAATGCCTACATGGGCGCATGGGTCAGCCTGGATACGCTTTTAAACTCCCTTACCGGGGATGAGGACAGAGCCCGCCTTGTTTTTTCCGGCGAGGACGGCAGCCTGTACTGCAGCGGCCAGCCTGCCTGCACCATTACGCCGCCCGGACAGCAGAAAGAATCCCCTTATGCGCGGGAGCTTGTCAACGGCGAGGAAATGTTTGCCCTGTCCCGGGGACTGGAAAACGGGGACTGCTGCCTCACCCTCCTCGTACCCTATTCCGACATTGCCAATGCCAATACCTCCCTGCGCACGGTGCATTTCCGCCTCGCCCAACCTGCCCGCAGCCTATTGACAAAACGCCCGGACCTCTATAATATTAGAACGTATTTGAAAAATCATTCCCGCCATCTGCCGGAAAGCATTTCCACCTGTGCGGTTGGCGCCCTGTGCCCTCCCGGCTGCCCCTGGCTGCACAG